>JAILHP010000058.1 GCA_024695705.1 Prevotella sp. | reverse complement strand
CACAGGACTGGTACCCAGGACGGGCACACCCTGACGATAGAGCTTCATGGCGAGGTTATTGGGAATCTGACCGCCCACACTCACAATGACACCACGCGGAGTCTCCAGGTCAATGACGTCGAGCACGCGCTCCAGACTGAGCTCGTCAAAGTACAGTCGGTCACACATATCGTAGTCGGTGGAGACGGTCTCGGGGTTGTAGTTAATCATGATGGACTTGTAGCCCAGCTTGCGTGCCGTGTTGATGGCATTCACCGAACACCAGTCAAACTCCACACTTGAACCAATGCGATAAGCGCCTGATCCTAAGACTACTACCGATTTTTCGTTCTTGTAATAGTCAATGTCGTGCTTGGCCTGATAAGACTTGCCGTCAGGCTGTCCGAAGGCTGGGGTATGGGTGTAGGTGAAGTAGAGGTAGTTGGTGAGTTCAGGATGCTCGGAAGCCACCGTGTTGATGCGCTTCACTGAGGGCAGGATGCCTTTCTCCTTACGATAATGGCGCACCTGCAGGTTCTCCTTCTCCATGTTACCCTCGGTGGGTTTCAGCACGAAGCGTGCTATCTGGAAGTCGGAGAATCCGGCCTGCTTCACCTCCAGGAGCAACTCGTCGGGCAGATCCTCCAGCTTGTTGTACTGCTGCAGCTGGTGCTTCAAGTCAACAATGTGCTTCAGGCGCTCCAGGAACCAAACGTCAATCTTGGTCAGTTCCTCAAT
This sequence comes from Prevotella sp., assembly GCA_024695705.1. GTDB lineage: Bacteria > Bacteroidota > Bacteroidia > Bacteroidales > Bacteroidaceae > Prevotella. The sequence goes on along the minus strand of JAILHP010000058.1, from coordinate 17,842 downwards.
GCGCTCTACCGAGTAGCCTTCCTCCAGGGCCTGGGCAATGGCAAATATACGCAGGTCTGTGGGGTGGGAGAGTTCCTCCTCCAGGTTGTCGAACTTGGTATGGTCGTTGCCCACAAAGCCGTGCATGCCCTGTCCAATCATGCGCAGTCCCTTCTGAATCATCTCCTCAAAGGAACGACCGATGGACATGATTTCACCCACCGACTTCATGCTGGAACCAATGAGGCGGCTTACACCGGCAAATTTCGTCAGGTCCCAACGGGGAATCTTGCAAATCATGTAGTCCAGCTGAGGAGCCACATAGGCAGAGTTGGGAGTTCCCATCTCGCCAATCTGGTCCAGCGTATAGCCCAGAGCAATCTTGGCAGCTACAAAGGCGAGGGGATAGCCCGTTGCCTTGGAAGCCAGGGCACTGGAACGTGACAGTCGGGCGTTAATCTCAATGATGCGGTAGTCGTTGGTCTGGGCGTTGAAGGCAAACTGTATGTTACATTCTCCGACGATATTCAGGTGGCGCACACACTTGATGGTGAGGTTCTGCAGCATCTTGACCTGTTCAGGGGTCAGCGAGCAGGTAGGAGCCACCACGATGCTCTCGCCAGTATGGATGCCTAAGGGGTCGAAGTTCTCCATCGAAGCCACCGTGAAACAATGGTCGTTGGCATCCCTAATGCACTCAAACTCAATCTCTTTCCAGCCTTTCAGCGACTCCTCGACAAGTATCTGGGGAGCAAACGTGAAGGCACTTTCAGCCAGTTCCTTGAAGGCTTCCTCGTCAGGGCAGATGCCGCTGCCAAGACCACCTAAGGCATAAGCAGAGCGAATCATGATGGGGAAACCAATGCTGCGGGCAGCCTTCAGCGCGTCGTCCATGTTCTCAACGGCATGACTGACAGGCACTTTCAGACTCACCTCAGCCAGTTTCTTGACAAACAGGTCGCGGTCTTCGGTGTTCATTATGGCCTCGACGCTTGTTCCCAGCACCTCGACACCATACTTTTGCAGCGTGCCGTTGGTGTAGAGTTCCGTACCACAGTTCAGGGCAGTCTGTCCACCAAAAGCCAGCAAAATACCGTCAGGGCGTTCCTTCTTGATGATTTCCGTCACGAAATGAGTAGTTACCGGCTGGAAATAGACCTTGTCGGCAATTCCTTCAGAAGTCTGAATGGTTGCGATGTTTGGGTTGACTAAAACTGAGGAGATTCCTTCTTCACGTAGCGCTTTGAGAGCTTGTGAACCTGAGTAGTCAAATTCTCCGGCTTGGCCGATTTTCAGGGCACCGGATCCTAAGACAAGAACTTTCTTAAGTTGCTTTTTCATTATGTCTAATATTTGTTGTAGAAAATTCTGGCTGCAAAAGTAATCATTTTTTTTCAGTTATCATCTTAATCCTTCCATTTTTTTTCAGATAATACCTATTTCTTATTTTATAATACCTATTAAATATATAAACATCCATGATAAATAATCGTTATTTATCATAATGTTGATTATATAATATAAGGAAAAAGAACTTCTAATTCCTAATTTCTAACTGCATTTACCAGCCGTAGTTGTTCCAGCCAATGGTCCAGTACCATTGCATCTGGTGGTAAGTGGAATTATAGTTGCGGCTATAATCGTAGCGATCATAGAAAGTACGCGGAATATACATTGACATTCCTCCGTACTTTTGTTCATTAGCTTGGAAATAGGAAAAGTTAATGTGGCCGTTGGTTATCCATGAAGAAGCAAACCGCTTATAGACAATAGCCTTGTCAAAGGCCTGTTTCCACTGGTTGTAATCATCAGCTGCGGCATTCTGCAACAGGAAGTCATTCATGTCATAAAGCGAGCACAGATTCTTTACCCTTACTCCGTCATAATACATGAGTCCAGTCAGGTCCAGTTCCTTTTCGGCTGTAGGCTCCAGCGTCTGCAGGATAACCTTTGTAGCATTGGCCAGCTGGTCCATCTCGCTGAGCTTGATAACAGACAATGGCAGACAACTGCCTGTCTGGTCGGCATATAAATTGATGATATCCTTATAGGCAGAGATTCCTGAAGCAAACAGCGGAGCCGTAATCTGATCGTATGGAGCACCTTCTGCCGGAATCTCAGCCGGAGAAGCTATCAGATAGTCAGTCACATTGCGCAGTTCATAGGCGGTCTCGGCGTTGGCCATGTTACAGCAGTCGCAGAAGATGTAGTCAAACCTGAAGCTCAGGCTTTTCAGCATCTTGGCCAGAGAGGGAATGTTGAGCCATTTGCCCACATTGTCAGCACGTGAACTGTTGTTACCGGTATCACGGCCATAGGCACGGCGCACATCGCCTCCCTTTGTGGTATATTCCACCGTATCGTTCTCGATGATCCAGCCGGTGGCATGTCCCCAAAGCACCAGACCATAGTTCTTGGCAGGATAATCCTTGGCGATGCTCTCCAGGATTTCCTTCATCTTGGCGGGGTCGCTGCTGTAGAAATCCTCCTGGAACTCCTTGAGGAGCTTTCGCTGACCTTTCTCAAACTTCCAGATGGTCGGCCTGGCTTTTTCTGCCTTGTCCACGAAAACAATATAATTTTGGGAATCGGTGAGTTTCTTGGAGCCGGCAATCATCTCCGTCGTATCAATTTCGGCGAAGGGCGTTGACAGGTTGTTTTCTGCTGCCATATAGACAATTACGGTTCTGTCAGCAGGTCCTGTGGGCTTCGACGGTTCATCATTGTTACAGGACACGAACATCAGCAATATACTAACTAAGGATAATAAATACTTCATCTTTGATAATTTTTGCTGCAAAGATAATCATTTTTCAGTTATAATCACTATCTTTGCACCAAAATTTGAAAAAGAAACATCATTATGGCTATTATAAAGTGCCCGGAATGTGGTCATCAGGTAAGCGACCACGCTAAGACTTGCCCCAGTTGTGGCATTGATATCGCAGGAAATATTGTACGTTGTCCCGAGTGTGGCGAGCTGACGTTTGCCTTCAACGACGTTTGCCCTAACTGTCAGGAGGTTCTGCCCCAGGAAGACGCAGAAGTGAAGATTCATCGTCTCAGCAATGAGCGTCCGGAAAGACACGAGATACACGGTGTGATGGACACCAGGCGTTCTGCCGACAATACGGAGACTGTCCAGAAGAAACGCCACCCTGTTGCCATTGCCTTTGTGGTGGCGCTGGTAGCCTCGTTGGCGGTGGTGTTCTTAGGCATTTACCTGATGAACAAGATGGACCAACAGAACGAGACAGATGCCTATGAACGGGCCATCATCAGCGGTGAGCCGCTTATCCTTCAGGACTATCTGCTTCGTTATCAGCTGGCTCCCAAAGAGCGTCGTGACAGCGTCGAGAGTATTCTTGCTCGTCTGCAGAAGATTGAGCTGGACTGGCAGAATGCCCGCGACAGCAAGAGCAAGTCCAAGATCCAGGCTTTCGTTGACCAGTATCCTCAGAACAAACATGTCAAGGAAGCCCGTCTCACCATCGACTCCCTGGACTGGGTTACGGCTACTGAGAAGAACACCATTGAGTCGTACGAGGCTTATCTGAAGACCTATGCCAATCAGGGTGAACACTCTGACGAGGCTACGTTCAAGATTGAGGACATCAAGGCACGCAAGGCTGCTGAGGAGAAAGCCCGTCAGGACAGCATTGCCGCTGCCGAAGCCAAGCTGAAAGCTGAACAGGCCAAGCCCGTGGAAAACAAAAAGCCTGCTGAGAACAAGAAACCTGCAGAGACAAAGAAACCCGCTGATAATAAGAAACCTGCGGCTCCGGCTCCAGCTAAGAAACCCGCTGAGACCAAGAAGCCTGAAGCGAAGAAAAAATAATCACTTTCTTGATATTATTAAACATTTATCTCCAATCCGTCGTGAGCTAACTGGATGTGCGGAGGCAACATAGCGTTGACTTCCGCATGCAGACCTATTTCGTGACTGGGGTGAATGAGCCAGGTCTGGCGTGCCCCTACCCTCTCCGCAAACTTCACGGCATCATCCAACAACTGATGAGAATGATGTGGTCTTCCCTGGCGCAGGGCGTTGACGATAAGGGTGTCAAGTGATTGGTGAGTGGTGAGTGGAGAATAGTTTTCCCCCATGATGTAGGAAAGCTCTGCATCATCCATGGTCTTCATGTCGGTAATATAGACAATGGATGATGGGTGTTTTGTGTTTGGTGAGTGGTGTGTGAAGCGGAAGCCGAGGATGGGCAGCTTGCCATGCATCACCTGGAAAGGCATGATGCTGATATCGCCAATCTGGAAGGGCTTGTGAGGATGAATCTCATTCAGCTGAATGGCAGGCACTCCGGGATAGCGGTTTTCTGCAAAACAGTAAGGCAGCATCTGGAGCAGTCCCTTGCAGGCATCGGGGTCGGCATAGACGTTAATCTCTCCAAACTGACAGTAAGGACGCAAGTCGTCCATGCCTCCCATGTGGTCATAGTGGGCATGCGTCACCAGCACCCCGTCAATCTTCCGGAAAGGCTGTGGCAGTATCTGCTGACGGAAGTCTGGTCCGCAGTCAATGAGCAGGCGGGTGCTCTCCGTCTCCAATAGCGCTGAGCAGCGCAGCCGTTTGTCGTGAGGGTCTTTGCTTTGGCACACCTCACACTGGCAGCCAATGGTCGGCACCCCGCATGAAGTTCCCGTTCCAAGAAATGTCAGTCTCACTTTCTTACCTTTTTTACTTTTTTACTTTTTTACCTTTAAATAATGTTCACCTCAGGGAATAACTCAATATCAAACTTTTCTTTCACGTCTCGTTGTATCTGACGGCAGAGGGCTACGATTTCCTCACCGGTCGCCCCTCCCCTATTCACCAGTACCAAGGCCTGTTTGTCGTGAACACCGGCACGTCCCAACGACTTGCCCTTCCATCCGCACTGGTCAATCAGCCATCCGGCGGGAATCTTCTCGTGTTCCTTATCTATATAATAATGAGGCATCAAGTCATATTTAGCAGCCAGTTTCTCATACTTGGCACGCGAGACGATGGGGTTCATGAAGAAACTGCCGGCATTGCCCTGCACCTTGGGGTCGGGTAACTTGGCACTTCGTATATCTATGATGACTTGACGCAGTTGCTCAGGGGTCGGTTCCGTGATGTTTCTGCGTTCCAGTTCACTACGGATATTGCCATAGTCCAGATGGGGTTGGAACTCCTTTGACAGGCGGTAGGTCACAAACGTAATGAGGTATTTGTTTTTCCACTCCTGCTTGAAACGGCTCTGACGATATCCATAACCACACGCCTTAGCCTTGATGGTTTTGAGCTCACCGGTAGCTATCTCTACAGCCTCAATGGTATCAATCAGTTGGCAGACCTCCACTCCGTAAGCCCCAATGTTCTGTACGGCGCTGGCTCCCACGTCTCCTGGGATATGCGACAAGTTCTCCGCACCATATAGCTGGTGTGCCACACACCAATCCACTACGTCGTCGAATACCTCACCGCTGCCGCAAGTGATTTCTGTATGATGCAGGCTGATGCCCTTGATGTCAGAGCGCACCACGATGCCCTCAAAGTCCTTCGTTAGCAACAAGTTACTGCCACCACCAATGATGATAAAGGGTTTTTGTTCACACCGCAGGATATGGGCTACTTCCTTGGCATCTTCCGCGCTACCGTATTCCAGATAGCGGCTGCAACAGGCATCAATGCCAAACGTGTTATGCTGTAACAGGCTGTAATTCCTAATATTTTTCATCACTCAACAAATATCGCTCAACTCTCCGCTCGGCTTTGCCGCTTCGCTCTGCGAAGAACCCTCAACTAAGTAATCATTTTCACCAGCCGCCACTTTCCACCGCTGTTCTTGAACGTCAGCTGCACCTCAAAGCCATTGGCAATGCCACGCAGCACGAAGATGCGCTGGTTGCCTTCCGCAGGCTCGTTGCCATAGACCATATTATAGATCATGTCTGAAGGCAGTTCAGGAGCAAAAGCAGGCCAGGTGTCCTTCGTAATGACACCCTCCATCTGGGCAAAGTCATCGTCAGGGTCAGGACCTACAAAGTCCACCGTCGGGCTCAGGCTCTCCACCTGGAAGAGCGAGTCGGTGGCAAACTTCTCATAGAAAGTAAGGAACGAGGCATTCTGGGAGTCGTCAATGTCGGTCAGCTGCACGCGCTGCATCATCCACAGGCCGTTGACCCGTTCAAAGACATACTGCTTGATGAACTTCTTTTTCAGGTAGATACGTTCAATGGTCACCAGGTTCACCGAGGTGTCGTTGCAGAGTTCCTTTTGTTTCTCGTTGTTGAAAATCAGCGTGTAGTAGCCTTGCTGCATGAAGAAGTGGTCGGTGATCCAATCGTTTTTCTGCATCACCTCTTTCTGTTCGCCCTTCAATACCTGCAAGGGGAAATGAATGCGGGACAGCTGAACCTTCTTGCTGGCAGCAAAATTGAAGATGAAGTCGTCAAACAACTCGTCAGCCGCCTTGGGCATAGGCGTCTCAGCTATCAGTTCCTCCAAAGTGTCTGACGGAACAGAATCCGTAGTGCCCGTAGAGTCTCCCACAACATCATCCCCTGATGTCTGACGGTTCCCTTTACAAGCGAAACACATCATAGCGACGGCAAAAAAGAGCCATACTAACTTCTTCATTTCGACATTCGAATAACAATTGTCTCTCAATTTTGGTGCAAAGTTACGAAAAAATTCATAATTCTTAATTCATAATTCATAATTTTTATGGGCGGCAGCAAATTTTTCACTTTTCGCTATTCACTTTTCACTAAAAAATAGTACCTTTGCAGCAAATTTTTCAGATTATGATACTCGACAAGATAGAACAATTACTGAACGAAGTACAGCATTTAGATGCTAAAAACGCAGCTGACATTGAAACCCTGCGACTGAAATATCTTAGTAAGAAAGGTGAAATCAATGCCCTGATGGCAGATTTCCGCAATGTGCCGGCTGAGGACAAGAAGGCCGTTGGCATGAAAATCAACGAACTCAAGCAGACTGCTTTTGACCGCATCAATGCCCTAAAGGAGCAGATTGAAGCTCAGGGAGGCTCAGGCGAAGAGCAGAACATTGACCTCACCCGCACCCCCTACCCCATCCAGCTTGGCACGCGTCATCCGCTGACCATTGTCACTAATGAGATTATCGACATTTTCTCACGCATGGGCTTTGTGCTGGCTGACGGTCCTGAAGTGGAAGACGACCTCCACGTGTTCACCAAGATGAACTTTGCTGCCGACCACCCTGCCCGCGACATGCAGGACACCTTCTTTGTCTCACAGCACCCTGACGATGTGACGAAGAACATCCTGTTGCGTTCGCACACCTCCAGCGTTCAGGCTCGAGTCATGGAGAACATGCACACCGAGGACGGCAAGCTTACTGCCCCCATCCGCGTCATCTGCCCAGGCCGTGTATATCGAAATGAGGCCATCACGGCACGTGCCCATTGCTTCTTCCATCAGGTAGAAGGTCTCTACATCGACAAGAACGTTTCGTTTACCGACCTCAAACAGGTGCTCCTCTCCTTTGCCCGTGAGATGTTTGGCGCTGATACCAAGATTCGTCTGCGTCCCAGCTACTTCCCCTTCACGGAGCCATCAGCAGAAATGGACATTTCCTGCTTCATCTGCGGCGGCAAGGGCTGTGGCTTCTGCAAGCACACCGGTTGGGTAGAAATTCTGGGCTGCGGTATGGTTGACCCCAACGTGCTGGAGCTCTGCGGCATTGACTCCAAGGAGTACAGCGGCTACGCCTTCGGCATGGGTGTGGAGCGTATCACCAACCTGAAGTATCAGGTGAGTGACCTGCGCATGTTCTCAGAGAACGATACTCGCTTCCTCCGTGAGTTTGAGGCAGCGAACTGATCATAACTAATAGGATATAGTATTATAAAAGGAGCCACTCATCAAAGCGGCTCCTTTTATTTTTATTACTCCATCGGGAACAGACCGTATAGCTTGGCGTCAATCATGTCGGTTATCTGCTTGAAGGCTTCATGGTCATCACCAAACTTACACTTGTCTCCGTCAACGATGATGAGGTTGCCCTTGTAGCCGGCTATCCATTCCTCATAGCGGTTGTTGAGTCCCTGAAGGTAATCCAGCTGAATGGTCTGCTCGTAGTCACGCCCGCGCTTCTGGATCTGTGCCACCAGGTTGGGAATGGTGGAACGGATATAAATCATGAGGTCAGGCAGCTTGACCAGCGACATCATCAGGTCGAAGAGGTCAGTATAGTTCTGGAAGTCGCGGTCACTCATCATGCCCTGTCCGTGGAGGTTGGGGGCAAAGATGCGGGCATCCTCGAAGATGGTACGGTCCTGGATGATGGTTTCCTTCGACTTGGAAATCTCGACCACTTCCTTGAAGCGCTTGTTCAGGAAGTATATCTGCAGGTTGAACGACCACCGCTTCATGTCGGCATAGAAGTCGGCCAGATAGGGGTTGTTGTCAACGGGTTCATAACGTGGTGTCCAGCCATATCTTTTGGCCAGCATCTTGGTCAGTGTAGTCTTGCCACTGCCGATGTTTCCTGCTATTGCTATATGCATAATACTTTCAATGCTGTTAATTATCTATTGTTACATGAAAAGGCGCTAGTTCATACCCCCTGTAGCCCCTGACTCAGCGGGCAATAGGAGGGAAGAGTCCGAAGAGGTTGGCATCTATCTTGTCGATGATGCTGGCAAACTGCTTGGGCTCATGTTCGAAGTCCATGTTGTCAACGTCAATGACCAGGAGTCGTCCTTTGTAGCGGTTAAAGACGAAGTCCTCGTAGCGTTCGTTGAGGTTCTGCAGGTATTCCAGTTGGATGGTCTGCTCGTAGTCACGTCCTCGTTTCTGGATGTTGGCCACCAGATGAGGAACGGAGGCTCGCAGGTAAATCATGAGTTCAGGCAGACGAACCATGTGCATCATCTGCTCAAACAGTTCCATGTAGGTATCGAAGTCACGGTCGCTAAGGTTGCCCATGGCCTTGTTGTTAGCAGTGAACACATAGACGCCTTCGAAGATGGAGCGGTCCTGAATGATGGTGTGCTTGGCCTCGTTGATGCGCAGCAGGTCACGGAAGCGTTCTTTGAGGAAGAACACCTCCAGCGCGAACGACCATCGGGGAATATCCTTGTAGTAATCTTCCAGATAGGGATTTTCGGTGACGGCCTCAAAACGTGCCTCCCAACCGTAGTGTCGGGCCAGCATGTTGGTGAGTGTGGTCTTTCCGCATCCTATGTTTCCAGCTATGGCTATATACATTCTATTGAGTGTTTAGCGTTGAGAGTTGAGAGATACTTGTGTAGTACTGATTGTTTTATTGCCGCAAAGTTACGAAAAGTTGAGCACAAAACAAAGAAATTCTTTTCTTTTTTTGTCGAGACGGAGTAATTTCGCCATCTTTGATGGCAATGTTACGTAAAAAAGTAAAAGGTAAAAAAGATTAAAAAGAAAAAAAATCGCTCAACTCTCAACTCTCAACTCTCAACTTTTTCGTACCTTTACCAACGATTTCTAAAATAGCATGACGTATGGAAAAGATAATTCAGCCTACCCGCGTGGTTTGTGCCGTCATTGAGCACAACGGTAAGATACTTTGTATGAAGCGTACACGCAGCCGTTTCCCCTATATCTCCGAGCACTGGGAGTTTCCTGGCGGCAAGGTGGAAGAAGGCGAAAGCGACCATGAGGCTTTGCTGCGCGAGATACAAGAGGAGATGCGTTGGGACATCTTTGTCGGCAAGAAGCTGGCAGAGATTGATTATGAGTATCCTGACTTCTCCACCCACCTGGTGGCCTACCTCTGCCGTTGCGACAGCGATGAGGGTTTCTTGCTGCTCGACCACTTGGACTCCAAGTGGCTGGCTCCCGAGGAGCTCGACAGCCTGAAATGGACGGATGCGGACAAGAAGATGATAGAGATGTTGAGCATAGAGCGTTGAGTATTGAGAGACATTTGTTGAGTGTTGAGAGTAAATCGCCCATGAAATATAATAGATTAATTAAGGTATTTGTTCTTTGTCTGTTTGTCCTTCTGTCTCAGGTTCCTGTCGTTGCGCAGGAGCTGCAGGCAAGAATCAACATTAACCACAGTCAGGTGCAGGGAACCGACGAGAGCATCTTTGAGAACTTGCAGCAGACACTGGAGCAGTTTATCAACGAGCGCCAGTGGACACCCATGCAGTTCCAGAAGAACGAACGCATACAGTGCAGTTTCAACATTACAGTGAGCAAGTACGACCGTGACAACAACCGCTTTACCTGTAGCGCCATGGTGCAGGCCAACCGTCCTGTCTATAACTCTGCCTACACCACTACGCTCTATAACAACACGGACAGGAACTTCGACTTTGACTTTGCACAGTTTGACCAGCTGATTTTCAACGATGAGATGGTTGATAACCAGCTGACGGCGCTCATTGCCTACTATGCCTACCTGATTATTGGGCTTGACCTTGACAGCTTCGCGCCACTGGATGGCACGGAGGTGTTGCAGCAATGCATGAATCTGGTGAACAACGCTCAGGACCTGGGTTTCTCCGGATGGAAGGCCTTTGACGACAGCCGAAACCGCTTTGCCATCATCAACGACTACCTGGATGAGTCTATGAAACCCTTGCGTCAGCTGCAATACGATTACTATCGCAACGGACTGGACGAAATGGCAAATAATGCTGATCGTGGCAGGACGAACATCTCTGCTGCCCTGCAGGAGCACCTGAAGGCTGCCCACGACAACAAGCCGCTCAGCCTGCTGCCCCAGATATGGACCGACTTCAAGCGTGATGAGTTGGCCAACATCTACAAAGGCAAGGGCACACAGAAGGAGAAGGAAGCCATCTATGAGCTGTTGTTCTCCATCAATGCCTCGCAGGGCAATTCCTGGGAACAGATAAAGCAGTGAGGAGTTAGAAATTAGGAATTATGCTGAGTCAACTATATATCAAGAACTATACGCTCCTTGACCGGCTCGACATGGAGTTTCACCCTGGCTTCTCCGTTATTACCGGAGAAACGGGTGCCGGCAAGAGCATTATCTTAGGAGCCATCGGACTACTGCTCGGCCAAAGGGCAGATTCAAAAGACATCAAGGCCGGATGCGAGAAATGTCTGATTGAGGCCCATTTTGACATATCACGTTATGCCTTGGAGTCATTCTTCCAGGAGAACGATATTGAATACGACGCTACGGACTGCATCATACGCCGCGAACTGACCGCCAGCAAGAGCCGTGCCTTTATCAACGACACACCCGTTCCCCTCTCCCTCTTGAAGGAGTTGGGTGAGCAACTGGTTGATGTGCACTCACAGCACCAAAACCTGCTGCTCAACAAGCAGGACTTCCAGCTTAGCGTGCTCGACGTGATGAGCGCTAACCTCAAGACTCAATCCTATGCGACGGCCTATTCGGAATATCAGACAGCCCGTCAGCAACTGAAAGAACTGGAAGAAAGCATAGCCCGTAACCGTGACAATGCCGACTTCCTGCAGTTCCAGTACAACGAGCTGTGCAATGCCCGCCTGGTGGCTGGCGAGCAGGAGGAGCTGGAGCAGCGTCAGGACACCATGTCGCATGCCGAGGACATCAAGGCAGCCCTCTATGAGACGGACAATGCCCTCTCGGCCGAAGGCACAGGCATCGTCGGACAACTCAAGTCCGCCATCCATGCCCTCAACAGCATTGAGAAGGTGTTGCCCTCGGCAGCAGAACTGTCAGAGCGTATGGACAGCTGCCACATTGAACTGAAGGATATGGCGCAGGACATCAGCTCGCTCCTGGAGGACGTGGATTTTGACCCTGCCGAACTGGACAGCGTGAACAATCGTCTGGACACCCTCTACTCGCTGGAGAAGAAGTACCACTGCGACAGCGTGGAAGCCCTCCTTGCCCAGCAGGAACAGCTCAAGCAGCAACTCTCTAATATAGAGAATAGCGATGAGGCACTGGCTACACTCACAGCCCGAGTCACAGAACTGAAAGCCGTCTGCCAGCAACAGGCTGACAAACTCACGGCACAGCGTTCCAAAGCGGCTAGAATTGTGGAGCAGCAGATGCTGCAGCGGCTGGTTCCCCTCGGCATGCCCAATATCCGCTTTGAGGTTCGCATGGAGAAGACGGAACTGGGACACAGCGGACAAGACAAGGTGTCGTTCCTCTTCAGTGCCAATACCTCCACCCCGCTGCAACCCGTTTCGCAGGTGGCCTCAGGCGGTGAGATAGCCCGTGTCATGCTCGCCCTGAAGGCCATGATCAGCGGCACCGTCAAACTGCCTACCATCATCTTCGACGAGATTGACACTGGTGTGAGCGGCAAGATAGCGGAGAGCATGGCCCACATGATGCAGGAAATGGGACAAGGCGGTCGTCAGGTCATCAGCATCACCCATCTGCCGCAAATTGCCGCCCTCGGCTCCAGCCACTATTTAGTATATAAGGAAGAGACGCCTCAGGGCACTGCCAGCCGCATGCAGCAGCTGGATGCCGACCAGCGAGTACGTGAGATTGCCCAGATGCTTAGCGGCAATAACATCACCGAGGCAGCCATCAATAATGCAAAAGAACTGTTAAGCGGCCTTCGGCCTAAATGATAAATGATGAGCGGCCTTCGGCCTAAATGATAAATGATGAGCGGCCTTCGGCCTAAATGATAAATGATAAATGAGAAATGATAAAGAATATGACAATAGGAATTAAAAACGGTAAATGGATGATGATGGTACTGGGTTTATCATTTATCATTTTTCATTTATCATTTAGCAGCGTAGCTGCGCAGAGCTGGTCTTCCAAGGCTGCCAAGTCGGTGTTTACGCTGAAGACGTTTGGAGCTGACGGCCACCTCACAGGAAGTGCCATCGGTTTCTTCATCAGTGAGGAGGGTGATGCCGTCAGTAGCTTTACCCCTTTCATCGGTGCCGTGCGTGCTGTGGTGATTGATGCTTCAGGCAAGGAACTGCCTGTGGAGCACATGTTGGGAGCCAACGAGATGTACGACGTGGCCAAGTTCCGTGTCACCGGCAAGAAGCTCCAACCGCTTCAGGTGGTTTCCGGAGGCATGCCCCTCCTTTCGGAGGGGGTTGGGGGGACCCCAGTCTGGCTTCTCCCCTACTCTGTCAGCAAGCCTGCTGCCGTCAGCGGCCAGATTGCCAAGGCTGAGACGTTCCAGGAGTCCTACGCCTACTACACGGTGAGGATGCAGATGCCGGAGAATACCGTCGGCTGTCCCCTGTTGAATGCCAACGGCGAGGTGCTTGGCATCATGCAGCAGCCTGCCCGTCAGGGTGATACGCTCAGCTATGCCATCAGTGCCGCCTTTGTGGCCGACATGAAGATTACCGGTCTGAGCCTGAACGATGCATCGCTGCGTAAGACCGGCATCCCTATGGCCATGCCCGATGGGAAGGAAGATGCCCTGCTCATGATGTATATGGCCGGTTCCACACTCGATTCCCTTCGTTACCAGCATGTGGTAGATGATTTCATTGCCAAGTTCCCCAAGGAGGAGGAAGGCTACATCAACCGTGCACAGCTGGCTTTCAACGGCAACCGCTTTGCCGATGCTGCCCGCGACATGGAGAAGGCCATCAGCGTCAGCAGCCCCAAGGACAATGCGCACTACGCCTATGCCCGCATGATTTACCAGAAGGAACTGTTCAAGAGCAGCATCCCCTTCGAGGAATGGAGTCTTGACAAGGCTGTGGAGGAAGCGAACGAAGCCATACAAGCCCTTGCAACGCCCGTCACCGATCCCCAGTCACCCGCAAACGTCTATCGTCATCTGTTGGGACAGATCTACTTTGCCCAGAAGAAGTATGACGATGCGCTGGCTGTATTCGACGAGCTTTCCACGACCGACATCCGCAGCGCAGAGATCTACTACGAGGCAGCCCGCTGTCATGAGCTGAAGGGTGACACGGCACAGATGCTGGCCAAGCTCGACAGTGCCGTCAACATGTATTCCAAGCCTTACCTCAAGGAGGCTGCCCCCTACCTCTGGGCTCGTGCGCTGGCTCGCATGAATGCCGGCAAGCACCGTTTGGCCGTGCAGGATATGAACGAATACGAGAAGCTGATTGCAACTGGCCTGAGTGCAGAGTTCTACTACATCCGCGAACAGGCAGAACTAAGCGGAAAGCAGTTCCAGCAGGCACTCAACGACATTACTAAGGCCACGCAGCTAGCTCCCGCCGACCCTGACTATTTTACAGAGAAAGCCTCCGTCGAGACGCGTGTCGGCATGTATGATGAGGCCATTGCCTCTGCCCGTGAGTGCATTCGTCTGGCTCCCGATTCTCCTAACGGCTACCTGCTGCTCGGCGTTGCCCTGTGTCAGAAGGGTGACAAAACAGAAGGCCTCCCGCAATTGCAGAAGGCCAAAGAGTTGGGTAGCAGTCAGGCTGATGCCCTCATCAACAAGTTTAGATAACTTTATCAATAATCTTCAAAACACCGCCCCGTCATCCCTGGTAGGACCAAAGGGCATGTCACCGGTGGGGAAGTCATCATCGACATCTCCTTGCTGGGAGGTGTCGTTCATGCGGCTGCCTCTCAGCTCTCCTTCGTCCGTCGGTTTGGAAGAGCGCAATCGTCCCTGCTCTGGATTCTCAAAGCGCGTAAATTCTCCGCGGAAGGTTAGCACCACCGTTCCCGTAGCACCCTTACGATGCTTGGCAATGATGATTTCAGCCTTGCCGCGCAGGTCGTTGCCGTGGTCATCCTGCTTGAAACCGTAATACTCCGGACGGTGCACAAAGAGCACCATATCTGCATCCTGCTCAATGGCTCCCGATTCTCGTAAGTCGCTCAGCTGCGGACGCTTGCCTTCATTTCCTTCACGGTTTTCTACACCACGGTTCAACTGGCTCAGTGCAATGATGGGGATGTCCAGCTCCTTGGCCAGTCCCTTCAGCGAACGTGAGATGGTGCTCACCTCCTCCTGTCGGCTGGAGAAGCGCATGCCATTGGCATTCATCAGCTGTAGGTAGTCAATCATGATGAGCTTGATGTTGTGTTCACGCACCAGTCGGCGAGCCTTGGTACGCAGTTCAAAGACCGAGAGGCCCGGCGTGTCGTCCACGTAGAGTGGAGCACCCAGCAGGGCTGGCAACCGCTTGTCCAGTCGTTCCCACTCGTCAGGTGTCAGCTGGCCGTTCAGAATCTTCGAACCCGCAATCTCGCAGTTGTTGGCAATGAGTCGGTTCACCAGCTGCACGTTCGACATTTCCAGCGAGAAGAACGCCATGGGTATCTGCAGGTCGGCGGCAATGTTCTTGGCCATTGACAGGGCAAAGGCCGTCTTACCCATCGCGGGACGTCCGGCTACAATGACCAAGTCAGAGTTCTGCCAGCCGCTCGTAATGTCGTCCAGCTTATGATAGCCCGTCGAGACACCCGTCAGACCGTCTTTGTTCTGTGCCGCCTTCTGGATAACCTCCACGGCATTGCGAATGACAGGGTCAATCTGCGTGTAGTCCTTCTTCATGTTGCGCTGCGACAGCTCGAAGAGGCTACCCTCCGCATGCTGCATCAACTCGTCAATATCGCTTGTCTCGTCGAAGGCGTAGGTCTCAATGTCACCTGCAAACGAGATGAGCTGACGTGCCAGCGACTTCTGTGCCACGATGTGGGCATGATACTCTATGTTGGCCGACGAAGCCACGCGTGAACTGAGTTCCGAGATATAGACTGGACCACCCACCTGCTCCAAAGTGCCGTTTTTGGCTAGCTGTTCCGTCACCGTGAGCACATCAACGGGCTTCTCCTCCATGCTCAGGTCTCGGATGGCCTCATACACCATCTGGTTACGCGGTTCGTAGAAACTGTCGGGCCGTAGTGTCTCGCACACCACGGCATAGGCGTCCTTGTCAATCATCAGTGCACCCAGCACGGCTTTCTCCACCTCGGGTGCCTGGGGCTGCAGCCGTCCCAGTTCCTTGTCAACCGGTAACGGTTTTCGCCCTTTCCTTGTATTATTGTTCTGTTCTGCCATAGTACCTCTGTTATTGGGGGTACAAAGGTACGAATAAGTGAGAAGAAAACCAAAATTTTTTTTGAGTTTTCTCGAGCGAAATAATATTCGACGAATTCAACGAAGTCAAAGGTACAAAATCCTTTACCTCCAACGCGCCACAGTCCGAGAGCGTTACGAATTGCTGTTACGGCGTTGTCCCGGCATCGTGCATCACCTTCTCATCGGAGAGAGTGAGAGGGATAAGGTATAGGGGGTGGATTATGGAAGGATAGTACGTGCCCAACTTGGCAACTCACTAACATATTGCTTGAATACTTTACCATCGACCATACGGAAAAGCAGACGTGCTTCTTGGTCATCAACGGAGTAATATGAGTATAATCTCGCAAATTTATGATAATTCATTTGGAAGTTTCAATTTTATTGTTTACCTTTGCACCCGTAATGCTTGGTCAAGCCTCTGCTATCAAAGTACGTAACCAAGTGTCCGAATACCCGCCACTATCAAAGTTGGCGGGTTGTTTTTTTGTACCACGGTACAGGTTGCAAAGATACGAAATATTTCTGAAATACATAATGAAAAGGACTCTTTTTTGTTAATCTTTGACAATATGACGTTTCATAATAGATGTTATAAAGTCATAGCTCCTGTAACTTTTCCGCTTTCTGCCTACTATATAATAGGTAGAAATGACTATATTTGCATAGTGGAACAAGTGCAAATATCTTTTTTCTGTAAAAATATAGAATTTTGGTTAGCTTTTTGGATACCTTTTCCTGTCTATTATAGTAGATGAAAGAAATAGAGATAGAACGACTTTTCCGTCAACACTACAACCGGATGATACGGTTTGCGAAGACGATGCTCTACGACGACGAGGAATCGCGCGACGTGGTAAGCGAGGTTTTTGCTACGCTGGTGAAAATGGACATTATGCCAAAGAACGTTGAGAGTTATCTGATAACTAGCGTAAAGAATCGCTGTCTGAACCTGTTGGAACATAAGGAGGTGAGGGCGAGGTTTGAACAGGCTTACACCGCAGAGAAAGCTTCCGATTCGGCTAACCAAGTGCCATTGACATACGGCGAAACAGAATCTGTCTACGCTGAGCGATGGGAGCGACTGATGGAGTATGCCAAACGAAACATGACAGGTCAGACGCTAATGGTTTTCCAAATGCGACACCTGCAAGGCATGAAGTATCAGGACATTGCAAACAAACTGGGCATCAGTAAGGTGATGGTTTACAAGCACCTGACGAAAGCAATGACAACGATCAAGGAGTATAAACAGAAAAATAGATAGGACTATGGAACTGAACGAACAGCGAGAGCAAAGCCCAAACGAGTTTGGCTTTGCCGAGTCGAGAGAGAAGAAGACCGAAGGTCAACTGAACGAAAAAATCCAGATGCAGCTCGACATGCAGGAGCATCCCGAAAACTACTCGGAACAGACATTGGAAACAATGCTGAAAGACCCCGAAGTGCGCGAACTCATGGAGGCTACGGCGCAGTTGAAGCAGGCCATGACTTGGGAAAACGCAAGCATGAATATTGCAAACGTAGATGCCGAGTGGCAGCGCTTTTCAAAGACCCATTACACCAAAAGCAAACACCGTCGCGGATGGGTAAAGGTTGCCGCAACATTCATTGGTATACTCTTTATCACAGGTATGGCTTTTGCCGCCATCCACATCGCTCGCAGCGTCGTAGAAAAAGATACAAAGGCCCCGACTCAGGAAACACAGATTTCAGATTCTCACCAATCAGCCATATTGACTGATACGATAAAGGGTGACACCATCGTCATGGCAACACCAGTTGTTTTCGACAACGTTACACTAGATAGTATTGCCAAGGACATCGCAGCCTATCATCACATCGGTATGGACTTGCGGAACAATCAGGCCCGTCAG
>JAILHP010000102.1 GCA_024695705.1 Prevotella sp. | reverse complement strand
TATGGATAAAGTGAGCTATGCTCTTGGGTTGGGCATTGGCCATCAGCTGTTGCAGATGGGTGCCGACGACCTGAACGTTGACGATTTTGCCGCTGCCATCAAGGATGTGCTGGGAGGCAAAGAACTGAAGGTATCGCATAGCGATGCCCACAAGATTGTACAGGCTTATTTGGCCAAGAAGGAGGAGAAGCTGACTGCGGAGCGTTCGGCTGCCGGCAAGGTACATAAGGAGGCCGGTGAGAAGTATCTGGCTGAGAATGCCAAGAAGGAAGGTGTCATCACGCTGCCCAGCGGCCTACAGTATCAGGTGCTGCGCGAGGGTAACGGCAAGAAACCCTCAGCCCATGATCAGGTGAAGTGCCACTATGAGGGTTTCCTCATCGACGGTACGGTGTTTGACTCCAGCCTGCAGCGCGGCGAGCCCGCCGTATTCGGACTGCAGCAGGTGATTGCCGGTTGGACGGAAGGTCTGCAGCTGATGCAGGAAGGTGCCAAGTACCGCTTCTTCATTCCCTACCGCCTGGCTTACGGCGAGGGTGGTGCCGGTGGCATGATTCCACCCTATGCTGCACTCATCTTCGACGTGGAACTGATTGAAGTGGTGTAGTCTGTATTACGGATGAAGGATTAAGATTTTTCTGATTAAAAGATTAAATAAATAACGTTCTATTCTAATTTAAAAACAAAAATGAAAAAATTAATGTTTGTAGCCGCTATGGCTATTAGCGCCGCAGCATTCACTTCTTGCGGCAACGGAACTCCAAAAGCAGATTTGAAGAACGACATCGACACCGTCAGCTATGCACTGGGTATGGCTCAGACTCAGGGTCTGAAGGAATACCTCGTTGGCTCATTAGGTGTTGACACTGCTTACATTGACGATTTCATCAAAGGCATGAACGAAGGTGCCAATGCCGGCGAGGACAAGAAGAAGGTTGCCTATTATGCAGGTATCCAGATTGGTCAGCAGATCAGCAACCAGATGGTTAAGGCTATCAACCGTCAGCTGTTTGGTGAGGACTCTACACAGACCATCTCCCTGAAGAACTTCATGGCAGGTTTCATCACCGCTACCACCAACAAGACTGGTCTGATGACGATGGAGCAGGCTCAGGAAACCGCTAACAACAAGATGCAGGAAATCAAGAAGGCTCAGGCCGAGAAGCAGTTTGGTGCCAACAAGAAGGCCGGTGAGGACTTCCTGGCTGCCAACGCCAAGAAGGACGGTGTGAAGACGCTGCCCAGCGGACTGCAGTACAAGGTCATCAAGGAAGGTACCGGTGCTATTCCCGCCGACACCTCACTGGTGAAGATTCACTACGAGGGCAAGCTCGTTGACGGTACCGTATTCGACAGCTCTCTGCAGCGTGGCGAACCCGCCGAGATGTATGCCAACCGCGTCATCAAGGGCTTCACAGAGGCTCTGACCCGCATGCCTGTTGGTTCTGAGTGGGAAGTTTATATTCCCCAGGAGCTGGCTTACGGCGAGCGTGAGGCTGGACAGATCAAGCCTTTCTCTGCTCTGATTTTCAAGATTCAACTGCTCGAAATTAAGAAGTAATGAAACACGTTAAGTCTATCCTGGCACTCATTATCATGATGAGTGCCACTTTTAATTCTGCTAATGCGCAGACCAGCGTCGTTACCCGCAGCGACTCCGTGAGCTATGCTGCCGGTATGAACTACACCATCGGACTCATTCCCTACCTGAGCCGTCAGGCAGGCGTTGACACCACCAAGATGGATGACTTCATCCGTGGCTTCCAGGAGTACCTGAAGCACTCGGAAGACACCACGTTCAGGGCTTATGCTGCCGGTTTCGACATCGCCTCACAGGTGAGCAACCGCATGCTGCCCGACGTGCAGAACCGCTTTAAGGACACGCAGGACGTGATTGACAAGGACATGTTCTTCCGTGGATTCATCGATGCACTCCACAAGGACACCACCGTATTCAAGACCGTTGACGGTGCCGGTGCTTTCTTCCAGGCTACACTGGCTGAGGACATTGAGCTGAAGAACGAGAAGCTCTACGGTCCCAACCGTGAGGCTGGCGTGAAGTTTCTGGCTGAGAATGCCAAGGACACCAGCGTGGTGGTATTGCCCAGCGGCCTGCAGTACAAGGTGCTGACAGCCGGTACGGGTGACATCCCCAAGGCTACCGAGACCGTGAAGGTTCGTTACGAGGGTCGTCTGGTTGACGGCACGGTGTTCGATGCTTCGTCACGTCACGGTGACCAGCCCGTTTCGTTCCGCGCCAACCAGGTCATCAAGGGCTGGACGGAGGCACTCACCATGATGCCTGTAGGCAGCAAGTGGACCATCTTCATCCCCCAGGAGCTGGCATACGGCGAGAAGGAACAGGGTCAGATCAAGCCGTTCTCTGCGCTCATCTTCGACGTAGAGCTGGTGGACATTGACCGTCCTGCTCCCGCAACGACAACCACTCCGGCTGCTACTCCGGCCAATAAAAAAGTGACGAAAAAGCCTGCCAACAAGAAGCGCAAGTAAATTTTTGCCACAAAAAGTGCAATTTTTCGCGCAAAATGTTGCTTGTTTCATCAATTTTGCTTACTTTTGCTCGCGCTAAGGCAGAAAAGTATGGATAAAATTGATAATCTCGACAAGAAGATACTGAGCATTCTGTCAAAGAATGCCCGTATCGCTTTTAAGGATGTTGCTGCCGAATGTAACGTTTCACGTGCAGCCATCCATCAACGCGTACAGCACCTCATCGAGGGTGACGTCATCATGGGCAGCGGGTTTGATGTGAACCCCAAAAGCCTTGGATACTCCACCTGCACCTATGTTGGCATCACCCTTGAGCGAGGCAGCATGTACCGAAACGTGGTAGAGCGCTTACAGCACATTCCCGAAGTGGTGGAATGTCACTTTACCACAGGTCCCTACACCATGATGGTCAAGCTTTATGCCCGCGACAACGAGCAGCTCATGGAGCTGTTGAACGGTAAGTTGCAGGACATTCCCGGCGTGGTGGCTACCGAGACACTCATCTCACTCGAACAGAGCATCAAGCGGGAAATACCCGTGAATGTTGATTGAGCATTAAGCCCAATAACTTTGAACTATGAATTACTTTGACTGGCAGTCGCACCTGACAAGCGTCTATGCGACATTTCCTGAAACAACGCGTAAACCCGTCATTGGCATAACGGGCAACTATGCCGAACCCGACTGCAAGCTGGGCGAAGGCTATTACAAGTCGGTGCTGAAGGCTGGCGGCGTGCCGGTCATCATCCCACCGCTCAATGATACGGATGCCATTATCAACACCCTGGAGCACCTCGACGGACTGCTGCTCAGCGGCGGAGCCGACTTTAACCCGCTCTACTGCGGCGAGGAACCCGTGCCCGGACTGGGAGGCATCAACAGCGAGCGCGACCTGCCCGAACTGCTCATCACCCAACTGGCCTATAACCGTCAGATTCCCATACTTGGCATCTGCCGTGGCATACAGACACTCGCCATGACCCTGGGAGGACATGTGGCGCAGGATATTGTGCTTAAAGATGTCAAGCATTCCCAGGACGCCCGTCGCAACGAGCCTACCCACTCCATCACCGTGGAGCCCGACTCTACATTATATAATATATATAGCCTAGCCCAAACCCCTCCCCAAGGGAGGGACACTCTCTACGTCAACTCCTTCCACCATCAGGCGGTAGATGACCCAGGAGACCGCTTCCGTGTAACAGCCCGTGCCAAGGACGGTGTCATTGAGTCCATTGAGAGCAGCGAGTTCAAGAGCATCATGGGCGTACAGTGGCATCCCGAGTGTCTGGAAGACGGACTGCCCCTGTTCCAGTGGCTCGTCAGGCAAGCCGCTCATTTCCGTGAGACCTGCGACCTTCATCAGCGCATTCTGACCCTTGACACCCATTGCGACACACCGATGAAGTTTGCCGCTCAGACCTCTAATGTGTTTGGTTCCCGCGATGCCAACACCCTCGTTGACCTCCATAAGATGACCGAGGGCCGTCAGGATGCCACCATCATGGTAGCCTACCTGCCCCAGCCCAAGATTGGCGAGACCTTCTCCTCGCTGGTCCAGTCACCCTTCAATCCTTCACCCTCCACTTTCCACAGTCCAACGGAGTACGCCGATCTCATCTTTGACAAGATAGAAGAGATTGTTGAACATCACAAAGACTACCTCAGCATAGCCCGCACGCCCAGCGACCTCTACCGTGACAAGCGGCAGGGACGCAAGAGCATCATGCTCGGCATAGAAAACGGACTGGCACTCAACGGTAACCTACAGACGCTGCGCCACTTTGCCCAGCGCGGCATTGTCTATATGACGCTCTGCCACAACGGCGACAACGACATCTGCGACTCTGCCAAGGGCTGTAACACCCACGGCGGTGTGTCGCTCTTCGGACAGCAGGTCATCCGCGAGATGAACCGGCTGGGCGTGATGGTTGACCTGAGCCACGCCAACGAAAAGAGCTTCTACGATGCCCTCGACATCAGCGAGCAGCCCATTGTCTGCTCACACAGCAGTTGCCGTGCCCTCTGCGACCATCCCCGTAACCTTACCGACCAGCAGATGCGTGACCTCGCAGCTGCCGGCGGTGTGATGCAGGTGACGCTCTATCCCGGCTTCCTGAAAGAAGAAAGCTCAAAGCTCAAAGTTCAAAGCTCAAAGCCTAACGAAGCTACTGTGCTTGACGCCCTGCAGCACCTGGAGCATGCCATCAAGGTGATGGGCATTGACCACGTGGGCATTGGCACCGACTTCGACGGCGACGGAGGCATCCGCGGACTGGCCGACTCCTCCGAGATGCTCAACTTCACCCGTCTTTTGCTTGCCCGCCGCTACTCCGAACGGGACATCCAGAAAATCTGGGGTGGCAACTTCCTCCGCGTCATGGCACAGGTTCAGGCCTCCCGCACCTGAACCTCCCACCTCTTCATATTAACAAAAACCATAATAACCCTCACTTCGGTATGTGTCGGACTTACAGTCCTTACAAGATAAGAGGTAGCTATTTTTCCTTGTGAGCAAGCTCCCAGATAAAAACATCCACCTCTCATCTTCTGTCTCTTCAGAGACATCACATACCTCGTGAGCAAAAACACCGGTTCTTCGAACCTAATAAACAAAATTTCCATTTGTCCTTGAATAATCATGTTTTGGATATCGTAAGGGGAACTTTGAAAAAGTTTGTTTTTAATGTTTTTGCCTTTGTTCAGGTTATACCCAGTATGGGTGATGATGTGGCTGGAGGCTTTTGTCGGTAAGCTTGCTTACCAAGAAAAGCAAACGGCTACAGCATCAGAGACAAATGTCTTGACCTGAATAAAGGTGTTATTATGGTTTTTGTAAATATTAATTCGTTTAATTAGTGTAATTGCCACTTCTTTCTCGCTTTCGCTCGCGAGCCCTTCGGCCTTCGTTGTCGTAATAAATCTCAGGTTTCTCTGCGTCTCTGCGCGGAATATAAGAATATGGTTGCTACGCTCAAACTTTCTTGCGAAAAAGTTTGCGTGATGTAACAAATTCTTTAATTTTTCTTTCTCCTTTATACATTATATAAGAAAAAGTGTTATCTTTGCACGCAAATTAAACCATAACGCATATTAAACCTACGTGCGAAAAAATACGACAAGGCAGAAAAAAATAATATTATTAACAATTAAAAATGTTTTAGTTATGAAACAATTCAAACACAAAACCCTGCTGGCGCGAGCAGCCATGACGCTGCTGGCAATGCTCTGCTTCCTTGGAGGGGCAAGGGCACAACAGGCCTTACCGTATGAGTATGGCTTTGAAGACAACAATCTGGCCACCGACGGATGGACGGCGCTGATTACTTCTACCTCTTCTGGCATCAATAATGCCGCTGCTCATGAAGGAAGTTATGGCTTCCGCTTTAATTATTCAGAACAGAATGCCAGCCTTATCTCACCAGTCCTTACGGGTGGTGATAAAGTCATTGACGTTTCTTTCTGGTATAAGGAATCTTCCGCCAGTTATGGTGACGAGCAATTCTATGTGGGCTATACCACAGACGAGAACGTGACTGACCCTGAATCTTTTACTTATGGTGATATTATCACCGCATCACTGGAATGGCAGAAATACGAAAACTCATTCCCTCCCGGAACCAAGCGCATTGCCATCAAGTACGTCTATAACGATGCATTTTACCTCTTCCTCGATGACTTCAGCTTTGAGGCTGTATCCTCCTGCAACAAGCCTTCCAATCTGAACGTTGACTATACTGAAGGCAGCAATACTGCAACTGTGACTTGGGAAGGTGAAGCCAGTTCGTATAACATTGATGTAAACGGCACTGTGACTAATGGTGTTACCAGTCCTTACACTATAAACAATCTTCAGCCGGCCACGACTTACACTGTAAAGTTGCAGTCTGACTGTGGCGAAGAACAGAGTGCTTGGGCTCTCGCAGGAAGCTTCACGACTCCTTGTGATGCTTATGTCATTCCTTACGCTTATGGTTTCGAGGATGCAGGTGCTATGGACTGCTGGTCAATGGTTAACATCCCATCTGATTGTGA
Organism: Prevotella sp.; assembly: GCA_024695705.1. GTDB lineage: Bacteria > Bacteroidota > Bacteroidia > Bacteroidales > Bacteroidaceae > Prevotella. Next base: position 3,865 of record JAILHP010000102.1, on the reverse strand, counting down.
AGGCTTAACAGGTCTTCAAAACAACGCTTGGGCCGAGTCTAATTTGAATAAAGATTACGCAAGAAGTGGCAACAACTTCTTCTTTTTCATGTATTATGCTTATTCAGAGCAAGGTGTACCTTTCCAAACCCTCATTTCCCCTGAACTGAGTGGCATCTCGAATGGTTTGCACGTGGAATTCTACTATAGTGGCTTTAACAATGGTATCGAGACCTTCAAAGTTGGTTACTCCACCACTGACAATAATCTTGAGAGCTTTACTTGGGGCAACGAGATTACTGCTTCATCGAGCTACCAGCGTTTCTCGGCCAACTATCCCGCAGGAACCAAGTATGTGGCTGTTCAACACACTTCTGACGACCAATACTATCTTTTCCTTGACGACTTCCTCTTTGAGGAAAGTGCCTCTTGCCTTGAACCATCTGGTTTGACGATTTCCGATGCTACAACCACAGGCGCAACCCTTAGTTGGACAGCTGGCGGTTCGGAGACTGCATGGGACATCTTTGTAACTGATGATGCCACTGTTGTACCAGGTGAAGCCACAACACCAACAATTTCAGGCGTAGATGCTAATACATACAATTTGACAGCTCTTAATCCTTGCACGATTTATTATGTATATGTTCGCTCTGCATGTAGTTCGACGGATGCAAGTGCATGGAGCAGTCCTGTAATCTTCCACACAGAATGTGAACCCATGGCATTGCCTTATAGCTATGACTTTGAGGATGATGATTTGCCTGTTTCCTGGAGCACCATCATTGAAAACACCTCTTACACGGGTATCAATCTTATGTCAACAACCGAGACCAATCAAGTTCTCGCATTCTACATGGGCACTTCCCAAAATCCTGCTTTGGTAGCCGTGTTGCCTGAAGTTGACGTAGCCAATTATCCTTTGAACAGATATCAGATCACCTTCGACGCTTGCTATGCCAATACTAGCAGTAGTAACATGACCGCAGGAAAACTTGCCATTGGTATCATGACAGATCCTACTGATGCCTCGACCTTCGAACTGGTAGAAGAAGTTGACATCACCGACAGTTATAGCACTTTTGGCTCCCATACCGTGTGGTTGAACAGCTATACAGGAAATGGTCATTACATTGCCCTTAAGGATATTTATACTCAAAGCGGATATGTTCTCGTTGACAATGTTGAAGTGACGGCTCTTCCTTCTTGCATACCTCCCACTAATCTGAATATAACTGGTGGTGCGAATGCTGTCCTGACATGGGAAGGTACTGCTGAATCATTTGATATCGCATGCTCACAGAATAGTAACGCTGAACCCGAAAATGTCATCGTTGGAAGGAATGTTACGGCCAAAACATTTGACCTAAGTAGCTTCGTTAGCGTAGGCGACAACTTTGTTTGGGTACGTGCCAATTGTAGCGAAACCGAACACAGCGAATGGGTAGCCATTTCATTTAATGTAGGCTACTGCACACCGAATCCTACAAGCCATGATAGTAGTGGTATTACGGGAGTATCCTTCGGTACAGGAGACTATGTAGTGACGAACGGTGATGGCAGTGCCAGTTTGCCAGCCTCCGCTCCTTATTATGGCGACTACACTTCCATGATTGGCGCCGTACAAGCCGGTGTTGAATCCACCATCGCCATCACTACCGGCACAGGTAGCTATCCTTACACCTTTGTCATCTGGGTTGACCTTGACAACAGCATGACGTTTGAAGACAGCGAGATCCTTCATATTGGTAAAGCCTCTACTGGTAATGGAACCTACAATGCTACTATCACCATTCCTGCTACACATGCCACTGGTGACTACCGCATGCGTATCTACGGTGCTGACTCTTATTTCTCCAGCTTCTATAATAATGGTACTACCAACTGGGAAGCCGCTCATGACCCGTGCAGCAGCGGCAGCTATCGCCATGCCCACGACTACACCCTGCGTGTGCTCGAAGCTCCTTCTTGCCTGGCTGCTGCAAGTGTGACGTTTGAAGACATTACCTCTACTTCGGCTGTTATTAGTTGGACCAACAATAATGGCGTCGAAGCCACTTACACGGTGATGCAAGGCGAGACAGTGCTGACAACCACTGCCGTTGATAGCTATACCCTCACCGGGCTGACAGCTGCCACTTCTTATCCTGCTGGTACCTTCACCATCATTTCCAACTGTGACGAGACCATGATTGCCAACGTGCCAGCATTCACTACTTCGTGCGGTGTCATCGCTACCTTCCCGTGGAGTGTTGACTTTGAGGGCTACAATAGCAACACAGTGCCAATGTGCTGGGACAATAGTGCTTCGACTTCATTGACTGCAGGTACATCCAACGCATATTACATCTGGGGAGTGGTCACCGTCAGCGGTAACAATATGATTAAAATGGAGAACTTCTGGGCAAAAACAGGTACAGCCCTTATCAATACGCCAACAATCGTTTTGCCGTCCGAAGGTGCATACTACCTCACTTTCGATTATGCTCACAATGCTACTTGTGGCGCATTTGCAGTCAAAGTATCGGAAGATGGCGGAACATCATTTACCGAATTAGCATCTTACACCAAAGGTAGCGGCTCTTCAAATACCGAACCGGGTGAATTCACTCCTGCCACCATCTCCTTGGCAGACTATGCTGGAAAGTCCATTATGCTGCAGTTCTTTGCCAACGCCAACTATGGCAGTGGTGCCATCTTTGTTGATAATGTCAAAGTCGGGCCCATTGCAAACATTCACTTTGCAAAAGAGGGTTATGCTACCTATTATAATAGTGGATATGATGTTGTGCTGCCGGCAGGCATGAAAGCCAAGATTGTTACCGCTAGTGCAAGCGATGGAACTTTGACATACGAAACCATTGCTGACGGTAGTGGCACCGTGAAGAACGTGCCTTCTAAGACGGCCGTGATGTTGCAGGTCGCTCCTGCTGCTGATAACCAGACTATCTTTGTTGACCTTGCTACTGCAACCACAGGTACTTACACGGGCAACAAACTGCATGGTAGTGATACGAGAGTGGATATCACAACTCTTGACGATTATTCTGCTGACGACAATTACTATTACATGCTCTCGTACGATACATCTGGTGCAAACATCGGTTGGTACTGGGATAAGGATAATACTGCTGGAACTGGATTCTGGAGTGAAGCCCATAAGGCTTGGCTCGTACTGCCTAAGTCATTATTCCAGGGATCTGGTGCTCCGTTCCTCGGACTGCCTGGTTGGGAGGATACCACAGGAATTGTTCCTGTCGGCGTAAATCCTGAGGATGGCGAGTGGTACACGCTCCAGGGTCTGAAGATTGGCAAGAAGCCTTCTACCGCAGGAGTTTATATCCATAATGGACGCAAGGTCGTGATTAAATAAGGAGCCCCACCAGACCTCCCCGAAAGGGGAGGAGGGGCCTCCCTAAATCCCTCCGAAAGGAGGGACTTACCTACGGAGTTCAAAAAGAATAAAACATCAAGAATTTGAGAATATGAGAATACTTGGCGCTTCCCGATAGCTCAAAGAAAATAATTCTTTAATTCTCAAATTCTTGATAAACAAAAAAAGAAAACAGGTGTTATGAAGAAAGATTATAAGAGACCCTCGATAGAGGTAGTGAAGATGGAGCAGGTGCTGCTGAGTGGCAGTGATCCTAATGCTCATAATCAAGGAGGAAGCGGTAATCAGTTTGCTCCTGGATATGGCGGCAAAGGTCGTGGCCGCTACGACGAGGACGACTTCGACGAGGAAGAGGAAGAAGAATTCTAAAGTGTTTTGAGTTTTTTCATAAGAGAGGGAATCCACGGGCCTTGTGCCTGTGGGTTTCTTTTTTATTAAGTGAAGAGTGATGGAGCCGCCAGTTTTTGATGGTGCCGGCTCGCTCAATCGAAG
>JAILHP010000095.1 GCA_024695705.1 Prevotella sp. | reverse complement strand
ATTAAAGCTGACTATGCAAATGCTCCACAATGGAAGGAGCTGACAGTGAAATCAAGTCTTCCAGAACAGCTGAAATGTCTGGATGAGATTGCCCACAACCTGTGGTGGGTATGGAATTATCAGGCTCGCGATCTGTTTCGTGACCTCGACCCTGAACTCTATCACGATGTAAAGCATAATCCCGTGATGCTGCTTGAGCGCCTGAGCTACGCCCGCAAGGGAGAAATTCTGAAAGACAAGTCGCTGATGAAGCGTATCAAGTGTGTATATGACATATTCCGTGAGTATATGGACGTGAAGCCCGACAGCAAGCGCCCGTCGGTAGCCTACTTCTGCATGGAGTACGGTATGCACTCAGCCCTGAAGATCTATTCAGGCGGTCTGGGCATGCTGGCCGGCGACTATGTCAAGGAGGCCTCTGACTCTAACGTTGATATGTGTGCCGTTGGTTTCCTGTATCGTTTCGGCTACTTCACCCAGAGCCTGTCCATGGACGGACAGCAGATTGCCAACTACGAGAGCCAGAACTTCGGTTCGCTCCCCATTGAGCGCCAGCTTGACAAGGACGGCAACCCGATGGTGGTTGACGTGCCCTATACCAACTATCAGGTTCACGCTTATGTTTGGCGCGTGAATGTGGGTCGTGTCAGCCTCTATCTGCTGGATACTGACAACGAAATGAACTCTGACTTCGACAAACCCATTACCCACTCGCTCTATGGCGGTGACTGGGAAAACCGTCTGAAGCAGGAGATTCTGCTGGGTATCGGCGGCATGCTGCTGCTGAAGAAGCTGGGTATCAAGAAGGACATCTACCATTGCAACGAGGGACATGCTGCCCTGTGTAACCTGCAGCGCCTCTGCGACTATATTGAGGATGGTCTGACGTTCAACCAGGCTATGGAGCTGGTACGTGCCTCTTCGCTCTATACCGTCCACACCCCCGTACCTGCCGGCCACGACTACTTTGACGAAGGCCTGTTTGGCAAGTACATGGGCGGCTATCCGCAGAAGCTGGGCATTTCGTGGGAAGAGTTCATCGGCATGGGTCGCACGAACCCCGACGACCACGGCGAGAAGTTCTGCATGTCAACCTTCGCCTGCAACACTTGTCAGGAGGTGAACGGTGTCAGCATGCTGCACGGATGGGTGAGCCAGCAGATGTTTGCTCCCATCTGGAAGGGTTACTATCCCGAGGAGAACCACGTGGGCTACGTTACCAACGGTGTGCACTTCCCGACGTGGGCCGCTACCGAGTGGCGTAACCTGTATGCCAAGTACTTTGACGAGAAGTTCATGGGCGACCAGTCGAACGAGGAAATCTGGCACGGCATCTACAACTGTCCCGACGAGGAAATCTGGGCTACCCGCATGAAGCTGAAGAACAAACTCTTCGAATATATCAAGGAGCAGTTCCGCGAGACATGGCTCAAGAATCAGGGTGACCCCTCGCGTGTGGTGAAGCTGCTGGAGCGTTTCAATCCCAATGCGCTGGTGATTGGCTTCTGCCGCCGTTTCGCAACCTACAAGCGTGCTCACCTGCTGTTTACCGACCTGGAGCGTCTTAGCCAGATTGTGAACAACCCCGAGCGTCCCGTTGTCTTCCTGTTTGCCGGTAAGGCACACCCCGCCGACGGTGCCGGTCAGGGACTCATCAAGAAGATTTTTGAGATTAGCCAGCGTCCTGAGTTCCAGGGTAAGATTATCTTCCTTGAGGACTACGACTTCCTGTTGGCACGTCGCTTGGTATCGGGTGTTGACATCTGGATGAACACGCCGACCCGTCCGTTGGAGGCTTCGGGTACGTCAGGCGAGAAGGCCGAGATGAACGGTGTGGTCAACCTCAGCGTGAAGGACGGCTGGTGGCTGGAGGGCTATCGCGAGGGTGCCGGATGGGCACTCACCGAAAAGCGCACTTACCAGAACCAGGGCTATCAGGATCAGCTGGATGCCGCTACCATCTACTCGCTGCTGGAGAACGAGATTGTACCTCTTTATTATAATAAGGATAAGAAGGGCATCTCGAAGGGCTGGGTCAAGGTCATCAAGAACTCTATTGCCCAGATTGCTCCGCACTACACCATGAAGCGTCAGCTGGACGACTACTACTCCAAGTTCTATGAGAAGGAAGCCAAGCGCTTCAAGGAGCTGTCGAAGGACGATAACCGTCTGGCCAAGGAGATTGCCCAGTGGAAGGAGGCCGTTGCCGAGCGCTGGGATGCCATCAACGTGGTCAGCGCCGAGTGGGACTTCCCCGCAACGGGTGGCGAGGCCGGCCAGAAGTACAACCTGAAGCTCGTCATCAACGAGCAGGGTCTCGACGATGCCGTTGCTCTGGAGAAGGTCAACGTCTTCATCAACAAGAACGGCGAGGAGCGTATCTTCAACGTTGAACCGCTGAAGATGACGGGTCACGAAGGCAACAACTACACCTTCGAGGCTTTGCTGGCTCCCCAGCAGTTCGGCCAGTACAAGAGTGCCGTGCGCATGTATCCCAAGAATAAGCACCTGCCTCATCGTCAGGACTTCTGCTACGTGAAGTGGCTGGAGCTGCCTGCTCTGGTATAAGCGGATATGCAATAAAGAAAAACACCGCCTGTGGCTTCGGCCATGGGCGGTGCTTTTTTGTCTAAAGGGTAATGGGCCTTATGGGTCTTACAGGACCAACGGGGGCTTATTTCAGTTTCTCGGTGAGCAGCAACTCCAGTTCCTCGGGGGAGATGGCGTCCTTCACGATGCGTCCTTCCTGGTCAACAAGCATCATGTGGGGGATGGCGCGGATGTTGAAGGCTTTGGCAATGGCGTTGTCCCAGCCTTTCAGGTCGGACATCTGCGTCCAGGTGATGCCGAGTTCCTGCACAGCCTTTGCCCAGCTGTCCTTGTCTTCGTCCAGCGAGATGCCGATGATGCCGAAGCCCTTGTTGTGGAATTTCTGGTAAATGGCAACCACCTGCGGCATGGCCCTGCGACAGGGACCGCACCACGATGCCCAGAAGTCGAGCAGCGTCAGCGGGTTTTTCTTGACTTCGTCCAACAGGCTGATGTCGTTACCGTCGAGACCGGCCATCCGGAAATCCTTGATTGTTTCGCCCACAGCGGTGGACTGTAAGACACCCAATGCCTGCTCCATCTTCTTGATGGGTGTGCGCTGCCGCAGGGCGTCGGGCATGAGTTGAATCAGCTCCTTGCACTGGTCGGGCTTCAGGAGTCCGTCGCTGTAGAAGGTGACGATGAAATAACCGAACTCATTGTTGATGTTGCGCTTACCGGTCTTGTAAATAAACTGCCTGAACTGGTCGTTCAGTCGTTCTGCCTCATCCTCCAGATTGGCCTGCTGCTCCATGTTGAGCTGTCCGCCATAAGCCTGCATGGCTAACTGGTTCATCTTCTTGCTCATCACGGCCATTGTGTCGCTGACTATCTGCCACTCCTGGTTGCAGAGGGTGCCTGAGACGCGGGCTTTCTCCATGTCTTTGGGCAGGACAATCCTGATGGTACCAGGCTCAACGAAGAACGGCATGGCAACAGCATTCTCGCGGGCGGAGTAGAGCAGGCAGAAGTAGGTGGAGTCCGTCTCGCCCGTAATGCTGAACTTACCGTCCTTCACCACTATGGTGTCGCTGGGTGTCAGCATGGTCAGGTCGGTGGTCAGGAAGAGCGTATCGCCGTCGGTCAGCGCTTCACCGCTTCCTTCAATTCTGTAGCTGTTCTGCTGACAGGATGCAAGCAGCGCCAATGTCATGACGGCTCCTGCAAAGAGTTGGTTTAGTTTCATTCTCAATAGTCAATTATCAATTCTCAATTTTCAATTATTAAATCAGGTACTGACTTGAAATGCTCTTGTTCTCAATGACCAGCCGAATGGTCTGGGCAAAGAGGTCAGCAACCGACAGCTGCTTGACCTTAGAACACTTGTGGTTGTAGGGTATGGAGTCAGTAAATACCATTTCTTCAAGGGTGGAGTTCTCCACACGGTCGCTGGCCGGTCCGCTCATGACGCAGTGTGAGGCGCAGGCCCTAACTGTCTTTGCTCCGGCAGCCTTCATAATGTCGGCAGCCTTGGTGATGGTGCCTGCGGTATCCACCATGTCGTCGATGATGACCACGTTCTTGCCTTCCACGTCACCGATAATCTGCATGGACTCCACCACATTGGCACGGGCACGGGTCTTGTTGCAGAGCACGAGCGGGCATCCCAGGTACTTGGCGTAGGTGTTGGCACGCTTGGATCCGCCCACGTCAGGCGATGCGATGCAGAGGTCGGGCAGGTTGAGGCTCTGCAGATAGGGGAGTATGACGTTGGAAGCGTAAAGATGATCGACGGGAACGTTGAAGAATCCCTGAATCTGGTCCGCATGCAGGTCCATGGTGATGACTCGGTTGACACCAGCCGCCGAGAGCAGGTCGGCCACCAGCTTGGCACCGATGCTGACACGCGGCTTGTCCTTACGGTCCTGACGGGCCCAACCGAAGTAGGGGATGACGGCATTGATGGTACGTGCCGAAGCGCGCTTGGCAGCATCAATCATCAGCAACAGTTCCATGAGGTTGTCGCTGTTTGGGAAGGTGCTTTGTACCAGGAAAATGTCGCGACCGCGAATGGACTCCTCGTAGCTGACTGAAAATTCGCCGTCAGAGAACTTGGTGATGACCAGCTTTCCTAACGGACAACCTAAACTTAGGCAGATTTTCTCTGCGAGGTATCTCGTGGCAGTGCCCGAGAACACCATGAAAGAGTTTTGTTCACTCATTGTTTATCTTATGATTAGTCAAATATGCACAATTGTCACTTGTCACTCAACACTTACCCCACGGCCTTGCGCAGTTTCTCGAAGTGGGCTATGAGCTCCTTGTAGTCCGTCTCACTGTGAATGTTGAAACGGTTCCATAGATCGCCGCAGATGACCACGCCTCCGAACCCCAGGTCCTTGGCCATGCGGACATTGTCGATGTTCATGCCGCCCAAGGCATAGACGTGTTTGTCTATGAGTCCCTGTTTGGCGGCCTTCTTCAGTTCTTCCTCCGTAAACGACTGGCGGTCGTCAGGGTTGGTCTGACTGTCGAAGATGTTTTGTAGGAATACATAGTCAGAACGCTTCTTGGTTTCCTTGAGCTCGTCAAGCCTGCGGCACGTGCGGCTCACCTTACCTTTGTATCCGGCAGGCACCTCTGTCTGCGTGTCGTTCAGGTGAATGCCGCGCAAACGGTACTCTTCCTTCAGGTAGAAGTGGTCGTGCACCGTAATCCTTTTATAGCAGTCTTCAGGCAGCAGCGTCAGCAGCCTTTCCGAGTACATGGGTTCAGAGCCCGGCTTGTAAAGATGCAGGTTTTCAAGCCCTTCCTCAAAGAGCGAGGAAAGAATCTTGTCTTCCTCCACGAAAAAGGTGGATTTAGTCATCACGATAAGTTTCATGCGCAATGTTTCTTTTCTACGTGCAAACTTACAACTTTTTTTTGACTTATCAATCACTTTGGCCGATTTTTTTTATTGTACCCCCTTTTTTTTGATAGAACGGCGTGTGGTAATTGAAAAAAGATTCGTACCTTTGCCCCCATGAATACACCTATTTATATTATAGAAGAGGAGCGGCTGCGCTGGAACCTGCAGCTCATCAGCAATGTCGCACGGCGTACTCGTGCAGAGTGGATTCTGGCCTTCAAGGCGTTTGCCCTGTGGAAGACGTTCCCTATTTTCCGCGAGTATATCAATAGCACAACGGCCAGTTCGCTGAATGAGGCTCGTCTGGCGCTGGAGGAGTTCGGAGCCAAGTGTCACACGTTTTCTCCGGCCTATACCGACGATGAGATAGACGAGATAGCCCGTTGTTCCAGTCACCTGACCTTTAACTCGCTGTCGCAATATGAGCGTCTGCACGACAGGGTACACGAGGCGGCTCCCGACTGTGAGCTGGGCCTGCGCATCAATCCGGAATACTCCGAGGTGGGGACTGACCTTTACAATCCCTGTGCTCCCGGCACTCGCTTCGGCATTACCGCCGATAAGCTGCCCAAACAGCTGCCTGACGATGTGAAAGGCTTCCATTGCCACTGCCATTGCGAGAGTGGGGCCGATGTGTTTGAACGTACCCTCAGCCATATTGAGGAGATGTTCTCACCGTGGTTCCCGCAAATTGCTTGGATTAACTTCGGCGGCGGACACCTGGTGACTCGCAAGGACTACGACATTGAGCTGCTGGTGCGAATCATGGACGGCTTACATGAGCGCTGGCCGCACCTGAAGGTCATCTTTGAACCCGGCAGCGCCTTTGCCTGGCAGACGGGACCGTTGGTAAGCCACGTGGTAGATGTCGTGGAGGACAAGGGCATCCGAACGGCCATCCTCGACGTGAGTTTCACCTGCCACATGCCCGACTGTTTAGAGATGCCATACTTCCCCGAAGTCCGTGGGGCTGAGCATACCACTCACCATTCACCGCTCACCTCTCACCTCTACAGACTGGGCGGCAACAGTTGTCTGGCGGGAGATTTCATGGGCACTTGGCAGTTTGACCATGAGCTACAAGTGGGCGAGGAGGTCATCTTTGAGGACATGATACACTATACGACGGTGAAGACAAACATGTTCAACGGCATTTCACATCCTGCCATCGGACTGCTCAGAAAGGACGGAACGCTGGAATTATTGCGTCGATTTGGGTACGAAGACTACCGAAACAGGATGGATTGAAACTTTTTTTGCAAAAAAATGGCAGAAAAGTTTGTCAGTTCCGAAAAAAGCATTACCTTTGCATCCGCAATCGAGAGAGATGCTCCTGAAGAAGCGCGGAATTCTTGCGTTACCAGAAGGAAGATAGGCGGAAATAGCTCAGTTGGTAGAGCACAACCTTGCCAAGGTTGGGGTCGCGGGTCCGAGTCCCGTTTTCCGCTCACTTGTTGAACAAAAAAGAGCGTTAGGGATTGGCCCTAATGTGAAAAATGCCCAGGTGGCGGAATTGGTAGACGCGCACGTTTCAGGTGCGTGTGCCGCGAGGCGTGCAGGTTCGAGTCCTGTTCTGGGCACTCTTTTTTATTCACAGTGTCAAACGCTTGGAGAGGTGGCGGAATTGGTAGACGCGCTACTTTGAGGGGGTAGTGTCAATTGCGACGTGGGAGTTCGAGTCTCCTCCTCTTCACACGCGTTAATATTTTTTGAAGAAAATGCGGAAATAGCTCAGTTGGTAGAGCACAACCTTGCCAAGGTTGGGGTCGCGGGTCCGAGTCCCGTTTTCCGCTCTCCTTTTTTTTATTTTAGGAAAACAACCGACTTAAATGAATTTATACTTACGTTATTTTGATAGCGAGACATTAGTATCTAATGTTGATGATGCTATTGCTTTTCTCGCAGGAATTGATGAGATTGGTATGGACCCCTTGCTTGAGGCCGATATCCGTGAATATGTAGCCAGTGACGTGTATTATCCCAAACGCTACAAAATACGTCCGCGTGTCTATTTCATTATTATAAAGACTGAGGCTGCCACCATGCAGGACTTCAAGGAAAAGAAAGCCTTGCATGCCGCTCCTGAGTTACCTCATGAGAAAGCCGTCTCACCGAGCATTGTCCGTCTTAACGAGGAACAGTTCGGATGGTATGAAGGTGCAATCGACTTCAAGCGTGTGCTGCTGGTCCCCGGTACGGGCAAGTTCCAGTATCGTGACACCCATTTTGTGGCACAGTGTAAGGCCATGTCGGGCCTGGACTGCTACAACCGCATTGTTGACTATCTGCGTTCACGTGTTGACAACCGCAGCCAGTTCCCCTCTGCCAAGGGCAAGAATTTCAAGTTCCGTTATCTGGGACAGGCTAAATAGCGTTGAATGTTGAGCGTTGAGTGATATGAATAAGGTAATGCTGATAGGTAATGTGGGAAAGGATCCGGAGGTCCGCTATGTGGATGCCGGAGTGGCTGTAGCGCGTGTGTCGTTGGCTACGACGGAGCGTGGCTATACCCTGCAGAACGGAACGCAGGTTCCTGACCACACGGATTGGCATTATGTTATTTTCTGGAAAAAACTGGCTGAAATCGTTGAACAGTATGTCCATAAGGGTGACAAGATTTATGTCGAGGGGCGTATTCGCTACCGTTCGTATGACGACAAACAGGGAAAGCGTCATACGGTGACCGAGATATGGGCTGACAACATGGAGTTGCTTTAAAGGCTAAATCATGGAAGAATTCCTACAACTGTTTTCTGAAGTTCATTTTTATGCTCCGTCGGTCGGAGCTATCATTTCCATTGTCTTAGCCTGCCTGTTGCTCATTGTCTCCGGTTTTGCCTCTGGTTCGGAAATTGCCTTTTTTTCCCTTTCTCCTGCTCATCTGAACGAAATAGAAGAGAGCAAGGACGAGCGTGACCAGCAGATCATGAAGCTGCGCGAAGACTCTGAGCGTACACTGGCCACCATCCTTATCACCAATAACCTGGTTAACGTCACCATCATCATGCTGTGCAACTACTTCTTTGCACAGGTGGTGGATTTCGGTACGGCCTACTGGGTGGAGTTTGTCTGCATCACCGTCCTGCTGACTTTCCTGTTGCTGCTGTTTGGTGAGATTATGCCGAAAGTATATTGCGGACAGCATGCGCTGGCTTTCTGTCGGAAGGCTGCCGGCAGCATCTTGTTCTGCCGCAAGCTCTTCTATCCCTTTGCCTCTATTCTGCTTCGGTCAGGAATGTTGGCCGAGAAGGTTGTGCCGCAGGAGAACCACTTGTTAAGTGTTGACGACCTGGAGCAGGCATTGGAGTTGACCGACAAGGAAGACATTAAGGAAGAACAGCGCATTCTGGAAGGTATTGTACGCTTTGGTGATGAGACAGCAAAGGAGATTATGACCAGCCGCCAGGATGTGGTTGACCTTGACTTCACCTCGTCATTTGCCGATGTGCTGAAATGTATTGTGGAGAACAACTACTCACGTATTCCCGTCTATCAGGACAGCTTCGATAATATCAGGGGTATTCTTTATATCAAGGACCTGCTGCCTCATTTGAACAAACCCCAGAATTTCCGCTGGCAGACGCTGATTCGTCCGCCTTACTTCGTACCCGAGACAAAGAAGATTGACGACCTGCTGCGTGAGTTCCAGGAGAACAAGATTCATATTGCCGTCGTGGTTGATGAGTTTGGCGGGATGAGTGGTATTGTGACCTTGGAGGATGTGCTGGAAGAGATTGTCGGTGAAATCAACGATGAGTACGACGAGGATGAGAAGAGCTATGTTCGCATCAACAGCAACACCTTTGTGTTTGAAGGCAAGACGCTGCTGAGCGATGTCTATAAGATTCTGAAGCTGGACGACGAGACGTTTGAGGAAGTTCAGGGCGAGGCCGATACCCTGGCGGGCTTGTTATTGGAAATCAAGGGCGACTTCCCGCAGTTGAACGAGAAACTGGATTTTGAGAACTTCACGTTTGAAGTACTGGAGATGGATGAGCGCCGCATCTTGAAGGTCAAGGTCATCATTCACGAGAAGAAAGGCGCTTGATTGTTCCTTTATAATCGCTTATTCCTCGATGTGAGTCAGGGAATTGGCAAAACTCTTGAAGAAATTGGTAAGTGCCTCTGAGGGGTAAAGCCGCGAGAACCGTGCGGAGTGTCCCACATGCCAGAACATGGCGCGGGAGTTGTGGGTTCGCACGAATATTTCATCGTCTTTCTGCGTGAAATACCATTCGTCTGTGGAACTGTCGTTCAGATTGAATAGCTCCTCGGTCAGTTGTGTTGCCGTCTTCTCCAGGTTCTTTTTCATGAAAGGCACTTCGGCTTCTCGGAAACCAAGCAGCATCACATTCAGCGTACCCAACAAGTCGGCCATGGGCTGTAGGCGTAGGCGGCTGATCCAGGATTGCAGCTTATCGAAGTCAATGGTGCCCGCTGGTTGTCGGAGCATTTGTGCCATCTCCATGAGCAACGGAAGATTGATGCCTTCATTGAGGATGGCGCGGGTGTTGTTGACAATAGCCACCAGCAGTAGTCGGGTAGGGGTTTCCTCCAAAGAACTCTCCTGGTCGATGATGGCCTGGAGTTTACGGTCAAGCAAAGGGTTGGTCAGACCCATTGCTTCTTCCGTATCTTCATCAGGTTCTTTGGTCTTGACAATGGTCTTTGACCATTTCTCCTTGAGTTCCGGTGAAATGAGACCGACGAAATAGTCATCCTGACAAACCTGAATACCATGCCAGATGGTTTCCGAAACCCCATGAACGAGCGACAGTTGATAGAGCCTGCGCCACTTCCAGGGTGAGAGGGGCTCAATAGCTTCACGTGAGGAGAATAACCCCGCACGAAGCAGTCTGAAGAAATTACGCTCTATAACCGTCGCCATTCTTTTCTTATACCTTATTAATATAAATAGGCACTACAGCGTTACTCCATTCTTGAAGATGGAAATTTCGCGGTAGCCGTTCTCCTCATTACGTGCAAGTTCGCCACTGGCTACTGCAAGAACTTTATCAATAAATTCGGGCACAAGTTCCTGCATGGTTCGTCCCTCGACCAGTTGTCCGGCAGAGAAATCCACCCATTGGGGCTTGCGCTGTACCAGCGTGGGGTTGGTGGCAATCTTCATGGTAGGGACAAACGTTCCGAAGGGAGTGCCGCGTCCGGTGGTGAACAGCACAATCTGACAGCCTGCCGATGCCAGTGCGGTAGATGCCACGAGGTCATTACCGGGAGCTGACAGCAGGTTCAGACCGTTGGTCTGCAGCCGGTCGCCATATTCCAGCACACCGCTGACGGGAGCCCGTCCGCATTTCTGGGTACAGCCCAGCGCTTTGTCCTCCAGTGTGGAGATTCCGCCCGCCTTGTTACCCGGGCTGGGATTCTCGCCCACCGGCTCTCCGTGGCTGAGGAAATACTCCTTGAAGTTATTGACCATACTAACCGTCTGCTCAAACAGTTCCTTTGTCTCGCAGCGGTTCATGAGAATAGTCTCAGCGCCGAACATTTCAGGCACCTCGGTCAGGATGCTGGTACCACCTTGAGCCACGAGCCAGTCGCTGAATTCTCCGACCAGCGGGTTGGCAGTAATGCCGCTAAAGCCGTCAGAACCTCCGCACTTCAGTCCTACGCGCAGTTTGCTGACGCTTACCTCTTCGCGCTTGTCCTGTGAAGCAATGTGGTAAAGCTCACGCAGAATCTTCATGCCTTCGGCCACCTCGTCGCCTTCCACCTGTTGTGTTACCAGCAGACGGATGCGCTGTTTGTCGTAGTCGCCCAACATTTTCATGAACTCATCGGGCTGGTTGTTTTCGCAACCCAGACTCAGCACGAGAACGGCTCCGGCATTGGGGTGCAGACAGATATCGCGCAGCACCTTGCGGGTATTCTCGTGGTCACCCGATAACTGCGAACATCCGTAGTTATGGTGCCAGGCATAGACGGCATCAATGTTTGATGATTGAGAATTGATTTCTTCCTTGAGCTGGTTAGCCAGTCTTTCGGCAATGCCGTTGACGCAGCCTACGGTAGGCACAATCCATATCTCGTTACGCACGCCCACCTCACCGTTCTTGCGGACATAGCCCTTGAAGGTACGGTTCTCCTTTTTGATGTTGAGTGCTTCATTAACCGGCTGGTAGGTGTATTCCAATGTGCCGGAGAGATTGGTCTTGAGGTTGTTTTCGTTTACCCATTGTCCAGCCTTCAGGTCTTCGAGGGCATGACCAATGGGGTAGCCGTACTTGATGATGTTCTCACCCTGCTTCTTGTCGGTGATGAGAATTTTGTGTCCTGCAGGAGTGTCCTGCAAAACGGTAATTTGTTTGCCGTCAATTTCAATGACGTCTCCCTGCTTCTTTTCCTGCAGGCAGACGACAACTGAGTCGGCGGGGTTAATCTTAAGATAAGTAGCTTGTTTCATTTGTTTTATTTAATAATTTGTTATCCAATATTCCTGCGCCGGTAGAACTCAAGGTTTTCTTTTGACAGAAGTTCAATGGGCATGTAGTTGACGGGGGTTACTTCGCGTCTTAGGACGATGGCATCGAAAAGTGTTTCAATGCACTCGTAGCCCTGCATGTAAGCGTGTTGTGCTATGAGGAACGAGATGCTGCCCTGGCGGACGCACTCGGCGTTCTTTTCCACCATGTCGTAGCCCATAATCTGGATATTGCGGCGGTTGCTGCGCTGCAGGAACTCGCCCACAATGTGAGCCTTCGAATTGAAAGTGATGCAGTGGTGTATCAGCGGATGTTTCTTGAAGAACCGTTCCAGTAGTGTGTCGTATTTATCGCGGCTCTCGTCCAACGGGAGGTCAAGCTCGGAGATAACTACTTCGGGGAAATGGTCATGCATGTAGTGACGGAATCCTGTCTCGCGGTTTTCCTGCTGCTTGGAGGCAACGTTACCGTTGAGCATCTGCTTCATGAGCATGATTTCCTTCTCCTGTGGAGCTATTAGCATGAGCATGCGGGCGGCGAAATATCCGCTCTGGAACGAGTCCTGCCCGTAGAACGATAGGGGACGCAGGTCAGGCATATACGAGTCTAACAGGATAAAGGGGATGTTGTTCTGGTGTAGCTGGTCGGTGAACTTCCGGGTGAGCTCAAGGGTCGAAGGAACGACGATGACCCCCGACGGCTTCTGCCTGAGCACCTCTTCCGTAGCCTTGACAAATGTCTCGGGCTGGAAACGCTTGTAATACATCATCCTGATGGAAATGCCGAAGTCACGTCGACGCTCACAGGCTGCCTGTGCACCTTCCTCAATCTCTTCCCAATAGGCCTCACTGGCATGTTTGGGGATGATGCACCAGAATGTATAACGCTTGTTGTAGGCAAGTGCCGAGGCATACATGTTGGGCTTGTAGTCCATTTCCTCCAGAGCCTTGTTCACCTTTTCGAGTGCCTTCTTGCTGACGTTCGGACGCTTATGAAGCACCCGGTCCACCGTACCCACACTGACACCCGCCCGTTCAGCTATATCCTTTATCCTGATTTTCTCGTTTGTCATACCTATTGCAGAATCCTATCTTACCACTTCCGTGAATTCGGGCTTGGCACCTTCCGTCTTTTCTACTGTAACATAGATGATGGAGGTTGCCTCTTCGCCGTTCATGCCACGGCCTTTCACCGTATATTTATAGTCGGTGCTGAAGGAAGTGGTACGCTTGCCGACGGTCTCCGGTGTTCCCAAGGGGAACTGATAGCTGGAGCAGGCTGCATCAAAGATGGCACGCTCCTCGTCGGTCACGGGCTGCTGTGCAGAATAGTCGGCTAATCTCTCTACCACGCCATCCTTATACTTGTTCTCTATCAGGAAGCGGTTCAGTTCTCTTTCCACCGCAGTCAGACGTGCAGCACGAACACCATATCCGTTCTTGACCGTTGCTTTGGGAAGTGCTTTTTTCAGAGCTTCGGACGACGTATTCAGTCCACCGCTACCGAAGGTGCAGAACGGAACCACGGTTTTGCCGGCGAAGTTGTTTTCCTTGACCAGTGTGACAATGGGGTTGGCGTAAGTTCCGAACCAGATGGGGTAGCCAAGGAAGATGATGTCGTAATTGGCCAAGTTCTTCTTCAGCGGTTTGAGTGCAGGCCATTCCCCGCTCTGCATTTCCTGTTGTCCGCGTGAAATGGTTTCCTGGAAATTGCCGGAATAGGGTTTCTCGGGCTCTATGCTTTCAATGTCGGCACCTAACTGTTTCTGAAGCTCCAAGGCTACAGTCTTTGTTGTTCCTGTCTCTGAATAGTAGAGTACTAAGCACTTCTGTGCGTAAGCTGTTGTAATGGCTGCCATAGCTGCAAGTGATATTAATAATCTTTTCATAATAGCTTTTTTTAATTTGACGGTGCAAATGTACAACAAAAAGATGATACTACCAAATTCTTTTTCACATAAAACGAAAACTTCCCATGAAACGTTTACGTAAGTTATTTGAAGATTTTTGGGGGGATATTTTGCCAATCCAAAAAAAGGTAGTAACTTTGCCGAAGCGAAAAAGAAACAACATTATAAAAATTGAATATAATAGCAAACAAACGAACAGAACAAATGGCAAAAATCGTAACATTGGGCGAGATTATGCTCCGCCTGTCGCCGCAAGGCAACGACCGTTTCATTCAGAGTGAATCATTCCGCATCATCCCCGGCGGAGGTGAGGCTAACGTGGCTATCTCAGTGGCTAACTACGGCCATGAGGCCTATTTCGTCAGCAAACTGCCGAAGCACGAAATCGGACAGATTGCCGTCAACGCATTGCGTCGCTATGGCGTTAATACTGAGTTTGTTGCCCGTGGCGGTGACCGTGTGGGTCTGTACTATGCAGAGACGGGTGCCTCCATGCGTCCCTCGAAGGTGATTTACGACCGTGCCCACTCGGCAATTGCTGAGGCTGACCCCTCTGACTTTGATTTTGACAAGATCATGGAGGGCGCAGCATGGTTCCACTGGAGTGGCATCACGCCTGCCATCAGCGACAAGGCTGCAGAGCTGACTCGTCTGGCCTGTGAGGCAGCCAAGCGTCACGGCGTTACCGTCAGCGTTGACCTGAACTTCCGCAAGAAGTTGTGGACCAGTGATAAGGCTATCTCAGTCATGCGTCCGCTGATGAAGTATGTGGATGTTTGCATCGGTAATGAAGAGGATGCTGAACTCTGCCTCGGCTTCAAGCCAGACGCCGACGTGGAAGGCGGACAGACGGATGCTTCTGGTTATGAGGGCATCTTTAAGCAGATGATGCAGGAGTTCGGCTTCAAGTATGTGGTTTCCACGCTACGTGAGAGCTATAGTGCTACGTTCAACGGATGGAAGGCGCTGATCTATAATGGCAGCGAGTTCTATCAGTCGAAGCGTTATGAGATTAACCCCATCATTGACCGTGTAGGCGGTGGCGACTCTTTCTCGGGTGGCCTGATTCATGGCCTGTTGACCAAGGAGACACAGGGTGAGGCCCTGGAGTTTGCTGTAGCTGCTTCTGCCCTGAAGCACACCATCAACGGCGACTTCAACCTGGTAAGCATTGACGAGGTGGAATCACTTGCCGGCGGTAATGCCAATGGACGAGTGCAACGCTAATGCGCCCACCCCCAGCCCATCCCCAAGGGATGGGAGTCTGAATACATTTGTGGGTAGTATTAAAGTAACCAATATTTAAGTAAATCAACAAGCAGCTTGGAACCCCCGAAACTAACCAAGCGCCCCTCCCGTGGGGAGGGGGTGGGGGTAGGCTCATGAGTAAGTTTGATAAGATAGCAGTGATGAAGAAGATTGGCGATACCGGAATGGTACCCGTCTTCTATCACAAGGATTTAGAGACTTGTAAGAATGTGGTCAAAGCCTGCTACGAGGGTGGCGTCCGTGCCTTTGAGTTTACCAACCGCGGCGACTTTGCCCAGGAGGTGTTTGGCGAGCTGGTGAAGTGGGCCGATAAGGAGTGCCCTGAATTGGCACTGGGTATCGGTTCCGTCGTGGATGCCCCCACCGCAGCCATGTATCTTCAGTTAGGTGCCAACTTTGTTGTAGGACCGTTGTTTAACCCCGATATCGCTCCCGTCTGCAACCGTCGGCTGGTGCCTTACTGCCCCGGCTGCATGACCGTCAGCGAGATTGGCAAGGCACAGGAACTGGGCTGCGACTTGACCAAAGTCTTCCCGGGTGACGTTGTTGGACCGAACATGATCAAGGGTCTGAAGGCTCCGATGCCCTGGTCAAAGATTATGGTGACCGGCGGTGTCTCTCCCGATGAGGAGAACCTTACCAAGTGGTTTAAGGCTGGCGTCTTCTGCGTGGGCATGGGCTCAAAGCTCTTCCCCTCCGACAAGGTAAAGGCTGGTGACTGGCAGTATGTGACCGACAAGTGCAAGGAGGCACTCGGTTATGTGGCTAAGGCACGCGCTTAACAGCCTTGTAGCACTCATTCTTTTCACAGCTTGTTCACCATCCGATAGGCAGGTGGTGGACAAGCTGAATACCATTTCCTATGCCTATCATTATCGCAATCTTGATTCTACTGCATATTATGCGCAACAGGCGCTGCAATATGCTGACGGCTATGCTGACGGTCAGGCAGAGGCTCTCAACAACCTTGCTTTTTCCGACATTATGCGCATGGACTACGACCAGGCTAAGCAGCTGCTTGATTCCATTCCCAGCATTACCGATAACCAGGTAGAACTGCTCATTGCAGACATTCAGCAGATGAGGCTCTGCCAGCGCCGTTCTCGTAACCGTGAGTTCTACGACTATCGCGAACAGGCCACCCAGCGCCTCATGCGTATTAACGAGGAACGTCCTTTGCTGCCCGAACGTCTGCAACAGCGCATGGTCTATGCTGAAAGTGAGATGGGCATTGTGCTCAGTACTTATTATTACTATGTAGGATTGGAACGCCAGTCGGTCGATGCTATTGCCTCCATTGACCAATTTGTTGACCTTGAGCGTGATACAGCTCAATTGCTCAGCTATTACTATAACATTGGTGCAGGTGGCATCATTACTGAGGGAACGCAGACTGACATCAATCAGCAGGAGTTTGACTACCTCATGCGCTGTCTGCTTACGGCAAGGCAGCATGCATATCCTTACTTCGAGGCTAATTCCCTGGAAGCGCTTTCTGAACACCTGATGTATGGCGAGGCCCGTCAGCAGTTATTAGCCGACAACCTGCCTGCCATGAAGTTTGTCAATCCTTCCGAGGTTAGTGAAGATTCCCTTGCCGTATGGCTTGCTGAAGAGTCGCTTGTTCTCTTCTCACAGTATGGTGACGTGTATCAGATTGCAGGTGCCTATCGAACGCTGGCATCCTGTTATCATGCCATGGACGATGACGCTACAGCGCTCGACTACCTGCACATGGCGTTGTCGAACCAGAAGATTAATCAGGCGCCCGACCTTGTGGCCAGCATTCGGGAACAGCTTTCGGTGGCGTATGCTGCTCTTGACGACAAGGCAGCCAGTGACGAGAATCGTAATATATATCTCGATCTGCAGCAGCAAACCCGTCAGGACCGTGAGCTGCAGGCTCGTGCTGATATGTATGGCAAGACAGAGACGCAACAAAACGTCATGATGTTTGTTGTCTTGGTGGCCATAGTGTTGCTCATTTTCATGCTCTGGCTTTTTAACTATCTGAACCAGCGACAGAAAAACAAGTCGGGTAATGAACTCGATGAACTGTTGGAGCAGCGCCGTGAGAATCTGGCATTGGCGCGTCTTCACATTGAGACTAACGAGCGTCGCAACTTGGAGCAGCGTGCCAAGGTGTCGCTTGTCAATACCACGATGCCCTTTATTGACCGCATTGTCCATGCCATCAGCCGATTCAACGATTTGACTGATGAGCAGAAGAAAACTGAAATAGAATATATCCGTGAACTGACTGACAAGATCAACGAGCAGAACAACGTGCTGACACACTGGATACAGTTACGTCAGGGCGAACTCAGCCTCCGT
Organism: Prevotella sp.; assembly: GCA_024695705.1. Lineage (GTDB taxonomy): Bacteria > Bacteroidota > Bacteroidia > Bacteroidales > Bacteroidaceae > Prevotella. The sequence continues at coordinate 260 of JAILHP010000095.1, read as the reverse complement.
ATCGAGAGCTTCCCCCTGCAGCCGTTGTTTGACATGGTGGCAAGAGGTAAGATGTCGTTCCAGCTCAAGGGCATTGACCTCATTGTAGAACCCACAGAGGCGGTAGTGAAGGCTGACCGCATCCTAACGCTCTTCATGCTCAACACGTTGGCAGACAATGCCCGTAAGTTTACAGAAAAGGGCGGTGAGGTACGTATCAGCGCCTCAGAGACTGACAGCTATGTGGAGGTGAGCGTCAGCGATACCGGCATCGGTATGAC
>JAILHP010000016.1 GCA_024695705.1 Prevotella sp. | reverse complement strand
ACCATCCGTGCCCGTGGCGGACTCATGCTGCACCTGCAGCTGAGGCTGTTCCCCGTTACCGACAAGAACGGCGAGGTGACCGAGTACTTCGGCATCTTCCAGGACATCTCCGAGCTCAAGAAGAGCGAGAACCTCATGATGCAGGAAACCGTCAAGGCACAGGAGATTGAAAACACGCAGAACAAATTCCTGCGCAACATGCTGAAGGAAATCCGCAGGCCGCTGAACATCGTGGTGGAGCTGGCTGCCCAGCTGCAGGTCAAGAAGCCCGACGACGATGGACGTAACAGCGTCATCATCCTGAACAATGCCCAGCAACTGCTGCAGCTCATCAACAACATCCTCTACTTGTCGCGCCTGGAGGCCCACATGGTGGAAATCAACCCGCAGCCTGTCAACTTTGCCGACTTCTTCAAGCCACAGTGTCAGGCAGGCTGGGCACAGCACCATTGCGACAGCGTGCGCTACATTGTGGAGAATCCCTACGAGAAACTGGTGGTTGACATTGATGCCTCCAACCTGGGACTGGTCATCAAGCGCATCACCGCCCTGGCGGCACGTTTTACCTTTACCGGTTCCATCCGTGCCCGGTATGACTACATCGGCCGCAAGCTCATGATCGCCGTCGAAGATACCGGCGACGGCATTGACCAGGATGTGCTCGACCATATCCATCAGGAGTACTCCAGCGGAAATACTTCGAGCATCGGACTCGACATCTCCATCTGCAAGGAGCTCATCGGCCAGATGGGCGGCGTCCTTGAAATCAACTCTGAGAAGGGGGTAGGTACGTCCGTGTGGATTACCCTTCCCTGTGTTGCCCGTGACATCAGGAGACGGAAAACCCTGTAGGAAGATGAATGATGAACGATTAAAGATGAAAGATTATATGAAGAATATAGGAGTGATTATCCTGCTGACCCTCTTGCCCTTCAGCAGCAGAGCCCAGCAGCTGACCGACCGATATAATTCCCAGCGGCCGTTGGTCATCACCTGCGACTGGGACAAGCCCCCCTACGAGTTCCTCAACCACAAAGGCGAACCCGCAGGCTCCAACATTGACGTGATGCTGGCCATCTGCAAGGAACTTCATATTCCCTGTAAGTTCAACATGAAGGAGTGGGGCGGAGCCATCAAGACCTTCGAGCGCGGCGAGGCTGACATCATCCTGGCCAACACCCGCCGTTACACCAACAATCCCAAGTACTTCTGGACCAACAACATCATCAACTACAACCGCATTGTGGCGGCTACCGTCAAGGACACCACAGGCATCATCTCCATTCCGCGGCTCGTTGAAAGCGGCGTGGTGCTCAAGCCCTCCGACTATTCGGTGTTCTACTTCATGGCCGAAGACTCTGCCTACCTGGCACGCATGGAGTTCCAGTCGCCCAAGGTTGCCATCATGGGAGTGGTCGATGGCGACTACCAGTACTTCATCTGGGGCGAGGAGCCCATCAAGTGGAAGCTTCAGGAGCTGAACATTGAGGGTGTCCATCTGGTGGACGTCAACATCCCCATTAGCGAGATACATATCATAGGACGTGACAAGGAGCTCATCGAGGCCATCGACGACACCTATTCCCGCTTGAAGCACCGTGGTGACCTGGAGGAGATTACCAACCGCTGGTTCCACCCTGACCGCGTCGTCGCCAAGACGTCGCCCGTCATCCTCTATGTCATCCTCTACATCCTGCTGGCCGGTGTGCTTGTCTATCTCATCTACCGCCTCTCCAAGGCTCACGTGCGCCGTGCCACCCGTGAGTCGTCCGACCTTAACAACATGATTTACAAGGCCCTGCACATGGGTAGCTACCATATCCTGCAATACGACATTGCCGCTGACCGCATGACCAACCGCTACGGCGTCATACTGCCGGCCGAGGGCATCACCCTTGAGGAGTTCAACAGCCGCCTCCATCCTGACGACCGCGGAGAGTTCTCTGCCAAGATCTCACACCTGCTCAACGGCCGTGAACGTAAGTTTGAGATGGACATGCGCTGGAACATGGGTACCGTGAAGGCGCCCCAGTGGCAGTTCCTGGAGGGTCATGGCATTGTGGAGCTCGACCAGCACGGACGTCCCGCCTATGTGCTCAATGCCGTGCATAACATCACCCACGACGTGGAAGAGGAGCAGAATACCTACGAGATGGAGAAGAGCTACGAGGTGCTCTCCCGCATGCCGGGCATGGCCACCTCGTTCTATGATCCCAACGGCTTCCTCGTGGAGCTCAACGAGCACATGCGAGAGCTCTGCGGCCTGAACAACAACCCTAACGTGGAACGCTTCTGGCAGCAGGTGTGCATCTTCGACATGCCCCTGTTCCGTGGCGTTTTCTCGCCCGACTTCCGTCACGACTTCTACGCCTGTCAGCGTATGCTGTATCAGGATTTGGGCATTGACCGCTATATTGAGTTCACGGTGCGTCCGCTGTTCAACTCCAAGGGCGACCTGACCAATTACTTCTGCTGCGTCTTCGACGTCACCGACGAGTTTGACTGCCACAACCAGCTGCTCGTCCTCAAGAACGAGATTAGCCGCATCAACAACGACATCAATTTCTACGACCGGCAGCTTACCACCCTCGTGGAAAGCGGCAACATCTATATGTGGCATACCCATCTGGACGAAGACAAGATGTGGTTCTACCGCTCCCTGCGTCCCTACTCACAGATGGCCGAGTCCATCAGCGACTTCATCTCCCACATGGTAGAGGCGGAGCAGGACGTTGCCCGTTATTACTTTACCAACACGTCGCCGGAGCAGGCGGAGATGAAGGCCGTCTATCACTTCGACAACAGCGTGCTGGCGGATGGCGAATGTTGGCTCGACATGACGGCTACGCCTATGCGCGACAGGGATGGCAACGTCTATGGTCATCACGGTATCTCGTTTGATGTCACCCAGACCGTGCAGCTCCAGCGTGAGCTGCAGGAGGTGACGCGTCGTGCCGAGGCCAGTAACCAGCTGAAGAGCGGCTTCATGGCCAGCATGACGCATGAGCTGCGCACTCCGCTGAACGCCATCATGGGCTTCACCGAGGTGCTGCGTGCCACCGAAGAGCCCGAGGAGCGTGCCGAGTACATCCGCATTGTGCGCAACAGCTGCGACATGCTGGTACGACTCATCAACGACATCTTCGAGGCCAGCACCATCACCGACGGCCCCAGCTCTATAGAGCCTGCCGAGGTGGAGTTCTCCAAGTCGTTTGACGACATCTGCCTCATGCTTGAGCAGCGTGTCACCGAAAAAGGTCTGAAATTCATCAAGGAGAATCCCTACTACTCGTTCTGCACCGTGCTCGACATGGGTCGCATGCAGCAGATCATCACCAACTTCGTCACCAATGCCGTCAAGTTCACGGAGCAAGGTCACATCCGCGTGGGCTATCGCATCACCACGCCTGACGACACGCTGGACGTGCTGGAGGGCAACCCCCGTTTTGCTCATAAGGACGGACTCTACATCTATTGCGAGGATACGGGTTCTGGCATCCCCAAGGACAAGCAGGACCTCATCTTCCAGCGCTTCGTCAAGCTCAACGAGTATGTCCAGGGCACGGGTCTCGGCCTGAACATCTGCCAGTCAATAGCAGATCGCTGCGGAGGCACCATCGGTGTCCGCAGCGAGGGAGAGGGCAAGGGTTCCACCTTCTGGGTGTGGATACCGGCGAAAACTAACTGAGAATTGAGAATTGAGAATGGAGAATTATGATTACCTTACCACGTCCTTGATTATCTCATGACGCCAGGGCAATTTCTGCCTTTATGTAGTAATCGGAATGGAGAATTATGATTACCTTACCACGTCCTTGATTATCTCATGACACCAGGGCAATTTCTGCCTTTATGTAGTAATCATAATTCTCAATTCTCAATTCCGAATTCTCAATTAATAATGATTAGAAGAATATAATACGTTGTACCCAATAGACGAGCATACCCGCCAGATAGCCCACAAAGGCTATCCACGTAATCTTTTTCATGTACCAGCCGAAGGTAATCTTCTCTAAGCCCATGACTACCACGCCGGCAGCCGAGCCGATGATGAGCATTGAGCCGCCCACACCGGCACAGTAGGCCAGCAGTTGCCAGAAGATGCCGTCCACGGCCATCGCACCGTCGGGAGCTACAGGGTACATACCCATGCAGCCGGCCACCAGCGGCACGTTATCCACAATGCTCGACAGCACGCCGATGATGCCGTTAATCAGGTAGCAGTTGCCTGAGAATGCCTCGTTCAGGCCTTCGCCCAGCATGGTCAGCACACCCACTTCCTGCAGCACGGCAACCGCCATCAGAATGCCCAGGAAGAACATAATGGTCGAGAGGTCAATACGCGACAGCAGGTCGCTGACGCGCTTGGCCATCGTGTCGTCCTCACTCGTATTGTGGTGGAAAATCTCCGTCACCGTCCACAGCACGCCCAGCACCAGCAGAATGCCCATGAACGGCGGCAGGTGCGTCAGCGTCTTGAAGATAGGCACAAACACCAGTCCGCCCACGCCCAGCCAGAAGATGATGTCACGCTGCGTCTTGGTAAACTGGCTCACCTCGGCCTTCGGCAGGTTCTGCTCCTTGGGGAACTTCCCCTCCAGCGTGTATTGCATGATGAAGGCAGGGATGACCATCGACACCAGCGACGGGATGAAGATTTCCGTCAGCACGCCCTGTGTGGTGATGACACCCTTGATCCAGAGCATGATGGTCGTCACGTCACCGATGGGTGAGAACGCACCGCCTGAGTTGGCGGCAATGACCACCAGCGCGGCATAGATGAGCCGTTCCTCGCGGCTCTGCACCAGCTTTCTCAGCACCATGATCATCACGATGCTCGTCGTCAGGTTGTCGAGAATGGCCGACAGGAAGAAGGTGATGAAGGCCACCCTCCACAGCAGCTTGCGCTTGGAACGGGTCTTGATGGTGTCGCGCACAAAGTTGAATCCGCCGTTCGAATCGACAATCTCCACAATGGTCATCGCACCCATCAGGAAGAACAGCGTGCCGCCGGCATCGCCCAGGTGGTGTTCAATCACCTCGGCTATGTGGTGGACGATGCTGCCCTCGGCCACCTCCGGATAATACGCCGCCGGACCCGCCATGAGCAGCGTCCAGCATCCCACACACATCAGCAGGGCAATGGCCGCCTTGTTGATTTTCGTAAAGCTCTCAAGGGCAATGCACAAGTAGCCTGCCACGAAGAGCGCCACAATACAAATCGTTAATGTTGACAACATATCAATTAATTATTTCACAATTTTCAATGAAAGAATCCTTCCCCTTATAGATGATATTCACGCGGAAAGTCACGAAATCGCTGTAGATGTAGAGCGGCAGCTCCTCCTCGTACTGCGGCACGTAGTCGAAGACCAGGTGGATGGCCGTGCCTGCCAGATAGTTCTCCTTGGGCGACAGCGCATCCTCACCGTCAATGGCACGCAGCGAGAACACTGGGTCGAGCATGGTCAGCACGCGGGGCAGCTCCATCTTCAGGTCGTTGTCGGGGAAGGTAAACCATCCGCCCACCTTCTGCCAGAAGCTTCTGTCCTCGGCGGGGTCGGTCTCGGGTGGCAGCACCTTCATACCCTCCAGCAGCGTCTGGCGCAGCTTCTCGGGTTCCAGCGAGTAGTTGCTCAGGTACTCCTCACGGGCCTGCCGCAGCTGTTCGCTCTGCGAGCGTTTGCCTGAGCGCAGGAAGTCCAGCACGTGGTTCTGCTTGTAATCCACGTCATCCACCCAGCAGATTCGGTCGTCGGTCACGGCAATGGCCCTGATGCGGGTGATGTCCTGGTACGTCTTGCCCGGGTAGGTGATGCGCACCGTGTCCAGGTCGGTGGTGGAGCGTTTGGGGATGATGTTCGCCGTGCGCGGCACCTTCACCACGTCATACTCGTCCTTGTACATGTCGGTGTAGTGGATGCAGAGGAACACGCGGACGTTCTCCAGGTCCATGTCCGAGCGGTTGTTGATCTTCACTTCCAGCAGGTCGTCGCTCTTCCAGAAGAGCCATTCGCTCTCCGGCTCCACCTCCACGTCAAGGTACGAGTGGTCAATGAGCAGCTGCTTGAACGGCCCGTACAGGTGTTCCTCGCAGAACTGCATGTCGCTGAGCAGGGCAGAGTAGATGCCCTGGTTGCCTCGGCGGAAGAAGTGGCCGAAGATTTCCTGCCGTGCCTCGTCCTGGCGTCCCTGGTCGGCATAGAGCTTCGCCTTCAGCAGGTTGGGGCTGAACATGCCGTAGCCCTCCATGGTCGATGAGTACAGCCGCTGCAGGTACTGTCCCTCCGTAGT
>JAILHP010000001.1 GCA_024695705.1 Prevotella sp. | reverse complement strand
CTGGGCGCAGCATCAGGCTCATAGGGAACAGTGATGTGCTCGTTATAGCGTTTCTTATACGCCATGAAGGCATTGTAGAAACCCTGGGTGTAGAGGTTGACAGCCTGGGCGCTGTTCAGGAACTGCTCCTCGTCGGGCGTGGAGATAAAGCCCAGCTCCATCAGACAGCCGGGCATGGCTGAGAGTCGCAGCACGGCAAGGTTCTTCTGGTGGGCACCCATGTCCTGACGTCCGGTAGAACGACAGATATGGTGCTGCATCAGCTTGGAAAGCTCCACGCTGCGCTCCATGTTATTGTCCTGGATAAACTCGAAGATAATGTCACTCTCCGGTGAGTTGGGGTCGTAGCCCTGATAGATCTGCTGGTAGTTGGGCTCCATCAGGATGACGGAGTTCTCACGCTTGGCCACATCCAAGTTCGTATCCATAGCCGTTCCGCTCTCCCCCTTTCCCAAGGTATAGGTCTGGTAGCCACGGGCCGTACGTCCACGTGCCACCGCATTGATATGTACAGACACAAAGAGGTCGGCCTTGGCCTTGTTGGCAATCTCTGCCCGGCGCCACAGCTCCACGAAGACGTCTTTCTTACGCGTATAGACAACGCTGACGTCAGGACAGTTACGTTCAACGATGGCACCGAAGGCCAGCGCATAGCGCAGCGTCAGGTCTTTCTCCTTCGAGATGCTGCCCACGGCTCCGGCATCGTGCCCTCCATGTCCGGCATCAATGACCAGCACAAACTTCTTGTTGTTGGAAGCGTTCGCCCCCAACACACAGCAAAACATCCAGAGAAAGAAAATAATCTTTTTGCCCATTTTTTTATTTATCACTCCTAATTCCTAACTCAGAAACATGTATCTCCACCCCGGCACCCCGACAGTCGGCACCCATTGGCGGATTCAGCTTCGTAAGTTTCAAATCGATGGACGTAACCGCGGGAAACGCCGTATTGACGGCCTTCACGATGCGTCCGGCCACATGTTCCAAGAGGTTCGACGGCTGGTCCATCTCACGTCTGACCAGTTCATACAGCTGCGCATAGTTGAGGGTGTCGGCCACATCGTCCGTCTCCATCGCCTTGGTCACATCATACCCTACCCTCAGGTTCACCACAAAGTCAGCTCCTACCGCACGCTCCTGAGGCAGCACCCCATGGAAGGCATGGAAACTCACGTCGTGAAGATTGATATAGGTTGCTGTCATGACTGCTCTTCTTCCGTCTGTATTTCCTCGTTGCCATCCATCAGGTACTTCTTCAGTGCACGCTCCACACCGCTCTTCCACGTGTTGATGCTTTCCGACTGCAGCTGCAGCGAGGAGATGAGCTTGATGACGTGGTCGATGGGCATACGGTAACGCAGCACACCACTGATGAGTTTGGCGTAGTTCCAGTACTCCGGGTTGAACTTCTCCGAGAGCCCCTCAACGGTGGTCTTGTAGCCACGCTTGTTCTCAAACTGGAAGTCGTAGCGCTTGGTGCCGTCAGGGTTCTGCTGCTTGATGATCTTGCCTTTCGTGACGCTCTTGGGGAGCATGATGCCCTCCTCCTCGTCCTGCAGACCCGTAAAGATCTCGTAGGGATATCCGTTCAGCAGACCGACGAAGGCCACCCACTTCTCCTTGTTGTTCTGGAAGCGCACCACGTCACACTCCAGCACCTGCGGACGTATCTCGGTCACCTCAGGCCGGCTGTCCAATGCTGCATGGGACTGTTCCGCTCTTTGCGCTGCCACGTCAGCGGCCAGACTTCTTACCAACGGACCTAACCGTTCCTCTGGCGAGCATTCCGTGATTCGGCCCTGGTCGTCGCGCATGGCATAGTTCTCTACCCACACACGGGCCACCAGCTCATCACCGCAGAAGTACTTCATGGAGGCATCCATCGCCTCTTCCAACGTATATGTTTTGACCGGTTCCATCAATTGTTCAATATGAAGATTTCATAATTTTCGCGCAAAGATACGAAAAAAAGTTGATTTAACATACATATTAAAATAAAAACCGCTACTTTTGTACCCAAATTTAACAAAAACTCAATGAAAACAAGAAATATCATCCTGATAATCCTGCTTGCAGCAGTCACCGTTGCCCAGGCCATACCCGCTAAGCCGGGCACCCGGCGCGTCATCACCCTCAGCGACGGCACCACCCTGAGCGTCGAGCTGACAGGCGACGAATACCAGCACTACTGGCAGTCGGCCGACGGACGGGCGTTTGACGACAACGGCACACTCATCAGCCCCTTCACCCTCCAGAAGCAACGTGTGAAGGCAGCCCAGCGACGCACCATCCGGCGCACCACTCACCACTCACCAATCATCGGAGAGAAACGCGGTCTCATCATCCTCGTGGAGTTTTCCGACCTCACGTTCCAGCGCGGTCACAACCAGCAGCTCTATAACCGCATTGCCAACGAGGAGGGCTTCACCAGCAGCGACGGATTTCATGGCAGCGTCCACGATTACTTCCTGGACCAGAGTCGTAACCTCTTCAACCTCACCTTCGACGTGATGGGTCCTGTCCCGATGCCCAAGCCCTACTCCTACTACGGTCAGAACGGCGGTTCCCTGGATTTCGACCTCCATCCGGGCGAGATGCTCATTGAGGCCTGTCAGGCCATTGACGATGAAGTGAATTTTGCCGACTACGACTGGAACGGCGATGGCATAGTGGATCAGGTAATGATGATTTATGCCGGTCTGGGCGAGAATGGCGGTGGCGGCTCCAGCACCATCTGGCCTCATGAGTGGAACCTCACGGAAGCCGAGGGAGCTCCTATCGTGCTTGATGACATGGTCATCGACACCTATGCCTGTTCCAACGAGCTGCAGGGCAGTTGGATTGAGGGCATCGGCACCATCTGCCATGAGTTCTCCCACTGTCTGGGACTGCCCGACTTCTACGACACGCAATATACCGGCAACTACGGCATGGGCAATTGGTCGGTCATGGGCAGCGGTTCCTACAACGGCGGCAGCTTCACCCCGGCAGGCTATACCAGCTACGAGCGGATGTGCAGCGGATGGCTGGACCCCATCGTGCTGCAGGGTGAGATGGAAGTGACCGATATGGCAGCACTCACCGAAGGCGGCAACGCGTATATATTATATAATGATGCCTACCCTGACGAGTTCTACATGCTGGAGAACCGTCAGCCCAACAGCTGGGACAGCGCCCTGTCTGACGACGGACTGCTCATCCTGCATATTGACTACGACGAGACAGTGTGGTACTGGAACTTAGTGAACTCTTGTGCTGACCTGCAGGAAGAGGAGTATTACGGTCCCGGGGCTGTGAACGACCACCAGCGCTGCTCCATCTTCCATGCCAACAACAAGGCCATCAGCTGGGGCGCCACCTACCCCTACAACGACAACAACAGCCTTACGCCGGAATCTACACCGGCTGCTACGCTCTTCAATCCCAACAGCAACGGTGAACTGAAAATGAATGCCTCCATTACCGACATCACGGAAAGTGATAACGGCATCATCTCGTTCCACTGTGTGGCACCTGAACCCACGGCCATCATCTCCGTCACCCAATACTCACCCCTCACCACCGACCAATATTACTCGCTCGACGGTCGTCCCGTTACCAACCCCTCGAAGGGAATATTTATTTATAAAGGAAAAAAGGTGAAAAAGTGAAAAGGTGAAATAAACTCCTAACTACATGATGAACAAACTACTTGCTAACAACCCAAACACAAAACGCCAGGTAATTCTGTCGCTGTTGCTCTCTTCCCTACTCATCGTCCAACCCTCAACGCTCAATGCTCAACCCTCCCCCTCCCTGGGAGAGGAGGCCTCCTGGACGGCAGATAACGGCAACGGCACCTTTACAAACCCATTGTTCTATGACGAGTTCAGCGACCCTGACATCCTGCGTGTCGGCGATGACTACTACCTGGCCGGTACCACTATGCACAGCGTGCCGGGACTGGTCATCCTGCACAGCCGCGACCTCGTCAACTGGGAGAACATCAGCTACTGTTTCGACCGCTTCGACTTCCCTGACGATGCCTTTGCCCTGCGTAACCATCAGGAAATCTATGGTCAGGGTATCTGGGCACCCTGCATCCGCTACAATAACGGACAGTTTTACATTTACTCCAACATCAACGGCAAGGGGCTGCATTGCTACACCTCGAAGGACATCCGCGGACCGTGGAAGCACCAGAACATGCAAGGACGCATCTACGATCTCTCCGTTCTCTTCGACGATGACGGGAAGATTTACGCCATCCACGGCTACGGCGAGGTACACTGTACCGAGCTAAAGCCCGACATGAGCGGTCCCATGGAAGAGACTGACCGCATCATCATCCCTGAAGGTTCCGGCGTTGGCGAGGGGCACCACATGTATAAGATTGACGGCATGTACTACCTTATCTCTACTGACTACATGCCCAACGGCCGCACCCTCTGCTCGCGCTCCAAGAACATTTGGGGACCTTACGAGACACGCGTCATCACTGCCGACGAGACATTCGGCTACCATGCCGCACCGCTTACCCAGGTGCCACAAGGCGAACAATACCGCATTGGCCACGACGGCACCAACTTCGGCATTCCTGCCGTTGACAAAGACGCTACCGCCTGCTCGAACATCCATCAGGGCGGCATTGTGCAGGATCAAAGCGGACAATGGTGGGCCCTGCTCATGATGGACTTCCACTCCATCGGACGCACCACCACGCTGGCGCCTATCACGTGGAAAGACGGGTGGCCCATGCTCGGACTGGAGGGTAACCTCGGTCGTGCACCCCGCACATGGTTCAAGCCAAACGTGGGTGATGTCTCGAGCTACGAGGTACGAGGTACGAGGTACGAGATTACACCCCATGCCCCCTACGTCCGCTCGGACGACTTCAACCGTACCTCGCACTTCGCACCCCGCACCTCGAACCTCGACCCCCGTACCTCGACTAATCCACTCAACCCCATCTGGCAGTGGAACCACAACCCCGATGACTCGAAGTGGAGCCTGAAGAACGGACGACTGCGTATTCAAGCACAGCCTGCCGAACAGCTGATGTGGGCACGTAACACGCTGACCCAGCGCGTCATCGGTCCTAAGAGCATAGCCACCGTCGAGCTTTACACCAAGGGCATGAAGGACGGTGACATCTGCGGTCTGGGCAACATCAACGTACCCTGCTCGTGGATTGGAATCAGCCTCCCCCCTACCCCCTCCCAAAGAGGGGGCTCTGAATACCTTCTCCGCTGTTTTGAACAAGCCGCCAACGACACCACTTCCCTGTCCGTCCGTCTGCCCGACGGTAAAATCTGGCTCCGGTGCATCGGCGACTACGATAACGACAAGATGCAATATGCCTACTCCACAGACGGTGAAACGTTCTTGACGCTCGGCCAAGAGATACCGCTCAGCTACCAGCTCATCACCTTTCAGGGCTCACGCCACGCCCTCTTCGCCTTCAACTGTAAGGGGAAGAACGGCGGTTACGCCGAGTTCGACAACTTCACCGTCGTAGAGCCCGATGCAGACCGCAGCCAAAACATTCCATACGGCAAGACCTTCAGTATCATCAACCTTGCTACCGGCAGACCGATGATTGCGCTGGACCATGGTGTGGTACACGACATTGACCCCGCCTTACTGGATAACCCCAATGCTGCACGCGACATTAACAATCGCGACCGAAACACCAGCGAGAAGAAGCGCTTCCGCATCATCGACCGCGGACAGGGCCGCGTCATTCTGCAGTGTGAGGACGGCCGCTACCTCTTCGCTGTTGGTGAAGGTCTGCCCGGTGACGTCCGTCTGACCAATGACGAGCAGAAGGCCGAGGTATTCCTCTGGCAGGACTATCTCCATCACGACTTCATGCTCCTTTCGCTGCGCAACCACCGCTACATCGGTAAGAGTCCCACCAGCGGTAGCCCCTACTCCATGGACTTTCCCGGTGCTGACCCCGCCCGCCGCAACGGAGCAGTACTGCACTGGGAGGAGTAACGTAAATAATAAGCGATTTTTTATTAGACTGGTGGTATTAGTACTGATAACCTCCATGATCGTAAACGGCCAGAAACGTTTGAAGTCAGTGAAATACAAAACACAGAAATACATTTACAGCCGCTGCCCACATAGCTGAGCAGCGGCTGTAAACATTTTCCATTCAAATAAGGGGTGAAGAAGTATTAATCTTCAACCACGATGGGCTTGTACTTCGGTACCAGGCTCTTCATGATAACCCAGCCGATGAGGTAGGCCACTGCACAGAAGCAGAACACTATCATATAGGCTGCGGGCTTGCCCTCGTAGCCCATGAAGGTGAACTGGGAACCCATATTCTCAGCATAGGTAAAGAGGTTACCAGAGCCCTTGTTGATGAGCATGGAGCCGATACCTCCGGCCATGGCACCGATACCGGTGATGGTGGCAATGGCTGCCTTGGGGAACATGTCACCTACGGTAGAGAAGATGTTAGCCGACCAAGCCTGGTGTCCGGCACCTGCCAGACCAATGATGATGGCGGGCCACCATGCGGGGTCGATGGGGCTCTCCTGCCACATGGCCAAAGGCTGTGCGAAGAGTGCGAACAGGGGGAAAAAAGCAAAAATGAGCATGGCGAGCATACGGCCTGCGTAGGGGTTCATGCCACGCTTCTCGACAAAGAGCTTGGGCAGATATCCTCCGAAGATGCTGACGATGGTTACAATGGCGTAAAGCGTGAAGATGAGCAGCTGTCCCATGCCGCTGGAGGTCTTGTAGTGGAATTGGTCAGAGAAATAGGCTGGTGCCCAGAAGAGGTAGAACCACCACACGCCATCGGTCATGAACTTACCCACGATGAACGACCAGGTCTGCTTGTAGGTGAAGGCCTTGGCATAGCTCATTTGCTTGCCCTCGTCGTTGGCATCCTTCGGGTCCTGATCGGTCTCCACGTCCTGATTAATATAGGTGAGCTCAGCAGCATTGACATGCTTCGACTTATTGGGTTTGTCGTAGATGAACACCCAGAGAGCCATCCACACGAAGCCCAGGGCACCAATAATAATGAACGCCATCTCCCAGCCGAAGGCCTCAGCAAGAGGTGGAATGCTGATGGGGGCAGCCAGGGCACCCACGGAAGCACCTGCATTGAAAATACTGGTGGCAAAGGCACGGTCCTTCTTTGGGAAGTATTCTGCCGTTACCTTGATGGCGGCAGGGAAGTTGCCGGACTCACCAAGTGCTAACACAGCACGGCAGAAGAGGAACAGATAGACGGATACAGTGGCAATGCTCAGGGCTGTCATGCTGCCAGCCTCAACAGCCTTCAGGGCTGCTACGCTGTCGATGCCCTCTACCTGCATGGTCACCCAGCCGCAGAAAGCGTGCAGACAGGCACCTAACGACCATATAAAGATAGCCCAGAGGTAACCCTTCTTCGTACCCATCCAGTCAATGAACTTACCTGCAAAGAGGCAGAACACGGCATAGAGGATGGAGAAAACGGAGGTGATGGTACCATAGTCAGCATCCGTCCAGTGGAACTCGGGCGCAATAAAGTCTTTCCACGTCAGCGAGAGCACCTGACGGTCCATGTAGTTAACAGTTGTGGCGAAGAACAGCATCGCACAAATCATCCAACGAAAGTTGGTCATTTTAGTAGTTTGTAGTGGGTTCATTTTATTATTCTTTGATTTTCTTCTGCAAAGGTACGAAAAAGTTGAGAGTTGAGCGTTAAGATTTGAGAGTTTTTTTATGTAAACGTTTACAAGGTGAGGGCTGCAACTCTCATAAGCCTCTTCCAACTTAACGCTTTAACGTTCATTAATACGGTCTTTTTTACCTTAATGTTGAATTGTTGATTGTTAAATTGATAAATTAAAAGAAAACTGCCGCCCTTTCGGGGACGGCAGTTAACTGATTATTTAAGTTATGTCAGATACCTTTCATAATTATTATAATTCGTTTAATCCGTTGTCGTTAATAAAATCCGCGTCTATTGCGGTTCGTTATTACCTGTAGTCTGCAGTCCTTCCTCTGTAGTCATCAGGGGGGCGGCGGAGGAGCTGTTCGTCTTGCCCACGAGGATGTTGACTATCATCACGGCATCGCCGATGTCTATGCCGCCGTTGCCGTTCAGGTCGGCCAATTTGTCTTTGAACACCGTGTTGTTCTTGTTCACCAGGTAGTTGACGATGCACACGGCAT
>JAILHP010000187.1 GCA_024695705.1 Prevotella sp. | reverse complement strand
GTGAATTTCAGCCTTGACGAGGGAAGCACTTGTAAGGGTTACAGTTTTACCTTAACGCTTCCCAGTCAGTTGGAGTTTGATACCTACGAAAGCGGCGGTGTGTTAAGAGTCGTCTATACTTCAGGAGATTGTTATTCCGAGGGTGTGGCATCCATTATTACTAATCTTGATGGTAATGTGCTCAAGGTGGCTTACGTAAACATGAGTGGTGATCCGCTTATTAAGCAGTCTGGTGTTTTGGTTACTTTCAAGGTAAAGGTGAAGGAAGGCGAAACAGTTGCTGTTGGCGACGTGCTCAATGCTACGTTGACTGAAGGAATCGTTTCTAATCAAGGTGGTGAGGTTCACAGTGTAGCAGATTCAGAATTCACTATAACCATTGACCCTGAAGCTGATCTTCATACTATTCTGGACGAGCTTTCAACGGAAGCTCCTGAAGCAACAACAGATCCTGTTGACGTCCGTGTGAAGCGTACTTTTGTTGCAGATCAGTGGAGTACCATCTGCCTGCCCTTCCCAATGACAGCAGAGCAGCTGGCTGATGCCTTCGGCAATGTGGTGCTGGCTGACTTTAACGGATATGATACAACGGAAGATGGTGATAATGTCATACAGATCATTGCCAATTTCAGTTCTGTTACTTCGTTGGAGGCCAACCATCCTTATCTCATCAAGGTTTCTAATGCTACAGACTACGAGAACGGTTTTACTGTAGATGGCGTTATTGTCGATCCGTCGGATGAGCTTGAAATTAATTTTGGAACAAATCGCAAGCCTAAGGCCATTGTGGGAACATATAAGGCTGAGACCGTTGTTCCTGAAGAGTGTCTTTTCCTTAATGAAGACCTGTTCTGGTACTCTGACGGTAATACAACAATGAAGGCATTCCGTGCCTACTTCGATTTCTATGATGTTGTAGAGGTTGCCCCTGAGGAAAGTGCTCCTGTCTTAATCAATCTCGATGGTCAGTTGACTCGTATCGATCAGTTGAACATTGACAACAATGATGACAACTACTACACACTTGACGGCCGTGCAGTGAAGACTCCTGGCAAGGGTGTATATATTCACAATGGCAAAAAGGTCGTGATTAAGTGAGGAAGAACCGAGTTTACTCGAGTTCTTCCGAACGAGAACGAGCTCGAGCAAAGCTCAAGGTCATGGTTAAGTAAAAGGCCCCACCCGCTCGGCTTTGCCGCTTTGCTTGCAAAGAAACTCCCCAAAGGGGGAGGCTTACCTACGGAAGTTATAACAAAAAAACCGCACTCAATGACGAGTGCGGTTTTTTTGTAGATATACGCGTCGGAATCGATGAACGACGAGACCAAGGAAGAAAAGCAGACCCACTCCCAACAAACTGCCGCTGAAGAAACTTTGCGGAGGAGCGGGTTGATTTTGTACACTTCCGAAAGTGGTTTGGTAGAGTAGCAGGCGGTCGATGAAGGTATCGGCTGCCTGCCAGTCTTTTGCCTCTATCAGATTGCCGAGACGGGGCAGAGCCTCGTGAATGAACTGACGGTGCTCAGCATCGACAGAGGAGGGTAGGGAGTCGGAAGCGGCATACCAGCCCATGGTACCGTCTTCACGCTGGTGTGGGAAAATGCGCAGCGTCTTCCAGCCGTCATAGTTAAATACGTAGGAAAAGAAGAGCTGATGATTGGCTTCTGGTGACTGGTGAGTGGAGTTAGCCAAAAATGCGGAGAGGGAACCGACGTTCCCTTCCGCATCGCAAACCAAAATCTGTGTAAAATGTAAAGCAATGTCCCCTTGTTCTTTCATGTTTTCAGTGTCTTTGCTTTTCGTGTATTTCCTCCCCTCCCTCATGGGGGGGTAGGGGGTGCGTCTTTATATTGCTCTCAGGAACTTGACAACGGCATCGCGGTCACTCTTCGGCAAGCGGTAGAACTTGAGGGCTGAGTCGTAGGCATCGGAGTTCTTGGAATAACCGTGCCAGATGATGGCCTCAATCTCATTGCGGGCTCGACAGTCGTGCAGACGGTCTTCAGCTCCTGTGTTGATGAGCGACAGGCCGCGTCCCCACAGCGGGGTGGTACGACACCACGAACCATGTATGCCGTTCTTCATGTAAAGGCGGTGCTGAATCATGTCAGTATAGGGCCAGATGGTCTGGTTCTGGTAACGTGGCAGCTGCAGGTTCTGGGCAGTGATAATCTGGGGAATCCAGATGTTGTCGTTGCCTGTCTCCCACGACGGACGGTGACATGCTGCACAGCCAATCTCCATGAACACCTCTTTGCCTCGCTGTACGTCGGGGTCTTGCAGGTTACGTGCACGGGGAATGGCGAGTCCACGGTGCCACACCTGGAAGGCCCAGAAGTTGTTGTCGGACATCTCGGGCGTGAAGTTGTGCCACTGGTTGTCAAACTGGTTGGTGCTGGGGTCGAGCAGGTTGAGCACGGCGTCGGCAATGCCTTCGTCCGTACCGTCAGCATAGTAGGGTGAGGTGGGGTCGGCCTTGATTTTGGCGATGACCTGCGGATTCTCTGACATGGCCTTGGCCCAAGCCTTGGTGGTGTAGAGCTTCGGACGGTCAGAGCGCGACACGTTGGTGATGTTCCAGATGGCGTTGGCACCGGCACCGTCCTGCAGCGAACCACGTGTCATGGCGTAGGTAAACTTCTTGAGGCGGTTGACCTGCTCCACGCCACTGGAGGCGTTGACGTACCATGCCGTAGCAGCAAAGTCGTCGGCGGCAGCGTCCCAGAAGGCGGGGTTGAGCTTCTCGTTGACATCGATGTTGTTCTTCTTCCACCAGGCCGCCTGCTTCTGGTATTCCTCACGGATGGCC
>JAILHP010000165.1 GCA_024695705.1 Prevotella sp. | reverse complement strand
ATGCCACCGCTGGGGAACGATGAGGCGTCAGGCTCCTGCTGCACGAGCAGCTTACCCGTAAACTCCTCTACCATACCGCCCTTGCCGTCGTGCTCGATGAACGAGTCGTGCTTCTCGGCGGTTCCCTCGGTCAGCGGCTGGAACCAGTGGGTATAGTGTGTCACGCCATTCTCCGTAGCCCACTGCTTCATGCCTGCGGCTACGGCATCAGCTACCTGACGGTCAAGGCGGGCGCCATTGTCCATCACATCAATCATCTTCTCATACACGTCCTTTGGCAGGTACTTGTACATCTTCTCGCGGTTGAAGACCTTACAGCCAAAATACTTTGCGGGTCTCTCGTCCGGTGCTTTTACGTCGAGCGGCTTCTTCTTGAAAGCCTCACCTACGACCTGAAATCTTAATGCTTCCATAATTTCATTTACTATTTGACAATTTACTATTTATTTTTACGTTTTGTGAATTTTCGATTATTTCTGTCGTTATTACGTCGTTCAACACTCAACACTCAACATTCGTCCATTTCTCGATGCGGCGGAGGGCTTCGTCTGTCTGCTCATGACTGCCGAAGGCCGTGAAACGGACATAGCCCTCACCACTGGGACCGAAGCCGACGCCTGGAGTACAGACGACGTTGGCACCATAGAGCAGATTCTCAAAGAACTTCCACGAAGAGATCGGGGCCATTGTGCCTGTTTCCTTCTGGAAGGTGTCAGGGGTGCGCATCCAGATGTAGGGGGCATTCTCACCGCCATAGCACTCATAGCCGAGTCCACGCAGCGTGGTGAGCAGCTTACTGGCATTCTCCATGTAGTAGTCGATGGTCTGCTGTATCTGCTGCCTGCCTTCAGGGGTATAGGTAGCCTCTGCCGCACGCTGTGAGATGTAGCTGGTGCCATTGAACTTGGTACACTGGCGACGGAACCACAGGTGGTTGAGGGAGATACGTTCCCCCTCGAAGGTGGAGACGCTCACGTCCTTGGGTACGATGGTATAGCCGCAGCGGATACCCGTGAAACCTGCAGTCTTGGAGAAGCTGCGGAACTCAACGGCACACTTGCGGGCACCCCGAATCTCGTAGATAGAGTGAGGTATCTCGGGGTCACGGATGTATGCCTGATAGGCTGCGTCGAAGAGGATGAGGGCATCGTTCTTCAGCGCGTAGTTCACCCACTTGCGCAGTTCCTGCTTGGTAAGCACCGTACCAGTAGGGTTGTTGGGATAGCAGAGATAGATGACATCGACGGGGCGTCCCTTGGGAAGCTCGGGTACAAAGCCGTTCTCTGCCGTGATGGGCATATAACGCACGTTGGTCCAGCGGCCTTCGCGGAAGGTGCCGCAGCGGCCTATCATCACGTTCGAGTCAATATAGACGGGATAGATGGGGTCGGTGACACCGATGAAGTTGTCCCAATGGAGCAGTTCCTGGAAGTTGCCCGTGTCAGACTTCGCTCCGTCGTTGATGAAGATCTCGTCCATGTCCAAATGCACGCCACGCGGCAGGAAGTCGTTTTTCAGAATGGCCTCACGCAGGAAGTCATAGCCCTGCTCGGGGCCGTAGCCGTGGAAACCCTTGGCGGTCGCCATCTCATCAGCTGCACGGTGCATGGCCTCGATGACGGCAGGACAAAGCGGCTGCGTCACGTCGCCGATGCCGAGGGAGATGACGTCGTCCTTCGGGTGCATCACCTTAAAGGCATTCACCTTCTTGGCGATGTCAGCGAACAGGTAGTTCTGCTGCAGGTTCAGGAAATGTATATTTACTAATGCCATATTTCTTGGTTGTTTGGTCCCTAATCTCCTAATTCTATTTCTCCTTCGAACACGAACTCGGCGGGGCCTGTCATATAAACGTGGTTGTCGGACTCACGCCACTCAATGCTGAGCGTGCCGCCGTCCATGACAATCTGTGACTGACGACCGGCAAGCCCTACCTTAGCAGCTGCCACAGCCGTGGCACAGGCTCCCGTGCCACATGCCTGAGTGATTCCACTGCCCCGCTCCCAAACGCGGGTGCGGATAGTCGTGTGGTCAGCAGTTTCGTCACTGACGATCCGTGCAAACTCGATGTTACAGCGCTGGGGGAAGGACGGGTAGTATTCCAGCGCTAAGCCCTCCTCGCTGACCTGATCCACATCGTCGGTGAAGATGACGAAATGCGGATTGCCCATGGAGACGAACGTTCCCTGACGCAAGTTACGGGATGGGACATACAGCGTCTCATCCTCAAATACAGGTTCACCCATGTCAACGGTGACGCTCTCCACCACGTCATTGCTGATGTGCAGGAACAGCGTCTTTATCCCGGATTTTGTAAGCAGACGAATCCTGGTCTCTTGGTAACCATTCCCCTCACTTACAGGGAGGAGCCAGGGGTGGGTCTGCTCAAACAGATACTTTCCGATACACCGCGATGCATTGCCACACATCCTCGCCTCAGAGCCGTCGGCATTGAAGATGCGCATGCTGTAGTCAGCCTCGGGTATGGGCGACTTACCAATCAGCACCAGACCGTCAGAGCCGATACCCTTATGACGGTCGCTCCAACGGATGGCAGCAGCCGACGGTTCAGGGATATCGTAAAGCATGGTGTTGACGTAGATATAGTCGTTACCACAGCCTTGCATCTTGGTGAAATGTATCTTTTTCATTTTCGATTTCTATTTTGACAGATAGGCGTTGACCTTCTTGGCCGTTTCACGTCCGCTGGCCATGGCACGTACCACGAGGCTGGCACCATTGGCAGCATCGCCGCAGACGAAGACGTTTTCGGGGTATTCGGGGTGCTCGGGCTTCAGGAATCCCATGGCAAGCAGACAAAGCTCGGCCTTGATAATCTCGGGCTTGCCCTTCTCTACCATGATGGGACGACCGCCCTCTGGGTTGGGCTGCCAGTCAATCTCCTGTACACGGACACCTGTCAGTTTGCCGTCTTTGCCCAGGAACTCCAGGGTATTGATGTTCCAGCGGCGGATGCAGCCCTCCTCGTGGCTCGAAGTGGTCTTGAGGGTACGTGGCCAGTTGGGCCAGGGGTTCTGTGGGTCAACGGGTCCTTCGACCGGCTTGGGCATAATCTCAATCTGCGTCACGCTCTTGCAGCCCTGACGATGAGCGGTGCCGATGCAGTCGGAGCCTGTGTCGCCGCCGCCGATGACGAGGACGTCCTTACCCTTGGCGGTGATACGCTCCTCCTTGGAGAACTCCATTCCGGCCAGCACACGGTTCTGCTGGGACAGCAGCTCGAGGGCCAAGTGAACCCCCTTCAGTTCACGTCCGGGAACCTTAAGGTCACGGGCCGTCGGGGTGCCTGATGCAATCACGATTGCATCGAATGGAGAATTGAGAATGGATAATTGAGAATTATCGGGGGCGGAGCCATTCTCAATTGTCAATTTTCCATTGTCAATTGTTACGGCTTCGCCGTACTTAAACTCTATTCCTTCTTCCTCCATCAGGCAGATGCGACGGTCGATGATGGCCTTGTTGAGCTTGAAGTTGGGAATTCCATAGCGGAGCAGGCCGCCAGCGGCTTCGTTCTTCTCAAATACGGTGACGGTATAACCCATCTGGTTGAGGGCATCAGCACAAGCCAGTCCGGCAGGGCCAGCCCCGATGACCGCCACTTTCTTGCCGTTTCTTACGGGAATGCGCGGCTGAACATAACACTCGCGGAAGGCCGTCTCAATGATGGCTGCCTCATCCTCACGGTTCGTTGTGGGCTCATGGTTGAAGAGGTTGAGCACGCAGGCCTTCTCACACAAGGCAGGACAGATGCGCCCCGTAAACTCCGGGAAAGGATTGGTTGAAGTCAGCAGACGGTAGGCCAGCTCCCAGTCGCCTTTACACAAGGCATCATTCCACTCCGGAGCCTTGTTGCCCAACGGACAGGCCCAGTGGCAGAAGGGCACGCCGCAGTCCATGCAGCGCGAAGCCTGTTCAAGGCGCTGGCGGGTGTTGAGCGTCTGCTCCACCTCGCCGAAGTCGTGGATTCTATCGTGAATCGGACGGTAGCCCGCCTCCTGACGGTGTATCTCTAAGAATGCTTTTGGATTACCCATTTCAATGTACAATTTGACAATTTACCATTTACAATTTAATAGTCTCGCTGCATGTCTGCTATCTTCTGGCGCAGCTTGTTCATCTGCTCTTCCTGCAGCACCCGCTTGTACTCAATGGGCACCACCTGGATGAAGTCGTCCACATAACGGTTCCAGTCGTCGAGCATCCTGCCTGCCAAAGCAGAGCCTGTGTGCAGGTAGTGCTGACGGATGAGCTCGAGCAGTTCCTTGCGTGAAACACTGTCCTCGACAAGTCCCAGCTCAACCATGTCCATGTTACAGAAGTAGTCGAACGTATGGTTCTTGTCCCAGACATAGGCCACACCGCCCGACATACCGGCAGCGAAGTTACGGCCCGTCTCACCGAGCACCACGACACGTCCGCCCGTCATGTATTCGCAGCAGTGGTCACCGGCGCCCTCAATGACGGCAATGGCACCGGAGTTTCTGACGCCGAAGCGCTCACCCACCTTACCATTGATATAAAGCTCGCCGCTGGTGGCACCATAGAGTCCTGTATTGCCAGCTATGATATTGTCCTCGGCAGCGAAGTTGGCACGTGTCGGCGGCAGGATGGCGATGCGTCCGCCACTCAGTCCCTTGGCAAAGTAGTCGTTGGTCTCACCCTCCAGCTTGAAGTTGACGCCGTGGGCAAGGAAGGCACCGAACGACTGTCCGGCAGAGCCCTTGAACTTCACGTTGATGGTGTTGTTGGGCAGACCGGCAAGACCGTATTTCTTGGCGATGACACCTGAAAGCATGGTACCCACAGCACGGTCGGTATTCTTGATGGCGTAGTCGAGGGTCATCTCTTCCTGGTTCTCAATGGCTTTCTGGGCAGCACTGATGATTTGCTGGTCGAGAACAGTACCCTGCAGGCCAAGGGGAAGGCTGGGTTTGCTGATATCGCCCGTGAAGTGGAGCGTGCCATCCTCTTGATGGAGCAGTCTGCTGAAGTCGAGCTCCGACTGCCGTGTCTCAATGAGTTCCGTATGACCTACGATGTCGTCCAGACTCTTAAAGCCCAGCTCTGCCAGGTATTCACGCACCTCTTGGGCGAGGAAGGTGAAGTAGTTGACCAGATGCTCGTAGCGTCCCATGAAGTGCTTGCGCAACTCAGGGTTCTGCGTGGCCACACCCATGGGGCAGGTATTCAGGTTACACTTACGCATCATGACACAGCCCAGCACGATGAGGGCAGCCGTTCCGAAGGCAAACTCCTCTGCACCCAGCATGGCCATCAGTACAATGTCGCGGCCGGTCTTCAGCTGACCATCCACCTGCAGGCGGACATTGCTGCGGAGGCCGTTCTTGACCAGCGTCTGCTGTGTCTCAGCCAATCCGATTTCCGGTGAGATACCGGCAAAGCGCATGCTGCTGGCCGGACTGGCACCCGTACCACCCTCAGCACCCGAAATGATGATGAGGTCGGCCTTGGCCTTGGCAACACCTGCGGCAATGGTTCCCACACCGCTCTCGGCTACCAGCTTGACGCTGATGGCGGCCGTCGGATTGACGTTCTTCAGGTCGAAGATGAGTTGTGCCAGGTCCTCAATGGAGTAGATATCATGATGGGGTGGCGGGGAAATCAGCGAGATGCCCGGAATGGAGTGACGCGTCTTGGCAATCACCTCGTTCACCTTGAAGCCTGGCAACTGACCGCCCTCACCGGGCTTGGCTCCCTGGGCCACCTTAATCTGTATTTCTTCGGCATTCACCAGGTACTCGACGGTTACGCCAAAGCGTCCTGATGCTACCTGCTTGGTCTTACTGGAGAGGCTGATGCCGTCGAAGGTCGAGTGGAAGCGTTCGGCATCCTCACCGCCCTCGCCGGTGTTTGAGCGGGCACCCAGTTTGTTCATTGCCAGACAAATGGCTTCATGGGCTTCCTTGCTCAATGCACCAAACGACATAGCTCCGGCCACAAAGTGCTTGACAATATCTTCTACGGGTTCTACCTCAGCCTCACTCACGGCCTCTCTCCGAGTAGAGAGCGGAGTAGATGCCTTCTTGAAGCCCAGGAAGTCGCGGATAAAGATGGGAGATTCTTTTTCATCGACCAACTTTGACCACTCTTTAAACTTCTCATACGAACCTGTTCGACAGGCAATTTGCAGCTTTGCAATGGTCTCGGGGTTCCAGGCATGCTTGATGCCGTCCTTGCGCCAGTGGAACTGCCCCTGATTAGGCAGGTAACCACTCCCTTCACTTACAGGGAGGGGCTGGGAGAGAGTCTGCAGGGCTATCTGATCCATTGCTATCTTCTCCAAACCAATGCCGCCGACGGTCGAAACTTCCGTGCCGAAGTAGTTCTTCAGCAGACTCTCGCTCAGACCGATGCTCTCAAATATCTTCGCACCACGATAGCTGCGGATGGTCGAGATACCCATCTTGGCCATGATCTTGAACAGTCCTTTCTTGACGGCCTTGATGTAGTTGGCCTCTGCGGTGGCATAGTCTTCCTGTATCTTGTGACGCTTGACGAGGTCGTCAAGAATGGCGAAGGTCATGTAAGGACACAGGGCACTGGCACCATAGCCCAGCAGCAGTGCGGCGTGCATGGTCTCACGAATCTCGCCGCTCTCCACAATCAGCGCTGTCTGTACGCGTTTGCCCACAGAAATCAGATAATGATGGACGGCACTGACGGCCAGCAGCGAGGGGATGAAGGCCCACCCCGTCCCCTCCCGAAGTGAGGGATCATCCGTTACCTTGTCAGTCAGGATAATGTAGTTATAACCTTCATTCACTGCATTCTCAGCATCCTTACACAGTTTATCCAAAGCTGTTCTTAAATTCTCACCTGCCTGTTTCCTATCAGGCTCTCCTCCCTTGGGGAGGGGCTGGGGGTGGGCCAATGACAGCTTAATGGTGTTAAAGCCCTTATAGCGGATGTTACAGAGAATGTCCAGTTGCGTATTGTTCAGGATGGGATGCGGCAGACGTACCATCTTGCAGTTGGTCTCGTCGGGGTTCAGAATGCCAGAGCCTACCCTACCGATGTATTCGGTAAGACTCATCACCAGTTCCTCGCGGATGGAGTCAATGGCGGGGTTCGTCACCTGGGCAAACTGCTGACGGAAATAGTTGAAGAATGTCTGCGGCTTGTCGCTCAAGACTGCCAGCGGCGTGTCGTTACCCATCGAGGCCGTCGGTTCCTGACCGTTCATCGCCATGGGGATAATCGTTGCTTCGATATCCTCAGCGCCATAACCGAACAACCGCTCCTTCTGGAGCAGGTTGGGAACGCTGTTTTCCACGTGACGGCCGCTCTTCAGCTTCTCCAGCTGGATGCGGTTGGTGGAGAGCCACTGACGATAGGGATGCTCGTCAGCCAGCTGCTTCTTGATCTCACCATCGTAATAGATCTTGCCTTCCTGCGTATCAATGAGCAGGATCTTGCCGGGCTGCAAACGTCCCTTCTCGGCAATCTCCGTCGGGTCGAAGTCCATGACACCCACCTCAGAGGCCACTATCATCGTGTCGTTCTTAGTGATGGTATAACGGGCCGGACGCAGACCGTTCCTGTCAAGCATACCGCCGGCAAAACGTCCATCGCTGAACAGCAGGGCTGCAGGACCGTCCCACGGCTCCATCAAGATGGAGTGGTACTCGTAGAAGGCCTTGAGGTCTTCGCTGATGGGATTCTTGTCGTTGAACGACTCAGGCACCAGCACGCTCATGGCATGCGGCAAGGAGAGTCCGCTCATCACGAAGAACTCCAGCACATTGTCCAGACTGGCCGAGTCAGACATGCCTGGCTGCACAATCGGAGAGATGGCCTTGGCTTCTCCCAGCGCCTCGCTGTTGAGCACAGCCTCACGTGCCTTCATCCATCCGCGATTACCACGAATGGTGTTGATTTCTCCGTTGTGACACAAGAGACGAAACGGCTGGGCCAGTGACCAAGTGGGGAATGTGTTTGTGCTGAATCGTGAGTGCACCAGCGCCAGACCGCTCGTCAGGTATGGATTCGTCAGGTCAGGGAAGTACTGCCTGACCTGCATGGACGAAAGCATACCTTTATAAATAATATTGGTATTGGAAAGCGAACAGATATAAAAATCCTTGTCATCCACCCGCTTCTCTATTCTTTTTCTTATAATATACAGCTTCCTCTTGAGCACCGTTTCCTCGTGTTGGTGATAATCACTCCCCTCACTCACGGAGAGGGGCTGAGGATGCGTCTGAGGATTCTCGGTCACGAAAATCTGCTTGACAGCAGGCTCTGTCGATAAGGCCCGCTCACCCAGACACTCGGGGTTGGTAGGCACGGTACGAAGGTGCATCAGCTGCAAGCCCTCGCGCTCAATCTCCTCAATCATAATAGACAGGATCTCCTGCTGTGCCTCTTCATCCTTGGGCAGGAACATCAGACCCGTTCCGTACTTGCCTTTCTCAGGAACAGGAATGCCCTGCAACAAAATGAACTCATGCGGAATCTGAATCATGATGCCTGCACCATCACCGTCCTTGCCGACTTCCGCCCCACGGTGCCTCATGTTCTCCAGCACCTTCAGCGCATCGTCAATCAACTGATGGCTCTTGTTGCCGTGGATGTTCACAATCATTCCCACGCCACACGCATCATGTTCATAGTCGCTCTGGTAGAGTCCTTTCTGCGTTAGTTGATGGTTACATTTCATCATATTATCCTTACTTCTTTTTCCTTGATATATATTTCCGGCTGCAAAGGTACGAAAAAGTTGAGAGTTGAGCATAGAGAGTTGTAAGTTTTTATTCCTGAATTTTTATCCTTTTGACATTTTGATACGAAAAGGAGGGTTTTTAAGACAAAGTGATAACAAAAAGCAATCGTTTTACTTAATTTGGTTTACATATTGTCAAAAGAATAAAGATTTAACAAGCAGAATGGGCGAAAAGTTTTTATTTTTCTGTCAAAATGTACTACCTTTGCACCCGAAACGTTTCATAATGGTATCCCGGAAAGCGAAAACGGGAATAAGTGTAATAGGTAAATTATAATAAGGTATGAAAAGGATTGAAGCAATCATCCGTAAGACAAAGTTTGAGGATGTTAAGGAAGCATTGTTGCAGTCGGACATCGACTGGTTCGAGTACCATAACGTTCACGGCATAGGCCAGAGCCGTCAGGAGCGCATCTATCGTGGCGTTCAGTACTCAACAGACGTGATAGAGCGTGTAGCACTGACCATCGTCTGCCGCGACCAGTTTGTGGAGCCGACTGTTAAAGTTATACTCAAGGTGGCCCATACGGGCGAAATCGGCGATGGCCGTATCTTCGTGAGCGACATGATTGATACGTGGTCCATCCGTACCGGCGAGAACGGCGACACCGTACTGAGAGACAAGAAGTAGGGGCCTCCCCCGACCCCTCCAAAGGGAGGGGAGAGTAATTATTTCAACCAAAACATTTTTAATTTATGGAAAGTATAGGATTATCACTCGATACTGTATGGATGCTATTGGCAGCCATGTTGGTTTTCTGGATGCAGCCGGGATTCGCCCTGTGCGAAGCGGGATTCACCCGTAGTAAGAACTCGGCCAACATCCTGATGAAGAACTTTGTCGATTTCATGTTCGGCTCTTTGCTGTTCTTCTTTATTGGTTTCGGATTTATGTTTGGCAGCGAGGGTGCCGGTTTCATCGGTGCTCCCAACTGGGGCGACCTCACTTTCTATCAGGGCGACCTGCCCGTTGAGGGCTTCCTCATCTTCGAGACGGTGTTCTGTGCCACCAGTGCAACGATTGTCAGCGGTGCGATGGCAGAGAGGACGAAGTTCTCTATGTATCTGGTTTACAGTGCTTGCATCTCCTTGTTCATCTATCCCATTGAGGGACACTGGACGTGGGGCGGCGGCTGGCTCTGCAATGATGCGGCTGACAGTTTCATGATGAGCACGTTTGGCGATGTGTTCCACGACTTTGCCGGTTCTGCCATCGTGCATAGCGTAGGTGGTGTGCTGGCCTTCATCGGAGCCATGGCACTCGGTCCCCGTATTGGTAAATACACCAAGGAGGGCAAGAGCCGTGCCATTCCCGGCCACAGCCTGATGATGGCTGCCCTGGGCGTGTTCATTCTCTGGTTGGGCTGGTTCGGTTTCAACCCCGGCTCACAGTTGGCAGCCTCGGGTGAGGTAAACCGCGTGGCGATCTCTCACGTCTTCCTGACCACCAACCTGGCAGCAGCTGCCGGTGGCGTGGCAACGATGTTCCTCACCTATTGGAAGTATGGCAAGCCGTCGCTCTCCCTGACGCTGAACGGTGTGCTGGCTGGCTTGGTGGGCATCACGGCTGGCTGTGACGTGGTATCGCCCATGGGTGCCATCATCATCGGACTGGTATGCGGACTGGTGCTGGTCTATGCCATTGAGTTCATTGACCACAAGCTGCACATTGACGACCCTGTCGGTGCTTCTTCTGTACATGGCGTTTGCGGTATCCTGGGTACGCTGATGACGGGTCTGTTGGCAACTGAGAACGGTGCCTTCTACGGAGGCGGCTGGGGTTTCTTCGGTGCTCAGGCTTTCGGTGTCCTCGTGATTGACCTCTGGGCTGCTGCCTGTGGTTTCGCCCTGTTCTACGGCATCAAGAAGATTCACGGTCTGCGTGTTGACAAGCGAATTGAGGAGGAAGGCCTTGACATCTACGAACACGGAGAAGCATGTTACAACTAAGGAGTAAAAGAAGTTGATAAAGTTTTAGAAGTTTAAAGAAGATTATTATGAAAAAGATTGTTTTATTTGCATGTGGACTGGTCATGAGCATGACTGCCATTGCACAGGATAAGATTGAGACAACGATAGGTACTGACATTGTGAGCCAGTACATCTGGCGTGGCCAGGACTTGGGCAGCGTGTCAGTACAGCCTACCCTCGGCATCGGCTACAAAGGGTTAAGCCTATCGGCCTGGGGTAACGTGGGACTGTCAGACCCTACCGACACCAAGGAGCTGGACCTGACACTGGGTTACGCCACGGGCGGATTCAACATCGGCATCACCGACTACTGGACAAACGACGGTGGAGACCCCGCCGCACGGTACTTCAGATACAATGCCCACGGCACGAACCACGTGTTTGAGGCGAACATCGGCTATGACTTCGGACTGGCCAATGTGCAGTGGTACACCAACTTCGCAGGAAATGACGGAGTGAACAAGGACGGCAAACGAGCCTATAGCAGTTACATCGCAGTAGTTGTTCCATTCTGCCTAGCTGCAATTGACTGGACTGCCACAGCCGGTGCCGTCCCCTTCGCCACCACCTCCTACAACACGACGGGCTTTGCCGTCACTGACTTGTCGCTCCGAGCGACAAAGGACATCAAGGTGTCCGATACATTTAAGATTCCAATCTTTGGACAGGTAACGGCCAACCCCTGTTCACAGAAAGCCTACCTGGTTCTTGGTCTAACGCTGCAACCGTAATCTTACCAGGTAAGCCCCTCTCTTCCGCCTCGGGTGGAGGAGGGGGATTTTGCTGAATATACTAATTTACAAGATATGGATACAAAGTACATTTTCGTCACAGGCGGTGTGGTTTCCTCACTCGGCAAGGGAATCATCTCCGCCAGCATTGGTAAATTGCTGCAGGCACGCGGCTACCGCATCACCATTCAGAAGTTCGACCCCTACATCAACATCGACCCTGGGACACTGAACCCTTATGAACACGGCGAGTGCTACGTCACCGTCGATGGTATGGAGACCGACCTGGACCTAGGACACTACGAACGCTTCACCGGCATTCATACCACCCGCAACAACAGCATCACCACCGGACGCATCTACAAGACGGTCATCGACCGCGAGCGCCACGGTGACTATCTGGGCAAAACCATCCAGGTGGTGCCCCACATCACAGATGAGATAAAAAGACGGATGCTGCACGAGGCTGGGAAATATGACTTTGTCATCACCGAGGTGGGCGGCACCATCGGCGACATTGAGAGCGCACCGTTCATGGAGGCCATCCGACAGCTGCGTTGGGAGTTGGGGCGCAATGCGGTATGTGTCCATCTCACCTATGTGCCCTACCTGAAGGCGGCTGGCGAGCTGAAGACCAAGCCCACGCAGCACTCCGTGAAGGAACTGCAGTCCATGGGTATCCAGCCCGACATTCTCGTGCTGCGCACGGAGCGTCATCTTGACGATGCCCTGCGCATGAAGGTGGCCTCGTTCTGCAACGTCGATCTCGAGTGTGTGGTACAGAGCGAAGACATGCCCAGCATCTACGAGGTGCCGGTCAGCATGCAACGCCAAGGACTCGACAGTGCCATCATGCGCAAGATTGGCATCCCTGTCGGCGAGACTCCAGCGATGAAGTCCTGGCACGATTTCCTCGACAAGCAGCGCCATGCCACCAGCGAGGTGCACATCGGACTCATCGGCAAATACGACCTGCAGGATGCCTACAAGAGCATCCGCGAGAGCCTCTACCTTGCCGCTACCTACAACGACGTCAAGGCCAAGCTGCACTTCGTCAACAGCGAGGACATCACTCGTGAGAATGTAGCAGAAAAACTTCAGGACCTGGCAGGCATCATCATCTGTCCGGGCTTCGGCAGCCGGGGCATCGAGGGCAAGATCGTCGCTGCCGAGTTTACGCGTACCCACGACATCCCGACCTTCGGCATCTGCCTCGGCATGCAGATGATCGTCATTGAGTTTGCCCGTAATGTCTTGGGCTACAAGGATGCCAACAGTGCCGAGATGGACGACAAGACACCACACAACGTCATTGATATGATGGAGGAGCAGAAGACCATCACCGAGATGGGCGGCACCATGCGATTAGGCGCTTACGAGTGTGAGCTGAAAGAAGGCAGCCGAGTGGCACAGGCCTATACGGCGCAGGCCGATTCTTCACTCTTCACTCTTCACTCTTCACTTACTATCAGCGAGCGCCACCGCCACCGTTATGAGTTCAACAACAAGTATCTGGAGGAGTACGAGGCAAAAGGCATGAAGTGTGTGGGCATCAACCCCACGACCAACCTCGTGGAAATCGTGGAGATACCCGAAAAGCGCTGGTACATCGGCACACAGTTCCACCCAGAATACTCGTCAACGGTGCTGCACCCCCATCCGCTCTTCATGGACTTCATCAAAGCGTGTATAACGACCACGAATTTCACGAATTAAACGAATCATCAATGCGCAGCAAAATTAGTGTAATTAGTGTAATTCGTTGTTGAAAAGAATAATATGTATGGAACAGTTAAAGCATGAGTGTGGCGTGGCGATGATCCGCCTGTTGAAACCCCTGTCGTACTACGAACGGAAGTACGGCACGTGCCGCTATGGGCTGGACAAGCTCTACCTGATGATGGAGAAACAGCACAACCGGGGTCAGGAGGGTGCCGGCGTGGCCTGTGTCAATCTGGATGCACCAGCCGGCGAGGAATACATGTTCCGCGAACGCGCCGAGGGCAAGGATGCCATCACGGAGGTGTTCAAGAAAATAGTCCCCCCTTCGTCCCCCGAGGGGGACACAATAGCCCCATTAGGTAAAGAAGCCTCCCCTCGGGGAGGTTGGGAGGGGGCTTCAATTTTTATGGGCCACCTGCGCTACTCCACTACGGGCAAGAGCGGACTGCAGTACGTGCATCCGTTCCTGCGCCGCAACAACTGGAGGGCGAAGAACCTCTGCCTGTGCGGCAACTTCAACATGACCAACATCGACGAGGTGTTCCATTTCCTCACGGCACAGGGACAGTCGCCACGTATCTACGGCGACGCATACATCACGCTGGAACTGATGGGACACCGTCTGGACCGCGAGGCAGAGCGGCTGTTTAGCGAGGCTAAGGAGCAGGGACTGCAAGGTACTGACATCACCCGTTATATCGATGACCTTCTGAAGATAGAGAATGTACTGAAGACGACGATGTCACATTTCGACGGCGGCTACGTCATGTGCGGACTGACGGGCTCCGGTGAGATGTTTGCCGTGCGTGACCCATGGGGCATACGCCCTGCATTCTGGTATCAGGACGACGAGGTGGTAGTGCTGGCCTCCGAGCGTCCCGTCATCCAGACCACCTTCGACCTGCAGGCGGAAGACATCCAGGAGCTGAAGCCCGGCCAGTCGCTCATCGTCAGGAAGAACGGCGAGAACCATCTGCAACAGATACTCCCAGCCCAGAAACTGAGCGCATGCAGCTTCGAGCGTATCTACTTCAGCCGAGGCTCTGACCGTGACATCTATATTGAACGCAAACGGCTGGGCGAGCAACTCACGCCCGCCATCATGCAATCCATCGGAGGCGACGTGACAAACACCGTTTTCTCCTATATCCCCAATACCGCCGAGGTAGCCTTCTACGGCATGACCGACGGCATCAGAAAACAGAATCACGATGTCCGCATCGAGAAAGTCATCTGGAAGGACATCAAGCTGCGCACCTTCATCACCGAGGGTACGGAGCGCAATGACCTGGCAGCCCATGTCTATGACATCACCTACGGCTCGCTCAGGGCACACGAGGACAACCTCGTAATCATCGACGACTCCATCGTGCGCGGCACAACGCTGAAGGAGAGCATCTTCAAGATCCTTGACCGCCTGCAGCCCAAGAAGATTGTCATGGTATCGAGCTCGCCGCAGATACGCTATCCTGACTACTACGGCATCGACATGTCACGCCTGGAGGAGCTTTGCGCCTTCCGTGCCGCCATCGCACTCATCAAGGAGCGGGGCATGGAGCAGGTTATTGCCCAGACATACAAGGCATGCAAGGCGGAGCCCGTCAAAGCCAACCACGTACGCGCCATCTATGCGCCGTTCAACGTTGAGGAAATCAACCGCAAAATCGTGGAGATGCTACGCCCCGACGGCATGCAGGCACCCGTGGAGCTGGTGTTTCAGAGCATCGAGGGACTGCACCGTGCCTGTCCCAACCATCCGGGTGACTGGTACTTCACGGGCCACTACCCCACCCCGGGCGGCATCCGACTCTGTAACGAGGCATTTATCAATTATGTAGAGAAAGTTCTGAAGAATCAATTATAACATATAAACTGCAGCGTAAATAATGAAAGAAGCAAGACTGATATTAGAAGATGGCACAACGTTCTGCGGCTGGTCGTTTGGCTACGATGCCGAGACCAGCGGCGAAGTGGTGTTCAACACCGCTATGACGGGCTATCCTGAGAGTCTCACCGACCCCAGCTATGCGGGACAGATACTGGTGATGACTTATCCGCTGGTGGGTAACTACGGTGTAGCCCACCCCATCCCCTCCCCAACGGAGGGGCTCCCATCCTCTTCGGATAGGCTCCCTTTCTATGAGAGCGAGAAGATACACGTCAAGGCGCTGGTAGTGGCAGACTACAGCGAGACCTTTTCCCATTGGAATGCCAAAGAGTCATTGGCTGCTTGGCTGCAACGGGAAAAGATACCCGCCATCACCGGCATCGATACCCGCCGCCTGACAAAGGTGCTCCGCGAACACGGCGTCATGATGGGGCGAATTAAAATTGACACAGAGAGCACAGAGGAGACAGAGGGCACAGAGGACTACGGCTCGGTGAACTGGGTAGAGCAAGTGAGCTGCAAAGACATTATAACATATAAGCCCTCTTTGGATAATAATGACTCCGTGACCTCTATCTCCTCTGTGTTCTCTGTGCCACCAAAGGTGGTTCTCGTTGATTGCGGTGTCAAGGCCAACATCATCAGGTGCCTGCTGAAGCGCGGCATCGAGGTGGTGCGTGTGCCATGGGACTATGACTTCAACCAGCTGGAGTTCGATGGACTCTTCCTGGCCAACGGCCCTGGTGACCCGGAGCGTTGCGAGGCCACCGTACAGCATATCCGCACCTTTTTGGGTGGGTCCGTCCACCCCTGCATGGGCATCTGTCTGGGTAACCAGCTGTTGGCAAGAGCAGCAGGTGCGAAGACCTACAAGCTGAAATATGGTCACCGCTCGCATAACCAACCCGTGCAGCGGGTGGGTACTACACAGTGTTTCGTCACCTCGCAGAACCACGGTTATGCGGTGGATGCCGATACGCTGCCCAACGACTGGGAACCGCTGTTCGTCAACATGAACGACGGATCGAACGAGGGCATCCGCCATAAGAGCAACCCTTGGTTCTCGGCGCAGTTCCACCCGGAAGCCTGCTCGGGCCCCGTGGATACGGAATTCCTGTTTGATGAGTTTGCCTCATTATTAAACAAGGAGCAAGAGCATACAGACATTTCTCCACTCACCACTCACCACTCACCACTCACCCCTATATCCAAAGTCCTTCTATTGGGCTCCGGTGCCCTGAAGATTGGGCAGGCGGGTGAGTTCGACTACAGCGGTGCGCAGGCACTGAAGGCGCTGAAGGAAGAAGGCATCCACTCGGTGCTCATCAACCCGAACATCGCCACCGTTCAGACCTCGAAGGATGTTGCCGACACCGTCTATTTCCAGCCCGTAACGCCAGAGTTCGTGGAGCGTATCATCGAGAAAGAGCGTCCTGACGGCATCCTGCTGTCGTTCGGCGGACAGACAGCCCTCAACTGCGGCGTGGAACTATATAAGAAAGGTGTGCTGGAGAAGTATGGGGTGAAGGTTTTGGGCACCCCCGT
>JAILHP010000135.1 GCA_024695705.1 Prevotella sp. | reverse complement strand
GCGCTTCTCACGTCCGAAGTCAAACTTGCTCTCTACCTTCGCACCAGGAACATAAGGCGAGAAGGGCAGCTGAAAGAAAGAATGAATAGTGACTCCTC
Source organism: Prevotella sp. (assembly GCA_024695705.1). Lineage (GTDB taxonomy): Bacteria > Bacteroidota > Bacteroidia > Bacteroidales > Bacteroidaceae > Prevotella. Next base: position 9,904 of record JAILHP010000135.1, on the reverse strand, counting down.
CTGCATTAATGGCAGCAACACCTGTCGGGGCCACCACAATAGGGCGTTTCCGAGACCGCTCTACCACCGTCTTCAAGAACGTTGTCTTGCCTGTTCCTGCCTTACCTGTCAGGAATATGCTTCGCCCCGTATTCTCCACGAAGTCCCACGCTGTTCGCAATTCAAGGTTCTGTTCCATACTGATAAACGGATGATTAAGGTTGTTGGTCTGTTGTGACGGTACCTTTCCTACGGAAGACTTTCCAGCCGATGGCGGCAATAAAGATACTCATCACCGGCGAGAGGTAATTAAAGAAGCAGTAAGGCAGATAGGTCAACGTGGAGACGCTGAGCACGGTGCTCTGAGTGAGACCGCAGGTGTTCCAGGGAACCAGTACGGAGGTGACGGTAGCGCCATCCTCACAGCTTCGGCTCAACAGTCGCGACTCGTAACCCCGACTGCGATAGGTATCCTTGAAAATCTGGCTGGAAAGCATGATGGAGAGATACTGGTCAGCTAGGGCAATGTTGCAGAAAAGTGCTGTGCCTACCGTAGAAGCGACAAGTGAAGCGGTACCCCTGACCACCCGTAGGATAATGCTCATGAGGTCCTGCAGCTGACCGGTAGCCGTCAGCACACCGCCAAATGTCTGGGCGCAGATAATGAGCCAAATCGTCGGCATCATGCCACCCATGCCGCTGGTATGCACCAGTTCGTTGAGCATAGGAACGCCCGTCTCAATATAAGTACTGTCATAACACACCTTCATCATGCCTTTATAGGATGCCAACAGCCCCGTACCTTCCTCGCCGGATATCTGATGGACGAGTTCAGGTTGCAGGACTTGGGCGACGATGACTGCCAGGAGAATGGCAAGGAAGAGCACCACCATTGACGGCCATCGGCGGGCTATCATGATTCCCGTCAGCACTGGTACCACCAGGAGCCAGGGAGAGATGACAAAAGTGTGCTGAAGACCTTCCATGAATTCGGCCACGTTTCCGTGACTTGAGATGTTCATGGTGAGTCCGGCAATGAGGAAGATGGTAAGCGAGATGCTGAAAGTGGGAACGGTGGTGTAGAGCATGTAGCGGATATGGGTGAACAACGGCGTTCCCGATACGCTGGATGCCAGCACGGTAGTATCGGATAACGGCGAAAGCTTGTCACCGAAGTAGGCACCCGTAATGATGGAACCGGCAATCCATCCGTCGTCAAACCCATGCGCCTTACCTATACCCATCAGCGCCAGTCCGATGGTCGCCACGGTGGTCCACGATGAGCCTATCATAAGACTGACAAGGGCACAGAGCACACTACTGCTGACAAGGAAGATTTCAGGCCTCAGGATCTGCATGCCATAATAAATCATTGTGGGCACGATGCCTGACACCATCCAAGTGCCTCCGATAGCACCAATGAGCAGCAGAATGATGATAGCCGGCGTACAGCTGGCTATTTTGTTGGTAATCTCACGTTCCAGTTGTTCCCAGGACAGGCGTTTCTGCAGGTAGCCTACCAGCACGCTGACTGCCGAAGCCGCCAACAATGACACCTGACTGGCACCATCCAATGTTGCGTTACCGAAGACGGCAACGCAACACGTGATGAGCAATATCAAAACCAGGAACGGGAGGAAGGACAGCATAACTACTTCGTGACCCGTTCGAGCCAGTTGACCATGCCGTACATGACGCCCATGGAGATAAGGCAGACAACGAGGAAGACAGTCCAGCAAATCCAGATGGGCCACTCGTTATAGATGAGCGGGCCAATCCACAGCAGACCGTTACCTACGGCGGTGGCTCCGAGCCATAGTCCCTGACAAAGTCCCTGCAGGTGCTTGGGAGCAACCTTTGACACGAACGACAATCCTAAAGGCGAAATGAAAAGCTCGGCAACGGTAAGGAAGAAGTAGGTGACGATGAGCACCCAAGGTCCTGCCTTCAGTCCTGCCTTTGCGGAGTCGGCAAGTGCCGTAAACTCATTGGCTGAGGGATAGGCCTGCATCATAGAATAGACGGCAAGGAACAAGTAGGCGATGCCGGCAATACCCATACCGTAGGCAATCTTTCGCGGAGTGGAGATGGCACGACCTGCCTTAGTGAGCGATGCGAATATCCACATGATGACAGGCGTCAGCACAATGACGAAGAAGGGATTGACGGCCTGCCAAATCTCAGGAGCAATGGCGTCGGTCTGCACGAAGTCGCGGGCAAAGAACGAGAGTGACTGTCCGTTCTGGTGGAACGAGAACCAGAAGAATACGGCAATGCCGAGGACAGCAAACAGGGCATACATGCGCTGCTTGATTTCCTTTGCCATCGCCTTCTTTTCCTCTTCTGAATAACCCTCGGTAGCAACGGCTTCCTTCTTTCCCGGTGTCGGGAAGAGGTGCTTCGACATGAGGAAGATGACGAGCGAGATAAGCATCGTCACAACAGATGCGATGAACGAATAATGGATACCCGTATTGAAGATGTCAAGATACTGCGTGCAGAAAGCAGAGAGGTCGGCTGTGGAGCCGCCCACCTTTTCTACCAGCTCGGTAAGGTTGCTCATCTCGAGGGGTTCGATGTTGCCGGAGATAAACTGATGGCAGAGCTTAGGCAGATCGGCATTATACTCCAGTCCATGACTGTTGAGCCACCAGCTGCGCAGCATCGGGGCAATAAACGGAGCCAGCAGGGCACCCACGTTGATGAAGACGTAGAAAATCTGGAAGCCGGCATCACGCTGTCCCTGTGCCCACTTCAGCTTCTCGGGGCTTTCCTTGGCGGCCTTCGCTTCGAAGTTGTCATACATCTGACCTACAATGGCCTGCAGGTTACCCTTGAACAGACCGTTACCGCAGGCAATAAGTGCAAGGGCAAAGATGGTGAAGGGCAGCAGCCACGAGATATTGTCGGGCGTTGCCAGCACGGGAATGGCAAGCAGCACATAGCCTGCAGCCATAATCACCAGACCCCATGCAATGGTGGCCTTGTAGTTCTGAGTGCGGTCGGCAATGATACCGCCCACGAGGCTCAGCACGTAGATAGCCGTTAAGAACATGGCGGCAATAAAACCGCTCTGACCGTCGGAGAGTCCGAACTTTGAACAAAGGAAGAGGGCCAGCACGGCGTTCATGATGTAGTAGCCGAAGCGCTCGCCCATGTTGCTGAGGGCTGCAAGGAGCAGTCCCTTGGGATGGTTTTTGAACATAGCTTATTTAATTTTATCGTTTTTAGTTTTTGCAATGTCGAAGAGGTAACTGGCCTTGATGACGATGTTCGAGAAGTTGGAACGTCCGAAGTAGTCACGCTTGGTGTTACCGTATATGTTGCCCAGTCCGTAGTAGTAACGGGCCTCTAACATGAAATGGCCGATGTTGGGATGGGAGTACTCCATTCCTATGCCGCCCGTGATGCCGTAGTCGAACTTGTTCTCCACAGGCATCGTCTCCTGTTTGACAACCAGCGAGGCACGCAAATCCATATTGGGTTTGTCCAACGGGTAGTTGGCCGTAGTGCTCTCGTTGAGAAAGAAGCCCATCTGCGGACCTGCCTGGAAGAAGAACTGGAAGCCCTTGCGCTCTCGTCCCCACCCCAGGCGGGCAAGGAAAGGAATCTGAACGTAATTCATGCGCCGCTGATATTCCTCTGCAATTCCCGTCTCTGCATTGATGACGGGTTCGTCAATAAGACTCAGGATATTCTCCTTCCAGCCTATCTGGGCGTAGTTAATCTCTGCCACCACCGCACACACACTGCTAAAATATTTCTCGGTGGTATATCGAAAGGTCACACCGCCTGTCATTCCGCCGAAAAGGGTCTGCTGCACATCGGGTTTGAAGTTGACGTTGCTCATCACATAACCTCCGCTCACGCCAATGGCAAATTCACTGCGGTGATCGCCAATCTGCGCAGCAGCTGGCGAAATGAAGAATGAAGAATGAAGAATGAAGAATGCTGCACATAGCAACAATCGCGTCATATTCAACCTCATTTTCTTCATATTATCATATTCATATATTACACTATTCACCTCTCACTTAGAATTTGATGGTTTCCACCCGCTTCTCAGGCGTATAGTGGATGAACAACAACTGACGGTTCTCCAGTCCACCGTCTCCCTTACGTTCAAAGTGTAAGGGAGTCTGAATAGGAGGATAGCCCACCATTCCGCTGGCTCCCGTGAAATGCTTGCCGTACATGTGGAGGCCCTTGATAAAGTAGTATGCGTGATCAAAACCCGTAATGGCAAAGCGGGGCAGCGAATTCATCATGTCTGCATGGAAGTTCCAACGGTACTTCTGCTCTATGCGCTTGGTCTTGGGCGACGAGGCGTCGTAATAGAACGCAGCAGGAATATGTACATCAAGCTTGTAGAAGTTCTCCAGGTTACGATGGGTGTAGAGCATCCATTCGGTATATCCGAAGAGCGTCACCTCCAGCTCAGGATTGTCGTTCATCATGGCGGTCAGCTTCGACAGAGCCTTGCGTAGCTCCTTTGGGTGTTCGGAGTTAATGACGACGACGTTGCGCTGGGCCATACTGAAGTTCTGGACAAACTTGGCCTCGCTGGTATTGATATTGGTGAGTCCATAAATGATGGCTTCTTCGTCAAGCCTTTTGCGGAGCATCGAGGTGAACGGGCCCTTCGTGCTGGTAGAGTCGTTACAGTCGATAATGACGGGGTGGCAGTCACGGAACTGCTGCATGAAGCGGTCCACCGTCGAGCGGTTGAAGTCCTGCGGTGCCTGATAGACCTGGAACATCAGTCGGTTACTGGCCAGCTCAGGGGCATTGATGGAGAAGGGAATGAGTACGCGGATATCGTTCTTCTCGGCAAAGTCGCTCAACGGCTTGACCATCTTGGAGTAAAGCGGTCCGATGATGAGGTCCATCTTGGCGGCCTCGTCCGTCAGGAAGGTGTTGATGTCCGTATCTTCGGCCACGTTCCACGCATGTACGGAAACGGAGATGTTGTTCTGGCGCAGGCTGTCGCAGGCCATCAGCACCCCTCGGTAATACTCTATCATGCGTCTTCCGTCACCATTCACCTTATGCAGGGGAAGCATGACACCCACACGGATTTCACGGTCTCGCATATCACTTTTGGCTGGTTTGACAGGCTGAGGCGAGGGAGGCGTCACGGTTGCCGTATCCACAACAACCTGTGCCGACGGGAAGGGAATGCATACGAAGGAACCTTTCTTCAGCACATAGTCGGGCGATGCCATCTCGGGGTTGGCCCTGATAAGCTCATCCACCGTAATGCCGTAGTCCCTGGAAATACTATAGATGGTTTCCTTGCGCTTTACTTTGTGAACATCACGCCACTGGTTCACCTGCGCCAGCATATCCTCGCTGACAAGCAACACCAACAACAGCAACAAATATCTTAACAATAGCTTCATGCTTTCTGCGTTTTTAGTCTTATTCGCCTGCAAAGGTACGAAAAAGATTAAAAATTAAACATGAAACATTAAACATTTTGCCTTCACAATGTAAAAAAAACAAAAATCACTCCACTCTCAACACTTATCTCTCGACTTTTTATTACCTTTGCATGTCAAAATGAAACGAAATATGACATCCAGACTACTGCTTTTGCTATCATTCTTCCTGTTAGGCTCCCTTTGGGCAAACGCTCAGACCGACGAGCCTGACCAGTCAGGAGACGAGGAAACGGCCGACACCACAGGCGTCGTTGTCAGCCACATTGAAATACCCAACGGCATCTCGCCCAACGGTGACGGCAGAAATGACGTGCTGCGCGTCAAGGCCGACAAGACCAAGGGCATCGTAGAGTTTCGCGCCATAGTATATAATAGGTGGGGACAGAAAATCTACGAGTGGACCGACATCAACGAGGGATGGGACGGCACCTATAACGGGAAGCTCGTCAAACAAGGTACGTACTTCGTATTGGTCAAGGCCAAGGGTTCCGACGGCCAGACACATACCATCCGACGCGATGTCAACGTGCTAACAGGATACCTGAACGATGAGCAACAGACAGGAGAATAAGGAAACAGAAACCATCAATGTATGGGGCGCCAGGGTCCATAACCTGAAGAACATTGATGTGGAGCTACCCCGCCAGTCGCTTACCGTCATCACGGGTCTGAGCGGCTCGGGAAAGTCGTCACTTGCCTTCGACACCATCTTTGCCGAAGGTCAGCGGCGGTACATCGAGACGTTCTCTGCCTACGCCCGCAACTTCCTCGGTGGATTGGAAAGGCCTGACGTTGACAAGATTACGGGCCTCAGTCCTGTTATCAGCATTGAGCAGAAGACCACCAACCGCAACCCGCGCTCCACCGTAGGCACTACCACCGAGATTTACGACTTCCTCCGTCTGCTGTTTGCCCGCGCCGGCAAGGCCTACAGCTACCATACGGGCGAACCGATGGTGAAATACACCGAGGAACGCGTGCTGGAGATGATTGAGCAAAACTATGCCGGACATAAGATCCTCATTCTCGCTCCTGTCGTCCGCAGCCGAAAGGGACACTACCGCGAACTCTTCGAGTCTCTGCGCCGCAAGGGTTATCTGAACGTCCGCATCGACGGCGAGTTGCAGGAAATGGTCAAGGACATGAGGGTGGACCGTTACAAGAACCATAATATCGAAGTAGTGATTGACCGGCTAAAAGCCCCCCTGTCGTCCCCCGAGGGGGACACAAATGCCGACCGTCTCAAGAAATCCGTACATCTCGCCATGAAGGAAGGCGACGGACTGCTGATGATTATCGACTCAGAGACGGGTGAGGCGAAGTATTTCTCCAAACGCCTGATGTGTCCCACCACCGGCATGTCCTACAACGACCCGGCACCCAACAACTTCTCGTTCAACTCGCCCATGGGAGCCTGCCCACGCTGTAAGGGACTGGGCTATATCAACGAAATAGACCTGAGCAAGGTCATTCCCGACCGCAAGCAAAGCATCTACGAAGGAGCCGTCGTGCCCCTGGGAAAATACAAGAACCAGATGATATTCTGGCAGATAGAAGCTATCCTCCAGAAATACGACTGCGACCTCAAGACAGCCGTCAACGACATACCCGACGAGGCGCTCAACGAGATACTCTACGGTTCGCTGGATAATGTACGGATTGACAAGTCGCTCGTTCACACGTCGAGCGACTACTACGTGGCCTACGACGGTGTCATCAAGTACCTGCGCTCCGTGATGGACAACGACGACACCACCGCCGCACGCAAATGGGCCGACCAGTTCCTGGCAGAGTGCGAGTGTCCCGAATGTCACGGCCAGCGACTCAACCGCGAGGCTTTATCCTACAAAATAGGCGACAAGAATATTGCCGAACTGGCCTCCATGGACCTCAGCGAGCTGAAGACGTGGCTGAACGACTGTGAGCCGCATCTGGAACATCAGCAGCGGCAGATTGCCATCGAGATACTCAAGGAAATCAATACCCGACTGGGATTCCTGCTCGACGTAGGACTCGACTATCTGTCGCTCAACCGTCCGTCGGCAAGCCTCTCGGGCGGCGAGAGCCAGCGCATCCGACTGGCCACCCAGATAGGTTCCCAACTGGTTAACGTGCTTTACATCCTTGACGAGCCGAGCATTGGACTGCACCAGCGCGACAACGAGCGACTCATCCACTCACTCAAGGAGTTACGCGACATCGGCAATACCGTCATCGTCGTGGAGCATGACCGCGACATGATGCTCTCTGCCGACTACCTCATCGACATTGGTCCCGGTGCCGGTCGCAAAGGTGGCGAAGTCGTCTTCCAGGGTACTCCCTCCGAAATCCTGAAGGCTGACACGCTGACGGCGAAATACCTGAGACCCACCCCCAAACCCCTCCCTGTTATGGAGGGGAGCAATATGTCCCAGCCCGCAGTAGTATCTCCTCCCCTCCCTCACAGGGAGGGGCAGGGGGAGAGTCTTATCCTGCATGGCTGTCGCGGCAACAACCTGAAGAACATCGACGTGGAGTTCCCGCTGGGCAAGCTCATCGTCGTCACGGGAGTCAGCGGAAGCGGCAAATCAACACTCGTCAACGAGACGCTCTACCCCATCCTCTCCCGTCACTTCTACCGCTCTCAGAAACAACCCATGCCCTACGACAGCATCGAGGGCATCGAGCATATCGACAAGGTCATCAACGTAGATCAGAGCCCCATCGGCCGCACACCACGTTCGAACCCTGCCACCTACACCGGCGTGTTCAGCGACATCCGCTCGCTGTTCGTCCACCTGCCTGAAGCGCAGATACGCGGCTACAAGGTCGGACGCTTCTCGTTCAACGTGAAGGGCGGACGCTGCGAGGAGTGCGGCGGCAACGGCTACAAGACCATCGAGATGAACTTCCTGCCCGACGTGATGGTGCCTTGCGAAGAGTGTCACGGAAAGCGCTACAACCGCGAAACCCTCGAGGTACGCTATAAGGGAAAGTCCATAGCCGACGTGCTCGACATGACCATCAACCGTGCGGTGGAGTTCTTTGAGAACATTCCCGACATTCTCCGAAAAATCAAGACCATTCAGGATGTCGGACTCGGATATATCAAACTCGGACAGCCCTCCACCACCCTCTCTGGCGGTGAGAGCCAGCGCATCAAACTGGCAGCCGAACTGTCGAAGAAGGATACGGGCAAGACGCTCTACATCCTCGACGAACCCACCACCGGTCTTCACTTCGAGGACATCCGCATCCTGATGGATGTGCTGCGCCGGCTCGTCAAACGCGGCAATACCGTCATCATTATTGAGCACAACCTCGATGTCATCTGTCAGGCCGACTACATCATCGACATGGGTCCCGAGGGCGGCCAACGTGGTGGAGAAATCCTTTCTACCGGCACTCCTGAGGAAGTTGCTCGTAGCAAAAAAGGCTACACTCCCGCTTTCCTTAGGAAAGAGTTGTTTATTGATAAATGAGGATTGAGAATTGAGAAATAAGCCGATTACAGCTTCTCTACTTCGTCCGGCTATTTGCCTCATTATCGGTATTACGGCCGGGCGTTTCCTATCGTGTGATGTTACAGCCATACTTATCATTCTGCTAGCCACGCTGGCTGCCGCTTTTCTTCTCCGCAAATCCGATGTCGGCCAGAGTCTCTGCATCAGCACGGCCTGCATCCTGCTGGGTGCTCTGCTCTGCATCCATCAGAAGACACAACTCAGCGTGGAGTGGCCAACAGGGGAACGTAACTATGCCGTCGTCATCAGTTCCGAACCCGTAGAACGGGGCAAGACGCTGGCTATGGATGCCTTACTCGCTGCTGACGGCAAGAAGATTCAGCTACGCCTGATGCGCGACGAACGCAGCGAACAGCTCACCGTGGGCGATGGCATCCTCATCCGTTCTGCCATCAAACCCCTCTCTTCACAGGGCAGCTATCGCACCTGGCAAGAGACGCACAGCTACGTGGGCGAAGCCTTTGTCACCCGCAACCATTGGCAACGAGAGGTCATCCCCCTGGAGGGCATCGGTCACGTCCAGCGCCTGCGGCTATTCTTCATGGACATACGTCATGCCCTGCTGCAACAAATCACCTCAACCGTCAGAGCACAAGAGGATTACTCCATATTGAGCGCAATGGTATTAGGCGACAAGAGCGGGGTCAGCAAGGAGCAGAAAGAGCAGTTCTCCGTTGCTGGCACGTCACACCTATTGGCGCTCAGCGGCCTGCATCTTGGCATCATCTACATGCTTCTTTCCTCCCTGTTCCGCAACCGTCGCTGGCAGACCGTCAACCAGCTCCTCATCGTCGTTGCCGTCTGGGCCTTCGTCCTGCTGGTGGGTATGCCGTCCAGCGTTATCCGTGCAGCCGTCATGATTACCACCTTGGCACTGGTCCGCGTGCTCAACCGAGGAGCCGCACCCCTCAACTCTTTGGCCTTGGCTGCCCTCATCATGCTCGTGGTTAATCCCTATTCGCTCTTCGACATCGGCTT
>JAILHP010000105.1 GCA_024695705.1 Prevotella sp. | reverse complement strand
GAGAATAGTACCCACGTTTGGAACAGGGTTGACGATAAGACTTTCCTCAGAAATCTTGGTGGCTATACTGAGGACAGACAGACAGGCAGAGAGGGATTGACGCTGGCCGGACTGATGATGTTTGGTAAGGGCCTTGCCATTAGAGACCGTTTTTCTAGCTTTCGCATGGACTATCTGGACATGAGCCATCTGGTGGGTGATGAACGGTATCATGACCGACTGACATACGACGGACTTTGGGAGAATAACCTGTATCAGTTCTTCCGTATCGTATCGCCAAAGGTACAGTTTGACTTGCCAAGACCTTTCAAATTGGAGAAAGGCGGCAAAAGAAATGACGACACACCTCAACATGAGGCTGTCCGTGAAGCTTTCACGAACTCGATTATCCACTGCGACCTGATGATGGATGCAGGTATCCTGAGAATAGAGAAACATGACGACCGGCTCTGTTTCCGTAATCCTGGCTTGTTGAAGTTGCCTGTAGAGACGATATATCGAGGTGGAAACTCCAAGGCTCGCAATCCAAAGATTCAGAATATGCTGCGTATGATTGGCTTTGGTGAGAATGTCGGCTCTGGATTCCCCAAGATAATCGCTGCATGGAAAGAAACCAATTGGGGCGAACCACAACTGCTGAACAAGCTGGATGTAGATGAAGTGGAGCTGGTGCTACCTGTGCCTTCACCTAAGTCAAATAGTACTGGGGTGTCCAAAGGGGTGTCTAATAGGGTGCCTAATGGGGTGTCTGATACTGCGATGGCTATATATTCTCATATTCAAGCAGATCCTAATATCAGCAGAAACGAGTTGGTTACCCTTACAGGAATTTCGCTCAAAAACGTTCAGAAGCATATAAATAGGCTCAAAGAGTTAGGGCTAATACGACGTATCGGTTCAACAAGGTTAGGCTATTGGGAGATAATAGAGTGAACTGTAGGTTGCCTGAAGGGTTGTCTATAAGGTTATCTAAAGAGTTATCTAAAGGGTTATCTGAAACTGCTGCTAACATATATAAGATGATATATGCTGATAACTATATCACAAGGAGTGAGATTGCGAATAGAATCGGAATATCTGTAACAGCAGTCCAAGAGCATATCAATAAACTCAAATCATTGAGATTCATTGACCGTGACGGATCTACAGGTCACGGTAGTTGGATAATAATAGAGTAAGATAATCGACATATCATTACGGTAGAAGGACGTAGCCTAATACGCACTTTCCTGGCTGGTGCCACAAAAGATGCCACAATCAGTTCAAGAGCGTTGAGCAAGCTCTGATGAAAAAGATGTGAATAGATTTTGCTCTTTCAAAAGAAATGTTTACCTTTGCACCCGATGATGAGTTATTGAAACGGCTGGTGGCTCAGCGTCGGGCGTTCATTGAAAGCAATTCATAGCAGAATGTGGAATTGAGTACGGTTGCCAATTCGTAACCCAGTTTTTCCTCAATCCCCCAGACTGCCTTTATACAAAGAAAAGCTGAGAATTCTTACAAAGTTACGAAAAGTCGAGAGCAAAACAAAGAAACTTGGTTCTTTTTTTGCCGAGACGTAGTAATTTCGCCATCCTGATGGCAAAGTTACGAAAAATCAAGAGAAATGCAAAAAGAAATGAAGAAAAAAAAAGTATCTTTGCACATTGAGGGAAGGCACATGGGTCCTTTAGCCTGAACAAAGCAAAAAAACAGCATAAATATTTGCCGTTTATTCTTTTTTGTGTATATTTGCAAACTGAAAATGTCAATATATACAATACTATGAGGAAACTATCACTATTCATTCTGGGAATGTTGCTGCCTTTACTGGCATCAGCAGGCCCCGTCACTGAGCAGCAGGCGCTGCTCAAAGCGCAGGAGTTTTTTGCCAGTCGCACAGCAGCAGCCCGTGGTCTGGGCCAAGGCAAGACCTTTGTTCCTGCCCACCCGCAAAACAAGGCCGGCATCACAGAAAGCAAAGCCGATGGGGCCAAGCCCTATTACGTCTTCAATGCCCTGGAGGGCGGCTATGCCGTCGTCTCCGGTGACGACCGCACACCAGCCATTCTTGGCTACAGCGAGCACGGACGCCTCAACATCGACGGCCTGCCAGATGACATCCTGGCATGGCTAGACTCCTACGCACGCCAAATAGAATGGATGGAAGCCCACAACTACAGGACGCCCATCCGCAAGACAGTAAGCGGAACAGCCATCAGCCCATTGCTGGGACAAATAGAATGGGGACAAGACACACCCTATAACGACTTGTGCCCACAGATAAACGGCACTCGCTGCATTACGGGATGTGTGGCTACCGCCATGGCGCAAATCATGTTTTACCATCAGTGGCCAGCGCAAACCACAAAAACCATTCCAAGCTATACGGCCAGAACAGCAAATATCACCGTCAACGCCATCCCTGTCGGAAGTATTGACTGGTCCAACATGTTGCCGAGTTACAGCCCATGGGGGCAAGAAACAACAGCACAAAAGCAAGCAGTGGCAGCTTTGATGCAAAAGTGTGGCAGTGCTTTAAAGATGGACTATGGGGTAGAAGCCAGTGGTGCATACGTAAGCGACGTGGCCATAGCCCTGAAGGACTATTTCGACTACGACAACTCCACACAATACATTCAACACTCCGACTTTGGCCTGGCCCGATGGAACCAGCGCATCTATGATGAGCTGGCCGAAGGCAGGCCTGTGCTCTACGGTGGACAATCGACCACCAAGGGCGGTCATGCCTTCGTCGTCGACGGCTATGATAAGGATGACTATTTCCATGTGAACTGGGGATGGCGGGGCGACACGAATGGCTTTTTCTTATTGTCGCTACTCGATCCCTATAAAAACGGAAACGGCGAAGCAGATGGTTACAACAATAGCCAGGAAGCAGTAATAGGCATTCGAAAGAATACAGGACAGGCACCCGAAGAGAGCCACGACGGCGAAACCTTTACAGCAAAGACCGTGGAGGGTGTGGAAATGACCTTCACCATCGTCAGCACAAAAGACAAGACCTGCCAAGTAGGGACGGGAAAGTGGAACGAAGCCGCAGTCAGCCAAACAGTAGAGGGAAGCGTAACCATACCTTCGATGGCAGATGGCTATCATGTAATATCACTGAGCGATCATGCTTTCTATAAATGTGAGAGCATGGCTTCTATTACTATTCCTTCCTCCGTTGAAACGATTGGCTATTATACTTTTGCCTATTGCAACAGCTTGGAGAGCATTAGCATCCCTGCCTCAGTGACATCTATTGACGATTATGCCTTCGGCAATAGCGCAAAGATGAAACGATATGAAGTGGACAGCGACAATCCTGTTTTTGCTGCTCGCAATGGTATGCTCATCACGAAGAACGGACGCTACCTGCTGTCCTATCCCTCAGGGCTGACAGGCGAGTTCACCATTCCTTCCGACATCCCTAATGTTAACAACGGTGCTTTCAGCGGGTGTAGCCTCACCAAGCTCACGTTTCCCGAAACCGTGACATGGGTAGGTGGATGGGTGGCCACCGGCTGTTCAAACTTAACCACGCTGATATGGCATGCCAAGGCAGAGCTTCCCACCTGCGCATTCCGATACAATCATCAGCTTAAGAATATTGAGCTTTGTGAAGGATTGAGAGCCATTCCTTCTGAGTGTTTCGAGGGTAGCAGGATTGTTTCCATCGACCTGCCTACAACAATAGCAAGCATCGGGGAATCTGCATTTTATGGATGCGACCTACTGGAACGAATATCCTTTACAACAAAAGTTTCGCGATTCCCTGTCAACAACAATTCATTCTATCATTGCAACAGTCTGAAAGACATTATCATCACTTTCAACTCCCACGACATGTTCCATGAAACGCTGCCCGATGGCACTTTCCCCGAAAGTGTTTTTCAGAATGCTACGCTTCATGTGCCTACAGGATCGGCCGACTTCTTCCACACCACAGACGGCTGGAAGCGGTTCCAAAATGTGGTGGAAGAAGGTGACCCCATACCCGAAGAGCCAAAGGCTGAGGGCGACGTATGGGGCTACTTTGCTGGTGAGAAGCCCATGCAGGCCATTGCATTTGGTGGTGTTCAAACAACTGATGTTGCCATTTTCATTCCTGGCGACGAGACCATGGTGGGTGCCCAGATCACAGCCATACGCATACCTGCAGGTTCCAACAACGATTTGTCAATCTATGAGCAGGGCACGGCATGGCTGGCAGAGTCGCTGGAAGGCGATGTGAAAGTGCGCGAAGTGAAGATGCAAGACATGAAGGAATGGGACTACACAGAATTTATTCTTTCCGAGCCTTACACCATCACGGAGAAAGGTGTTTATGTAGGTTTCTCCTGCCCCGGCAACGTTTTCATCTGTTATGTTAACGAGGAATCACAGCCGGGTGGCGGCTGGTGGAAGTCCTACGACGGAAGTTGGTATAACTACTCCAATTCCTATCGGTTTGTCATCCAGGCTCGCGTGAAGGGGCACCACCTGCCTGCCATTTCGGCCCATGCCACTGAGACCGAACGCAACATCACCTATCCTGGCGTGGCCTCAAACATTCCCTTCACGCTCTACAACGACGGTCTGGCCTCTATCAACAGCATTGACTATACGCTCCTTGTCGACGGAAAGCAGGAACAGCACCACCTTGACCTGTCCGTAGATGCTGGCATAAGCCAACGGAAGACAATTGACATAGAGATTACCGGTCCGGCACAGCCCAACAAGACCTACAACGTCACGCTGACCATTGACAAGGTAAACGGCCAGAACAACACCTCACCCCAAAAGGCGCTGACACAGCAATTCCAGAACCTGAGCCGCCAAGTGGTGCGCCGCACAGTCATGGAAGAAGGAACAGGCACGTGGTGTACCTATTGTCCTCGGGGCATGGCAGCCATGCAGGAGGCAAAGGACAAGTATGGCGATCGTTTCATTGGTATTGCCGTTCACAGCTCCTACAGCAATACCAGCGGCATCGATCCCATGGACATCGGATCTTACGGTATGTCTTTCTATTCCTTCCCCTCATGCGAGATAGACCGTAGCGGCATGCAGTTTGACCCCTATCTCGACACTTTCAGCCCTAATGCCAAAATAAACATCCTTGATGCTGCCCTGCAAATGGCTACCGATGTAGACGTGACCGTGAAAGGCGTATGGAATGTCGACATGACCAAGGTTTACGCCACCAGCGAGGCAGAGTTCCTGGGCAACGGCCAGCACTACAGCGTGGTCTATGCGCTGGTGGCCGACGGAGTGAAAGGCTCTGGTCAGAATTGGAACCAGAGTAATTACTACTCAGGTCTGCATAGCTATGACGTAGACCCATACATGAAGCCTTACACAGATGCTCCTGACCCCATCACCAACATGACATTCAACGATGTCTTGATTGGCAGTTCCTATGAAAACACATGGAGAAACATGGCTAGTCCTTATAGTGGAACATTCACGCCTGGCTGCAAGAAGACCAACAGCTACACGCTCAGCCTGCCTACTGAGGGTGAACTGGCACAAGCCATCGACAAGGAACAGGTCTACGTGGTGGCCATGGTGCTAAATGCTGACGGTACCATTGCCAACGCCGCTAAGGCAAAAGTGATAGTCGAAGACCCCATCAGAGGCGACTTGAACGGCGACAACGAGGTGGACGGCATGGACCTGGTGGCTCTGGTGAACGTCATCATGGGCCAGAGCGCGCAGAGTAGTGCGGCCGACCTGAACGGCGACGGCGAGGTGGACGGCATGGACTACGTGGCCCTGGTGAACATCATCATGGGAACGGCCAACAGCCGCAGCACTCATGCAGCGGAAGAGGCTCACATTATTAATATAGGTATGGAGCCGCTGAGCATCATGCCAGGCGAGAGCCAGAAGCTGAGCATCACACTGCAGAATGCTGACATGGCCATAACGATGGCTCAGATGGACATGACGCTGCCTCAGGGCCTGACGCTGGCAGGAGGCTACAGCCTGACTAACCGAACCATGGAGCGCAACCACCAGCTATACATGAGTCAACTCAGAGAAGGACAGCACCGCCTGATGCTGGCTTCGCCGAGGAACGCCACGCTTACCGGTACGGAAGGAGCTGTCATACAGCTGACGCTGACGGCAGACGAGAGCTTCGAGGGTGGCGACATCGTTCTCAGCAACATTCTCTGTGCCAGCCCCGACCAGCAGGCTGGACGGCAACAGCAGGCTGTGCTGCATCTCTGCGGTACTAACGGCATTGCCGATTTGGAGAACATGAGAAATGGTAACCACGAGAAAATCTATACGCTTTCAGGCCAACGGCTCACCGCTCCCCGCAAGGGTGTGAACATCATTGGAGGAAAGAAACGCGTAGTCAAATAATGTAAAGACCAAGCATTCATCTTATTAAACGAATTTGTATAACCTATGAAAAAGATATCTTTGTTTATCCTGTCGGTGCTGCTCCACATGCTGAGCAGCGCCGCCACATCAACGCTATCCATTGAGCCGTTCACCATCGGTGCTGGCGAGACAAAGGCCATGCTCATCGACCTGAACAACCCCGGCCAGCAGGTGACCATGGTGGAGTTCCACATGCAGTTGCCCCAGGGCCTCACCGTGGCCGCTGGCGACGATGCCCTCGACATTGCCGGGCGCACCACTTGGCAGAAGCACACGCTCTATATGAACGAGAAGGACGGCCTGACCCACATCATGCTGGCCTCGCCCACCAATGCACTGGTCAGCGGCACCAGTGGCGCCCTCATCAGCGTGAAGCTACAGGCCAGCAGTTCCTTCAGCGGCGGCACCATCACCCTGAAGAACCAAAAGATTGGTTCGCCCGACATGACAGTATCGAAGCC
>JAILHP010000064.1 GCA_024695705.1 Prevotella sp. | reverse complement strand
TGTCGTCATCTTTTAAACGTCTCTATTCCGTTCTTTACCTTATATACATAAAGCGTCTGCAAAAGTACGAAAAAAATATCAGATACGCTTATTTCTTTCACGAAATTTATAAAATAACGCGCTCTATCAGTCCTTCACGCTCCCTTTGATGGTGACATTCTGGCGTTTATTGCTCAGCAGTTTTTCCCTGAACTCATGAGCGTCAAGTTCTACCTTGCTCTTCGTGAAGTCGGGCACGTTGTAGGAGTGCATCATCTCACGGTAGAACGCCCGGGGATTACGCTGTGGCAGTAAGAAGGGCTTGGTGACCTTTCCCTGTCCATCAATGCTGGCAATAAACAGCTGGGCATACATGCCGTCCTCTTTCTTGCTTGAATAGACCAGCCAGTGGCTGTTGTCACTCCAGTTGTGGAAGCTCTCCGTCCATTTGCTGTTCAGCTCCTTCAACTCCCTGCATTCCCCAGTGGTCAGGTCCATGAGCCACAGGTCGGCATCATCCTGACAAACGGGGAAGTTCCCCCTTTCAGAAACAGTGTACATCAGCCATCGTCCGTCATAGCTGGGACGGATGAGGGTATAGCTCTTTCCTGTGGCGGGGCCGTTGAGAAGTGTATCCACCTGCTCGCCAAACTCTCCGCTCTTAGCGTCAAAAGCAATTCTGCACAATGAACATTTCACCTTTTCATATTCTTTGGGCACGTCGCAGGGTTTCGAAGTGCTGTAGTAAAGCCATTGACCGTCATGTGAGAAGGCAGGGAATATCTCCAGGTCCTCCGTCCTGAGCAGTGGTGAGAGAATCAGTTGGTTGGTACGGATGTCCAACACCTCCACGTCGCTGAAGGTATGGAACACCTCAATGCGTTGTCCCGTTCCCGTAAAGAAAGCCTGATGCACACTGTTGGTTGACATGGCGCAGTAGTCGCCGTCAGGATGCCAGTAGCTGTAGGAGCCCGCAGCCTTTGTCTCCTCCGTCTTTGTGTTCAGCCACTCCTGCTGACCGTCTTTCATCAGCATGGTGCCGCCGCCTTCTCCTCTCACCTGCATGTTCAACCGGTTAGGGTTAGTACGGTTGGCGGTATGGCAGTTCATGCAGTACCCCGGCACCACTGTTTCCGTCACCATGGCATATTCGTCGAAATTACTGATGTCACGCTGGTACATGCCGATGTCACCGCCATTCTCATAGCCGGGCTTGATGAGACGGTAGGTCAGTCCCCATTCCTCCAGCGCGTCGTTGCTCACAAAGATGTCGAAATCTTGGTATTGCGTCCAGCGTTCTTCTTTCTCGACTGCTACGGTTAGGGTAATCTTCCCGCCCTTGTTTCTTTCCGTCAGTTCGTGCCAGTCTTCCACATCGAAGTCGGCCCACGCTCCGTTGGCATGTATCTCTCCTCCCTTGCTGCCTTTTGCCACCACGTCCAGACAGTCGATGTCTTCATCGGCAAAGTTGAAATTCAGTGGGGCAATACCTGCCGGGATCGTTACTCCTATATAGTCAGGGTATATGGCAGGCAGCTGGTCCGCCTTTGTCACGTCCGTCGGCTGATGGCTACACGATGTCAGCGCCATACAAAATGACCAGAGCACTACGATGTAGTTAAAAAGTATCTTTTTCATGCATCAATATGTCTTAAATCTCAAATCTCAATTATTCCTTGTCCTGCTCTGTAACATTCTGTTTACGTAGCTAACGTAGGCCGAACCAACGACTTGTCCGCCATTTGCAATGGCATTCATGGCATCCGCATAGCCACGTGGCATCTGCGGATAGCCGCCATATTGCTGAACCATGGGCATGGCTCTCCTGAACGGACCTATCTTACTCTCCAGCAGCAGCTGCCCCATGTAGTAGTCCAGTGCCATCTTGTTGTTGGTGTTCTCCTTGAAAAGCGCTTCCAGCAGGTCTTCTATGTCCCGATAGCTGTACAAGTGTTCCTGACGGAACCTCAGCTGACGGATCTTTCCGTACAACGGGTGGGCATTGATCTGCTGCTCGTTGCCCAGCATCTTCTCGGCCTCCTCTGCCCATGCCCTATAGAAGAGTGTCTTCTTCAGAATGCGAATCTGTTTGGCGGCTGCCTGATAATGGCCATTCACCAACATGCATTCAGCAATGCGCTTTGTGCAACGGCCGCTCAGCTTGCCTCTCAGAATCGACTCCTGTGTGTCAAACATATAACGCTGTGCCGAGTTCACCAGTCCCAAATGCCAGAATGCTTCCGCTGTGGGCAGCATTGAAGTGTTGTCCCTTGTATAGGGCATGAACAGCGCGTCCTCACCATTCTGGTAGAAGTCAAACATCCGCTCAGCCAGCTGTCTTTTTTGGGCGAGGGCAAGGTTCACACACACCGAGCTGAATGCAGCATTTACCTGATGTTTTTCTGCCCGCTCAATAATCTCGTCCCAGCGTTGGTTCCTCACCAGATAGTCCTGTCTGATCAGCTCATACAGCTCCCTGTCGTAGCCGTTGCTGATACCCATCCATGCCAAGATGACGCATGCTATGGCATAAATGACAGTTGCAGTCTTGAGTGACTTTAGTTTTTCCATGAGATGATAGCGTACCGCATATTCAGTCAGGGCTACTAACGGGATAATCCACATCAGCGTGTTGGTTTCCAGTGAGATGCGGTAATGTATCGTTGGCGTCAGCACCATCTCCAAAGGCTGCTGGGGGAGCAGGAACCGGTATGCCAACAGCGCCACTGCCAACAGATAGACAATATGTAGGCCACCCCATGCCCCTGTCTTTGTGAGGCGTAGCAACACATAGAGCAACGCCAGCGGTCCCGTCAGCCAGAACAACAGTGGCACTACCATTAAGTCAATGAGCAGGCCTTTCATACCTTCCGTCGGGTTGAGCCTGAAAGCCCCTTGGGCAAGCATCACCGCCATAACATAGCCCAACGTCACAGCCGGGTCACCCAGCAGCCAGAACAGCAGCATGGCTGGAATCCAGCCCACTATCCAGGAAAAAGCCACGAAGACTGCCGCCAGCAACAACGCTCCCAGCCACTCTACGTAGTAGAATTGCATCACCAATTCACCCAGCCAGCCGGCAAAGCCGCCGGGCACACTCAGACTGTCGGTCAGGTAGTCGCCCGTCCACTGAAAGAGTTGGTATTGCTCCTGATAGGATAAGGCTTGCGGGTAAAAGAAGAACCAAAACACAAAAGCCACGATACCCAACAGCATCGAGGCCATCATATTTCCATATTTTATCATCCATTGGTATTTCATGTTGCAAAGGTACGAAAAATGTAAAGAAATCCAAGAGTTTTTTTGTTTTTTCCTCACTTATTCGTACCTTTGCAGCCGAAAAAGAAAAATAAACAATGCAGGATATCCGTAACATTGCAATTATTGCACACGTTGACCACGGTAAGACTACGCTGGTCGATAAAATGATGCTGGCAGGCCATCTGTTCCGCGACGGACAGAACCT
>JAILHP010000032.1 GCA_024695705.1 Prevotella sp. | reverse complement strand
CGGGTATATACCTTGTCTTCAACGTCAGAGAGACAGGCATCATAACGGTTGGCGATGATGGCATCACTCTGTGACTTGAACTTCTCTAAGTCGTTAACCACCAGACTGCCGAAGAATGTCGTACCCTCTTTCAAGGTAGGTTCGAAGATGATGAGACGTGCCCCCTTCGCCTTGATACGCTTCATCACACCCTGGATACTCGACTGACGGAAATTATCAGAGTTACTCTTCATCGTCAGACGATAGATGCCTATCGTCACTTCTTTCTCCTCTGCTGCATATTGGTTGTGTGAGGTATAGTCATAATAACCAGCTTTGCGTAGCACCTGATCCGCAATGAAGTCCTTACGCGTACGATTACTCTCCACGATGGCCGTCATCATGTTCTGGGGCACGTGGCTATAGTTAGCCAGTAGCTGCTTCGTATCTTTCGGCAGACAGTAGCCGCCATAACCGAAGCTAGGGTTGTTATAGTAATCTCCTACACGAGGATCGAGGCTTACGCCACGAATGATACTCTTCGTATCCAAACCCTTTACCTCACTATAGGTGTCCAGCTCATTGAAATAGCTCACACGCAGTGCCAGATAGGTATTCGCAAAGAGCTTGACAGCCTCGGCCTCCTTCAGACCCATGAAGAGAACAGGAATGCCTTTCTTTAATGAAGAATGAAGAGTGAAGAATGAAGAATTTGCTTCCGCACTTGTTTTGTCTTCGCTTCCTTGGGGGCCGATGGCACCTTCTAGGAGGAGATCAGCGAAGGTATGGGCGTATTGTTCTGCTTCAGGATTTCCGAAAGCCTGGATGGCAGCATTCTCCTCAGCGAATTCCGGGTTATCAATCTTTTTGGGATAACCCACAATGATGCGACTGGGATAAAGGTTGTCATAGAGGGCCTTACTCTCACGCAGAAACTCCGGAGAGAACAGCAGGTTGAACTTCTTGTCCTTCAGCTCTGGTGTCGAGGCGAACTTCAGGGCATAGCGTACATAGAGGTTACGGCAGTAGCCCACAGGAATGGTACTCTTGATGACCATCACTGCATCGGGGTTTACACTGATTACCAAGTCTATGACATCCTCGATATGATGGGTATCGAAGAAGTTCTTTACAGGGTCATAGTTCGTGGGAGCAGCGATAATTACATAGTCAGCATCCTGATAGGCAGCGGCACCATCGAGGGTCGCCGTAAGATGCAGATCTTTCTCCCGAAGGTATTTCTCAATATACTCGTCCTGGATGGGCGACTGTTTCTTGTTCAGCATATCCACCTTCTCAGGGATGACATCCACTGCCGTCACCTGGTGGTGCTGTGATAATAAGGTAGCAATTGACAGGCCTACATAACCAGTGCCTGCCACAGCGATTTTTATGTCTTTGAAGTCACGCATGATATACAATAACCTTTAAACAATAACCAATAACCGCTATACAATAAAAAAATAGTAATAATTATTGGTAATTACCTAAACTATCTAATCCATTTAAAGGATCTATTTTATACTGGAGCTACATAGAGATATAGCACAAAAGCGAGGAGTCCTACTGCCAGGATAGCGAGGAGGAACTTGATGGTTAAGGCGATGATGGTTCGTTTTGTGTTTTCGTTGTTGTTCATTTTATATAAAAAAAATTTGAATATCGGTAATTATATCTTTGTATTTTCTCGATGAGTAATGTCACGGAGTGATCGTTGTACTTCTATGTTGCTTTCCAAATAATTGGAAAATATTTATTGTTTATTAACTGTTATGTATCAATCACTTAGCGTGAAGTCCATTAGTACGATGACTTTTTGAAGAAGTCGTAGCTTTCAACCCAACGTCTAACGCTGGGTACTGAAAGACTGTCGACAACAGACCTACCAGACAAACTTCTATGAGATAAAACGGCAACAGGTGGCCGCCCATCAATTTACTTCTTCAGAATATATAGTAAGACGCAACAATCTAATTTGAGATGACGCTTATAAGCCCATCAGTACAACGCAGGAGTCGTCTTTGTGAAGTTGTCTATTAGTCCGTATTTTATTTACCCGTATATGGTACATATTCTTTATCATTCTTTAGAACCGAGAAGATGATGTTCGACAGTTTGCGCGCTATTCTCACTATCGCCTCCTGTGGTTCCATCCTTTTCTTGTAATTCAGGTACTGTGCTCCAAGCCCAGGGTCCCTGCAGATTGCTATCCAAGCCGTTTCGATGATCATCGGACCGATTTGTCTGTTACCCCTGAAAGTCTTCTCGCCATGGACAGTCTTTGCACCGCTGCTATGACTTGTGGGAATCAAACCGAGGTATGCGGCAAACTCATTCTCGTTATGAAAACGCCTTACGTCATAGACTTCGGTAAGAATGGTCATACCCACGATAGTTCCAATTCCTGGCACAGAGGTTATTAGTTCGTATTTGCGCTTATACCTATCTTCATGACATAGTCGACGCAACTCATTCGTTGCCTGAAGCATCGTTCCTCTGATAACTTCAACCTGCCTTATGAGCAGATCAAGCGAGGTACGGGTGTCAGACATCAACTTCACATCATTCAACAACCATGTGATAAATGCCCTTGACCAGTGAGTTTGCTTCTTTTCAAAACGCTCCGGATATTCCACCCCATGACAATGCAACATGTGCTTGACTCTAGCTTTATATCCACAGAGCTGCCTCTGTATAGTCTTGCGGATGCGTACAACAGAACGGTCATCAATATTCTGCTTTTCTCTGATGTAGATGCCTTTCAGCAAACCAGCCTTCAGTGACCTCACCAGCTTAACAGAATCAATCTTGTCCGTCTTCATCACCTCCTCATACTGTGTTGTCGGAACATCGGCAGCGTGAATTACTATACACTCAATTCCAACCTCCTTCAGAGCATAGTAGGTGGAGAAACCGCTGAAACCTGTTTCATAGACAGCCAGATAATCCCCATCCGGGTAATGTTTCTTCAGAAAGTCAAAGAGCTCTTTCGCAGAGGCTTTTTGAGGGTGCCTCTTCACTATCCCTACTTCGGGAGCTATTGCCACATCCCAAGTCTTGTCATGGACATCAATTCCGATGAAAATCTTTTGTCCTTTGAAAGAAATTTTGTTCCTTTGCATACTGGTACGCTTTTAGTTGGTTATTGTATGTTGTTTGTTAGCACCTACAAAAATACAATCCAATTATTAACGTACCAACTTTTTTGCCTCTTTTCTTCGCGAAGCCCCTTTTCACGCAACGTGAGATGGAGAGGTTCTCGAAGCGTAGCGAAGAGGTTCTCTGCACCTCACGGTGCGGAATATTTCTCTGCCTTAAGGACTATCTCCTATTGGCAGTTTGGTGTTTCCGTCTGCAAACATAGTAACTAATATAAATATGAAGAAAACTGTTTATTACCGGAATGTCCTGTTCCTATTCCTGTTTATGCTGCCATTGCTGGCAACAACGTGCGAACAAGAAAATGATGAGTTTTTCCAAATGGATCAATCTGGAAAACCTATTCTCAAAGCCATTACGACCATCTCTGACTCCGTCTTCAATGACCAAATCGTTGGTAAGGGATGGCATTGTACAAAAACTCAATTATTCAATGAGATGGGCCGGTTAGATGAATTCCGTTGGACGGCTGATGGCAGCGGACCTATTGACTTATACTTCAGCAAAGACTCCCTGTGGCAGTTCATCTACGAAAAAGACCGTAACCTGCTGGTTGCAGACAAATATGTATATAATCCGCGTGAAAACCTTGTAGAATCATCCATTGCAAATTACATGCAAATAATCTCCATTTCCAATTGGCAATTGAGAACCATTGAAAGGTTAGGTGATTTCTCTGTTTATGTATTAAATTATTATGAGCCAATGTCAGATTATGAACTAAATGCTCATTGGCTGGGTTTCAAACCTGAGGAGGAATAAGCCATGCAGCATCGTCTCGTCATGTTCATTTTATTACTATGGCCTTGTGTTCATGCCTTGGCGCAAGACGTACAGCCTAAGAAACGGCTCTTCCATCCTTATGCCGCTATAGGATTATTGGTAACCATGCCAAACAGCGACTCTTTTAATGACAGTCATACAGGTTTGTTGGTAGGCGGAGGCGTGAGATTGCCCATTGATCATCAGGAACATTTTAATGTTCTGATAGGATTACAGTACGCCAGTAAAGGCATGCAGTATAATGATGAATACTACCGAATAATAGTTGATGCCAATTATCTGGTTGTTCCTGTCAACATTTATTACAATTTCGCTCCTGAAAGCAAGTTTAGCTATATGTTCGGTTGTGGATTATATGTAGCCTACGGTATTAGTGAATCAATGAAAGTCCCCAAAGACTTGTATTATTTCGAGGGCTTTCCAGTAGATGGTCATCGCAACATTTTCAAAGATGGTAATTTCCCTCGTTGCGATGTTGGAGGACAATTAATCAATGCATTAAAATTCAAACAAGCAAGTTTATTTATGAGCATTGACTTTAGTTTCTTGAAAAAGAGGATGATTGGTGGACGGCAGGATTTATGTAACCTCTGCACCTTTTCTATGGGAGTCAGCTATGAACTGTAGGCCAAGTGCACAAAAGCACTCGGTCTTCTTGTGTCTCTACGGTAGCAAGAACGACCAAGGTCGAGCGGCCGCTTTGTAGCTTTAGGTCAAAGAACCGACCCGTTTCCTCACTCCAGATAGGTGTAGCCGTAGAGGCCGCTGCGGTAGTTGCTGAGGAACTCCTTACCCTCCTCAAGGGAAATCTTACCCTGCTTGACGCTCTTGGCAACCCAGATTTCCAGCTGACGCACGAGTTTCTTGGGCTCATACTGCACATATTCCAGCACTTCGGCAACTGTCTCGCCGTCGATAATCTGGTCAATGTGGTAGCCATTGTCCTTCACGGAGATATGCACGGCGGTGGTGTCACCAAAAAGGTTGTGCATGTCGCCGAGTATCTCCTGATAGGCTCCTACGAGGAAGACGCCCAGATAGTAGGGCTCGTTCTTCTTCAGGGCATGAACGGGCAGCGAGTGGGAGTTGTGCCGGTTAGTGACGAAGTTGGTAATCTTTCCGTCAGAGTCGCAGGTGATGTCCTGCAGCGTGGCGTTGCGCGTTGGCCGCTCGTTGAGTCGCTGTACAGGCATGATGGGGAAGAGCTGGTCGATGGCCCATGAGTCGCTGAGGCTCTGGAAGAGTGAGAAGTTACAGAAATACTTGTCGGCCAGCAGCTTGTCGATGTTCATCAGCTCCTCAGGCACGTGCTTCAGGTTCTTGGCCAGAGCATTGATTTCGTGGCAGACGCTCCAGTACATGGCCTCTATCTCGGCACGCGTCTTGAGGTCCACAATGCCGTGGGCAAAGAGGTTGAGCACCTCTTCGCGTATCTGCTCTGCGTCGTGCCAGTCTTCCAGGATGTTACGGGGTGAGAGATTGTCCCAAATCTCGTAGAGGTCTTTCACCAGCTGGTGGGAACTCTCGTCGGGCTCAAACTCCTCGTCCATCTCAGGCAGCGAAGCCGTTTCCAGCACGTCGATGACGAGCACGGAGTGGTGGGCGGCCAGCGAGCGACCGCTCTCGGTAATGATGTTGGGGTGGGGAAGGTTGTTCTTGTTGGCTGCATCCACGAAGGTGTAGATACAGTCGTTGACGTACTCCTGAATGGAGTAGTTGACGGAACTCTCGCTCGACGGGGATCGGGTGCCGTCGTAGTCAACGCCCAGTCCGCCGCCGCAGTCCACGAAATCGACGTTGTAGCCCATCTTGTGCAGCTGGATGTAGAACATGGAGGCTTCGCGCAGGGCGGTCTGTATGCGACGAATCTTCGTAATCTGGGAACCGATGTGGAAATGGATGAGGCGCAGGCAGTCGCGCATGTCGTTCTTGTCGAGCAGCTCGAGGGCTTCGAGCAACTGGGCACTGGTGAGTCCGAACTTCGAGGCGTCGCCGCCACTCTCTTCCCACTTGCCGCTGCCCGAGCTGGCCAGCTTGATGCGGATGCCGATGTTAGGACGTACCTTCAGCTTCTTGGCCTCCTTGGCAATGAGCTCCAGCTCGTTCATCTTCTCAACGACGATGAAGATCTGCTTGCCCATCTTCTGTGCCAGCAGGGCCAGCTCAATGTAGCTCTGGTCCTTGTAGCCGTTGCAGATGATGATGCTGTCGCTCTGGCACTGCATGGCGATGACGGCGTGCAGCTCAGGCTTGGAACCGGCTTCCAGTCCGAGGTTGAACTTACGTCCGTGGGAGATGATCTCCTCTACCACGGGCTGCATCTGGTTGACCTTGATGGGATAGACGACGTAGTTGTCGGCCTTGTACTCGTATTCCTTGGCCGCCTTCTTGAAGCAGCTCCACGTCTTTTCGATGCGGTTGTCGAGAATGTCGGGGAAACGCAGCAGCACAGGCGACTGTACGTCGCGCAATGCCAACTCGTCCATCACTTCGCGGATATCAATCTGCGTACCGTCCTTGCAGGGCGTCACAAAGACGTTGCCCTGTTCGTTGATGCCGAAATAGCTGGTGCCCCAGCCATTGATGTTGTAGAGCTCCTTAGAGTCCTCAATCGTCCACTTCTTCATAGACTCAGTAGTTCCTTTATATTGTTTACGGTAATGTGAATCTTGTCGTAGGTATCCATCAGGCTGACATCGACAACATGCTGTGCCTGGGCGTAATAGGGTGTGCGCTTCTCTAACTGCTGGCGGATGAAGCAGATGAGTTCCTCAGGCGACTTGTCTTTCAAAAGCGGGCGCTCGGTCTTTCCCATCAGCAGGTGCTTGTAGAGCACTTCGGGTTCGGCTTTGAGCCAGACGACGTCTGCCTGCTGCGTCATGTACTCCATGTTGTCAAAGAAACAGGGCGTGCCGCCGCCACAGCTGACAATGACGTCCTCAAACTCTGCCACCTCGTGCAGCATGCTGCGCTCTATCTGGCGGAACCCATCCTCACCGACTTCGGCAAACAGCTGGGCCACTGTCTTGCGGCGGCGGCTCTCTATGTACCAGTCAAGGTCATAGAAGCGCAGACCGAGTTCCTTGGCGAGTGCCCGTCCGACGGTCGTCTTGCCGGAACCCATATAGCCGATGAGAATGATTCTTCGCATTATTTGTTCACAATCTTCATGCACTCCTCATAGGTGAGGTCGGCAGCCCGCTCGTGCATGTTCTTAGGCAGGCGGTAGTTCTTGCCGTCATAGGCAATGTAGGGACCGAAACGGCCGTTGAGAATCTCCAGCTTGTCGTCTTCGGCAAACAGCTTGAGGTGGCGCTGGGCCTCCTGGGTGCGGCGTTCGCGGATGAGGGCGATGGCCTCGTCGAGCGTGAAGCTCATGGGGTCGGCATCCTTCGGCAGTGAAGCATACTTGCCGTTATGCAGCACGTAGGGACCGAAGCGGCCGGCACCGATGGTGACCTTGCTGCCCTCGTAGCTGCCTATCTCACGCGGCAGGCGGAATAGTTCCATGGCCTCCTCCAGCGTGATGGTCTCAATGCTCTTCTCCTTGGGAATCTGAGCAAACAGCGGCTTAACCTTATCCTCGGCAGTACCCACCTGAACCACAGGACCGAAACGGCCTATCTTCACAAACACGGGACGGCCGCTCTTGGGGTCGTTGCCCAGCTGACGCTCGCCGGCACGATGGTCCTGACGGACATTCAGCGTCTGCTCTACCGTAGGTTCGAAGTCGTTGTAGAACTGTTCCATCATCTCGTTCCACTTCTCCTTGCCCTCGGCAATCTTGTCAAAGTCTTGCTCCACCTTGGCGGTGAAGTTGTAGTCCATGATGGTGGGGAAGTATTCCATGAGGAAGTCGTTGACCACGATACCGATGTCCGTAGGCAACAGCTTACCTTTCTCTGAGCCGGTTATCTCCTTGCGATTCTTCTCTGTTACCTGTTTACCTTTCAGTGTAAAGACGGAATACTGGCGCTCCGTACCTTTCTTGTCGCCCTTCTCCACGTATTCACGCTGCTGGATGGTGGAGATGGTCGGTGCGTAGGTAGAAGGACGGCCAATGCCAAGCTCTTCGAGCTTCTTAACCAGCGATGCTTCCGTATAGCGCAGGGGTGGCTGGCTGAAACGCTCCGTCGCTGATACCTCACGGCGCTCCAGGGCCTGACCAACCTTCAGCGGCGGCAGCAGATGGCCATTCTCCGTTGACCATTGTCCGTTGTCTGCCGAGCGCTGGGCGTTGTCAGCAGACTGCTGTCCGTTGTCCTCATCGTCCAGTGACTCACGGTAAACCTTGAGGAAACCGTCAAAGGTGATGACCTCGCCTTGTGCGATGAAATCGCCTATTTCTACCGTTGTCTTCTCCATTTCCGCATCTGCCATCTGTGAGGCGATGGTACGTTTCCAGATGAGTTCATACAGACGCTTCTCCTGTACCGTGCCCTCTACCTCCGTGGCGTCCATAAACGTCGGACGGATGGCTTCGTGAGCCTCCTGGGCTCCTTTACTGTTGGTGTGGTACTGACGTGTCTTGCTATACTTGTCACCATAGAGGCGCTTGATTTCCTCGCGGCTGGCTGCCAGACAAAGGCTGGAGAGGTTGACGGAGTCCGTACGCATGTAGGTAATGCGTCCGCTTTCGTACAGGCGCTGTGCTACCATCATGGTCTGACTGACCGTAAAGCCCAGCTTGCGGGCGGCTTCCTGCTGCAGGGTGGAAGTGGTAAAGGGAGGTGCGGGCGTACGCTTGACAGGTTTCTTGGTCACTGCTGTCACCACGTGCTGTCCCTCTTGTGCCTTCAGGCTTTCCAGCAGGGCCACCACTTCTTCACGCGTCTTCAGACGACGGTCAAGCTGTGCCTTAACCTCGGTCTGCGAACCGTCGGCATTCGTCACGGCGAATACCGCACTTACATGGTAGAACGGCTCACTCTTGAAAGCTTGTATTTCACGTTCACGCTCCACAATGAGGCGGACGGCAACACTCTGCACACGACCGGCTGACAGTGCCGGCTTCACCTTACGCCACAACACGGGGGAAAGGTTGAAGCCTACGATGCGGTCGAGCACGCGACGCGCCTGCTGCGCATTCACGAGATTCATATCTACATGACGCGGGTTGCTGATGGCTTCTTGAATGGCCGACTTGGTAATTTCGTGGAACACAATACGGCTGGTCTTGGCTTCGTCCAGCCCCAGCACCTCACACAGGTGCCACGCAATAGCTTCTCCCTCACGGTCTTCATCGCTTGCCAGCCAGACCTTCTCGGCCTTCTTGGCATTTGCCTTTAAGTCGCGAACCAGTCGCTGCTTTTCTTCGGGAATCTCATATTCAGGTTCCAGTGTGTCGCGGTTCACGCTCATCTCACGTTTCTTCAGGTCGCGTATATGTCCGTAGCTTGACATGACCTTGAAGTCCTTTCCCAAGAACTTCTCTATCGTCTTCGCCTTTGCAGGAGACTCAACAATGACTAAATTCTTTTGCATCCGTAATTGTTATTTTTGTGTATGAACTGTTTTTTGGGCTGCAAAAGTAGAGAAAACTTTTGGTTACACCTTATTTATATAGCAGATTTTTTGTTTTATTAACGTTACAGGTCGTCCGGATGACGGAACACCTGGGCCATTTCGTCGGACAGCAAGCGTTGGAAAACTGCGGTCAGGTCGCCTTCGCAGTGGAGCTCCTCTTTGTTGGCATCAAACACCTTCAGCGGACCGCGTTTTACGCACAGGTATTCGCTGCTGCCGCCAGTGGTGTAGGGACCGTTGAACTTTCTCTTCTTGATGGACAGCTGATTGATTTCCCCAATGAACTGCTGGTACTGAGCGGGAGTCAGCTGCAATGTCTTGTCGTAAACCACCTTCCCGCTGTAGCCTTTGACCACCTGCAGGTTCACCTGCTTGGGAGAAACGGTAATCGTCATACCCCAGTGATAGTCCGGCGCAACCGTGCCGTTGTCGGTGTAGAACGAAATGGCGGAGGCTTTCTCCACGTCTTCCTTTGAAAGGGATGTCGCCTTCTGTCCGCAGGCTGTCGTCAGCGTCGAAAACAGGGAGGCAAAGATAAATGGAAATAGTTTTCTGTTCATAGCTATTGTTTTTGATAGGTTTGTAAGAATCGGATGACGGCATTGCGGATGCTGGTGAGGCCGAATTCGTCAGGGTTCACCTGGCTGAGGGGAATCCACAGACACTCGGCGGCATCGTCGGCAGCATGCAGCTCCGTGTCGTCCTTCACACGGACCAGGTAGTCCATGTCGATGGTATGGACGCCCATGCCGCTATACAGATAGACGTTGGGCGAAGAAAATAGGTACTGCAGCTCCTGGACTTCCAACCCCGTTTCTTCCTTGATTTCACGGCGCATGCCTTCCTCGGCTGTCTCATACATATCGACGAAGCCGCCGGGCAAGTCCAGCGTTCCCTTGGCGGGCTCCTTGGCACGACGCACAACGAGGAGTTCCGGCTCCTTGTCACCGGTCTCCTGTCCCCTCAGTATGATGGCTGCCGTGGCGGCACACGGATTGGCATAATACGTGAACCCGCAGTCCTCACACTTCTTGCTCTTGAAGTTGTTGACCTCAAAATGCTTGCTGCCGCACACCGGGCAGAAACGGAATATCTCTAACGGATGCTTCATCTCTCCATCTCTCATTTTCTCATTCACACTTCGCTGCAAACGGGAACAGAGGCAGACCGCCCATGTTTCCCAGGTTACCAATCTGGAAATTGTGGAAGCAGTAGCGTATAGCCACCGGTTTCTTGACTTCGGGAGAGAAAACGATGAGTGCCTCGTCCCACTTGTCGCCGCCAGGACGCCAGAAGTGACGCGCCTCCGCCTTGTGATACACCTGGTCGGCTCCGGCAATCTCAAAGCCTTCAATGCCCTCGAAGCGGTTCAGACCGCCGAACTCATCGTTGAAATGGACGAAAACGGTGTCGTTCTTCACCGTCAGCTCCTTGAACGAGGGGCTCCTGGCAATGATGGATTTCATGCCGTACTGCTCGTTCAGGGCGAGGAAGGCAAGGCGTTCGCCCACTTTCTGCTTCTGTGTGGGGTGTATCTGTTCCCGCTCGTAGGGATAGACGCAGTCGTTGGTGCATACCAGGCCGCTATTGGGGATGATCTGTGAAGCACGGAACTGCTGTTCACGGAGCAAGGCACCGCTCACTCCGTTGTCATCGTCATACCAATAAGGGGCGATTTCAACGAAGTAGAAGGGTATCTCGCCCAGTCCGAACTGGCTGCGCCATTGCTCCACCAGCAGCTTCAGCCGTTCGGAATACTGGTTGCCTGGGTCGCCCACGTTGGAACATCCCTGATAGAACAAGATGCCCTTGACGGTGTAGTTTAGGATGGGGTTAAACGTACCGTTGCCCCACAGCAGCGAGCGGTGGTAGTCCCACTGTGGCCAGCGCTTGACAATCTCCAGGGAGTCGGTCGGGTCGTCCGTGTAACGCTGCAGGTTCTCCTTCGTTAGCCAGCTTTCCACACGCGAGCCTCCTTTGTTGGCTTCGATGAGGCCGACGGGAATGCCGAGTGCCTTGTTGACCAGACGGGCAAAGAAATAGCCCGTGGCCGAGAACTCAATAACGTTCTGCGGCGTACACTCTTTCCAGCTACAGTCGGCATCCTCCTGTGGGGTTGCACGCATGATGCTGGGAATCTTTACACTGCGTACCCCATTGGGATTCTGAGCTTCCATCACCAATTGGTTGAAGTTCTCCACGGGACACTGGCCGAAGCCTTTGAGGGGCATCTCCATGTTCGACTGTCCGGCACATACCCATACCTCGCCAGCAAGTACATTCTGGATGGTTACCTTGCCGTCACCGTCATCAAAAGTGATGCTGTACGGCGTATAGGAAGCCGTGGGTGTCTGCACCTTGACGAGCCACTTGCCATTGGCATCGGCCTTGGTGCTGACGGTCTTTCCGTCCCACGAGGCGGTCACCTTTACCTCCTTGCCAGCCTTCGCCCAGCCCCAGAGGCGTGCTTCGGTCTGTTGTTGTAGTACCATGTTGTCGCAAATGATATGCGGCAACCTCACCTTTGCCTGTGAGCTGACAGCCACGAGCGTCAGCATCAATCCGAATACTGTTCTTTTCATCATATAGTTTTGGTTTTTACGTATTTTGCTGGCAAGGCTGCGAGTGAGCGGGTGCCATCAAGCTTGCTTGAATGGCCGAGCGTGAGCAGACTCGCCGCGTTTACGCGGCAAAGGTACGAATAAGCGAGAAGAAAACCAAAAGATTTTTGGATTTTCTCGCGCGAGAGTACCTTCGACCATCAAATCAAAGGTAATAAAAAGTTAGGATTTAAGAGTTAAGATTTAGGAGTTTTTTCTTTTTTAGTAGGGCTGCAGCAAATTATTCACTTTTCACTTTTCATTTTTCACAAAAAATTCGTACCTTTGTCACCAAATTACGAAAAAGATGACCAACCGTCTCGTTTCCCTGTTTTTGGCTTTTGCCTCGTTGTCTCCTGTTTTCGGACAAGCTCGCGACCGCCTTGACCTTGGCGGCGAGTGGAGCCTGCAGTACGGAGAGACCACCGCCGTGGTCACGTTGCCAGGGACCATGGACACCAACCGGCAGGGTACGCCCTGCACGAACCGGCAGGAAACCACCCGTCTGACGCGTCTCTTCAGCTATACGGGTCCTGCCACCTACTCGCGTACCGTCAACATTCCTCAACGGTGGAAGAACAGGGACGTTACACTGTACCTGGAACGCACCAAGTTCACGAAGGTCTATGTGGATGGCGCGTTCGTGGATTCCTGTAACCGCATCTCCACTCCTCACGTCTATCACCTCGGACAGCTGAAGCCCGGAGCACATCAACTGACCATTGTTGTGGACAACGGCAGTGGTATCCCCCAGCAGCTTTATGCATCGAGCCACGCCCTTTGTGAGGACACGCAGACCAACTGGAACGGCATCATCGGCCTGATGTACCTGACCACCGACCGCCTTTATGCGGAGTACCAGAACACCCGCCCTACCAATCTGGACGCCTTCCGTGAGTTTCGCATCAAGGGGCGACACTTCTATGCCAACGGACAGCCTGTCTTTTTGCGAGGCAAGCACGACGCTGCCGTGTGGCCGCTGACGGGCCACTGTCCAATGGACACCACCTCGTGGCGCCGTTATTTTGAGACCTGTGCTGAGTATGGCATCAACCACGTGCGCTTCCACTCCTGGTGTCCGCCGGAAGCCGCCTTTGCTGTTGCCGATGACATGGGCATCTACCTGCAGCCGGAGCTACCTTTCTGGGGTGACTTCAATGCCGACGACCGTCCGCTCATGGACTACCTGTTCCAGGAAGGCGTGAGCAT
This sequence comes from Prevotella sp., assembly GCA_024695705.1. Taxonomy (GTDB): domain Bacteria; phylum Bacteroidota; class Bacteroidia; order Bacteroidales; family Bacteroidaceae; genus Prevotella. The sequence continues at coordinate 23,747 of JAILHP010000032.1, read as the reverse complement.
CTTGGAGACCTATGGCAGTCATCCCTCGTTCGTCATGTTCTCCTTGGGCAATGAGCTGTGGGGCAGCATCGATGAGATGGCTCGTTTCGTAGAAGAGTTCCGTGGTATCTGCCCAGAGATATACTTCACCTTCGGCTCCAATTACTACCTTGGCTATCAGGGCGTAAAGCCCGGCATGGACTACTTCACCACCTGTCGGGTGGGCGGCGAGGCATGGGGTTCGTACGACACCCATACGCGTGGCTCCTTCTCCTTTGCAGATGCCAAGGAGGGCGGACTGCTCAATGCGGAGTATCCGGGCACGCTCTACACGCTGGATGCCGGCTGTCTGCGTTCGGAAGTGCCGGTCATCAGCCATGAGACGGGCCAGTTCCAAACCTTCCCTGACTTTGATGAAATCGAGAAATATATAGGTGTGCTCTATCCTTATAACCTCGAGGTGTTCAAGGCCCGACTCGACTCGGCAGGCATGCTCGGTCAGGCCTTTGACTTCCATCGTGCCAGCGGCATGTGGAGTATGCAGCTGTACAAGGCCGACGTGGAGCTGGACCTGCGCACGGAGTCGATGGCCGGTTTCCAGTTGCTCGACTTGCAGGACTATCCCGGTCAGGGCTCTGCCTATATCGGCATCCTCGACGCTTTCATGGAACCCAAGCACAACGATGCCTACCACTGGCATGAATTCTGCGATTCCATCGTCATGCTGGCTGCCTTCCCCCGCTATACTTATACGAACGATGAGACCCTGAAGGTGCGGGTGCAGATAGCCAACTATGGCGGCAGGAGCCTGCAGGGCAAGAAGGTGGTTTGTGGATTGGTGTTCGATTCGGAGTACGGCGGCTGTCCTTCGGGCATGAATATCTGTCAGTGGCTGGATGTGGAGAGCGACAGTACCGGACTGCTCACCATTGGTGACCTTGAATTCCCGCTCGACGACGTGGAGGGTGCCCAGCGCTGTACGCTCCGGCTGTGTCTCATCGACATGGACGAAGCGGAAACTCTTTCCGAGAACGAATGGCCCCTCTGGGTTTATCCCAAGGAGCAGGAACTTACCACCGGTGACATCCTTGTTACCACGACGATGACCGATGAAATCGGCAAAAAACTCTCTGCAGGCGCCAAAGTGCTGTGGATGCCTTACTCCCCTGACGGGCAGGAAACGTGTGCCTGGAAGCAGTTGGAGAAAAACACCGTTGGCGGACTTTTCCAGACCGACTACTGGAACTTCCGCATGTTCAAGACCATCTGTGAGAACAATAAAAAGCCCGTTTCACCGGGAACGCTGGGCCTTCTCTGTCATCCGGAACATCCTCTCTTCGCCGACTTTCCTACCGAGGGCTATACCAGCTGGCAGTGGTTCCCCATCATCAAGGCTTCGCGCCCGCTCGTCCTCGACAACTTGCCCAAGTCATACCTTCCTGTGGTGCAGGTTATAGACAACGTAGAACGCAACCATAAGCTTGGACTCATCAGCGAGTTTGCCGTCGGCCGAGGCAAGCTGCTAATCTGCATGAGTCATCTGGACAGCACCCTGCAGTATCCTGAGGGACGCCAGTTCTATCTCAGTCTGATGAAGTACATGCAGAGTGACAACTTTCAACCATCCTTCCAGATTCCCCTGGCGGACCTGATGAACGCCCTAACTGGTGTCGTGGGAGACCGTCAGCTGCAGCGCCTCGACAACATTTCAAACTATTAAACGCAGAAAACTCAAAAACTAGATTTGAATATGTTTGAACCCCAAACCCCAACCCCTGCGGTCTTCTTTGCAGGAGCCATCACCGCCTATTTCATCCTTTGTGCCGTGCACATCTTCGAGCACAAGAAGAGGACACGTTTGCAGACTGTCTTAGAATGGTGCTTCGCCTTTTGGGCCGTCCTGAACTTCAAGGACATCGCCATCGCCTTTCCGGAAATCTACACCCCGCAGGTACACAATTACTTTATTCTTATTGACGGTTGGTCAACGGTTACCTATGTCATCTTCATCTATGAGCTCACCCAACCCCGCTGGACCACCCGATGGAAAGTGCTGCTGCTCAGCCTGCCCTTCCTGGTCTTTACCGTCATCTATTCCATCTGGACCAACTACACGGTACTTAACATCTATGTTATCTTCCTGTGGTTCTGTGCCGTTTCCTTCTTTACGGTGGGTTTCTTCCTCTCCCATCGTTACATCAAGTATATCCATGAGAACTATTCCAACATTGATGACTTCGACATCACGTGGATGAAGTACGTGTTCATCTTTGCCATCCTGGAGCAGACTACCTACTTCATTGTTTCGTTATACGACAACCTGCTGGTGGAGATACTTTATTATATCTCGGCTTTCGCCATGTGGCATCTGGCCTTCCGCTATAGTATGTCCCTGCGACCCATCGCCATCGTGGAAACCAAGGTGAAGGAACCGACCGACGCTCCGTCGTCATACGCCTTTGCCGGCAATATTGAGGAGATAGTGGAAAGCAATGCCCTCTACCTGAACAAAGACCTGACGCTGTCCGATCTGGTCAAGGCCGTGGGAACCAACCGCACCTATCTGAGCGATTACTTCAGCAATCACAAGCATACCACGTTCTATGACTACATCAACGAGCTGCGTATTGTGAAGAAGGCGGTACCCCTGATACAACAGCATCCGGAATACACCATGGAGTTTATTGCGGCTGAGAGTGGGTTCAATTCGCTTTCCACCTTCCGGCGGGCCTTTGTCAAACTGAAAGGCATGAGTCCCGGCCAGTTCCGAAGTGAATTGGCTACCCCCTAAAAAGTGTTTGCAGCATGTCCTCTCGACACACTGCAAACGGATATATAACACACTTTCCTCAAAAGTACGCGGCAAAGGTATAAGGAATTTTTCAATCTGCAAACTTTTCCTGAAGAAAAAAAGGGCATTCTAACAAAATTTAAGTGTCAAAGAAACAATTTTGCCCCCATTTACTTCTTTTTGGGGTGGCGACGAGCCCATCCTTCTTCGGTGAAATCGGGAATTTCACCCTTTAGCTTCATTGATTTGGGATTTAGGAATTCTTTCCAGTCTTCTTTCTTTTTTGTTGTTTTTTTCCCTTTTTTCTTGTCATTTGTCGCTTGTCTCTTATCATTTGTCGCTTGTCTTTTGCCGCTTGTCTTCTTGTCACTTGAATCGTTGCAACGTACTTCACGGCCCTTGTACCGCTGTCCGTTCAGGGCATTCATCACGCGCTTGGCATCTTTCTCCAGCACGTCGAAGTAGGCAAACTTCGTCAGCAGGTCAATGTGGCCGACGCTCACGTATCCCTCTACGTTTCTGTTCAGGAACTGCATCAGCTCACCCGGATAGAAGCCGTCGGCCTTGCCCAGGTTGATGAACAGGCGGCGGAAACCGCTCTCAGGCTTGGTGGCACCTTTGTTTTTATTGCCCGCTCCCTGCTTCTTCTCACCGGAGGATTGTTTCTTGACCACCTCAATCTCGGGTGCATCGGCATAGTAGGCCAGGAACTTTCCAAACTCCAGCGATACAATCTTTTTGATGAGGTCTTCTTTCTCCACATACTCGAAGTAACGGTTGATGTCCTGCATGAAAGGCGCGATTTCATCGTCATTGACGTCGGCCTTCACTATCTGGTCCATCACTTTGTACAGCTGCTTCTGGCAGATTTCCTGAGCGGTGGGCATTTTACCCTCCACAAACTCCTTGCCAATCTCCTTTTCAATGTTACGGATCTTGAACTTCTCACGAAGGTTGATGATGCTGATGCTCGTTCCCTTCTTGCCGGCACGTCCTGTACGTCCGCTGCGGTGCGTGTAGTTTTCAATGTCGTCAGGCAGTCCGAAGTTGACCACATGCGTCAGGTCGTCCACATCCAGTCCGCGTGCTGCCACGTCCGTGGCCACCAGCAGCTGCACGGTGTGCTGGCGGAATTTCTGCATAGTCAGGTCTCGCTGCTGCTGGCTCAGGTCGCCGTGCAGCGACTCGGCGTTGTAACCGTCCTTGATGAGCTTGTCGGCAATCTCCTGCGTCTCCACCTTCGTGCGACAGAAGATGATGGCAAAGATGCGTGGGTAGTAATCCACAATGCGCTTCAGGGCCAGATACTTGTCCTTGGCGTTCACCATGTAATAGATGTGGTTCACGTTCTCCGCGCCCTCATTACGTGAGCCCACCACAATCTCCTTGTGGTCATGCAGGTAGCCCTTGGCAATGCGTTCTATCTCACGGCTCATCGTTGCCGAGAACAGCAGCGTGTTACGGTCTTCGGGAATCTGCTCCAGTATGGCGTCGATGCTTTCCGAGAATCCCATGTTCAGCATCTCGTCAGCCTCATCGAGCACCACGTTATAGGCCTCGTCGAGCTTCGCCACTCCACGGTTCATCAGGTCAATCAGTCGGCCGGGTGTTGCCACGATGATGTGGGCACCGTTTTTCAGGGCACGTATCTGCTGTCCTATGCTGGCACCGCCATATACCGCCTCAATGTGAATGCCCTTCATGTACTTGGAGAAGTCCCTGAGGTCGTCGGTAATCTGCAGGCAGAGTTCACGGGTGGGGGAAAGGATCACCGCCTGCGTCTCCCTGCGCACGGGGTCAATGCGCTGCAGCACGGGAATGCCGAATGCTGCCGTCTTGCCCGTACCCGTCTGGGCCAGGGCAATCACGTCGTTCCGACTACCTAACAAGTAGGGAATCACTTCTTCCTGTACGGGCATGGGCTGTGTGAATCCCAGCTCCTCAATGGCGCGGCGAATCTCCTCGCACACGCCCAGTTCTTCAAATGTCTTCATATTTATTCTATCTCTAAACGGCAGACCTGTGCACTCTGCAGGCATTCTCTATTCAATAGAAGTAAGCAGGCTTGATGATACCCCAAGCACCCTGCGATGATTGCTCGGTCCTAAGGCTTGAATTCTCTCGAGAATTCAGGGCTTAGCCCAGTCCAAAGTCTTTAAGAGTCGGCGCCTTCGAATGAGTAAGAAGTAAGCTTCGAATGAACAAGCCCCCGCCTTAACTCCCCTTAACTTCCACAATAACTTCCTCCAACGAACGGGCAAGCTTGATGTAGTCCCGCCAGTTGCCACGAACCACACCCTTGGCCTGCAGGTCGTCAAGCAAGGCCAGGAAGCTGTCCCAAAAGCCCTTCATATTATAAAGTATGAGGGGCTTTTCATGATACCCTATGGTGGCCGAAGCGATAACGGTAAAGATCTCATCGAGGGTTCCCAAGCCGCCAGGCAGCGCGATGAACACGTCGCTCTGGTCCTGCATCAGCTGCTTGCGGTCGCTCAGGTTGTCGCAGCGTATCTCAACATCCACATAATCGCTCAGGCGACCCGTTTTCTCAATGATGGTGGGTACTACGCCGATGGTGTGGCCGCCGGCTTCCTTCGTTGCCTTCGCCACACACTCCATCAGTCCCATATTCACTCCGCCATACACGATGGAATGGCCGTTTTCTGCTGCCCAGCGCCCCAGTTCCTCTGTCAAAGTAAAGAACTCTGGATCCAGCTGCCGGTTGGCAGAACAAAACACGCATATCTTCATGACTCTCCTCTTAACTCCCAAGTAACAAGCGTTTTGCCATTTCCCGTCCAAGGGCTTCGCACTGTGCGGTAGTCTCGGGTGTCAGGCTCTGCTTGATTTCCACAGGAGTGCCGACGGGTTCGAAGTGCAGGCGCTCGTCGTTCCAGCGCTGTATCTCGCTGACAGCCTTTGAGGCCCAGCCGTAGGAGCCGAACCAGCCCAGCAGGTGGTTCTTGATATCCTTGCCGGCCAGTTCCGAGAGCAGCACGTCCATCTCATGATAGAGGGCGGTGTTGTAGGTGGGGGCACCCACGATGAGGCCCTTGTAGCGGAACACGTCGCGGATGATGTAGGAGTGGTGGGTCTTCGATACGTTGTACATCACGATGTTCTTCACGCCAGCCTCGGAGGCAGCACGGGCAATGACCTCGGCAGCACGCTCGGTATTGCCGTACATAGTGCCGTAGCAGATGACGAGGCCTGGGTCGGTCTCGTACTTCGACAGGCGGTCGTAGATGCCGATGACCTTGTCAATGTATTCGTGCCAAACGGGACCGTGGGTGGCGCAGATGTAGTCGAGCTTGATGCCGGCCAGCTTCTTCAGGGCGTTCTGCACGGGCGTACCGTACTTACCCACGATGTTGGAGTAGTAACGTGTCATTTCCAGCCAGAAGGTGTCGCAGTTGATCTGGCTGTCGATGATGCCGCCGTTGAGGGCTCCGAAGCAGCCGAAGGCGTCGCCGGAGAACAACACAGTTTGTTGCGACTCAGTCGCAACAGACGGAACGCAAAGCGTGACCATTGTCTCAGGCCAGTGGACCATGGGGGTGAGGACGAAGCTGAGGCTGAGGGCTCCCAGTGCGATGGAATCGCCGTTTTTCACTTCTACGGTGTTGTCGGCAATGCCATAGAAGCCTTCCATCATCTGGAAGGTTTTTTTGTTGCCCACAATCTGGATGTCGGGGTAATACTTCCTGATGAGCGCGATGGAGCCGCTGTGGTCAGGCTCCATGTGGTTGATGATCAGGTAGTCAATCGGCCGTTCGCCGATGACCTCATGGATGTGTTCAATGTACTGCGTGAAGAAATCAACCTCTACGGTATCAATCAGGCACACTTTCTCGTCGTCGATGAGATACGAGTTATAGCTCACGCCGTTGGGCAGGGGCCACAAGCCCTCAAAGAGGTTCTTGTTGCGGTCGTTTACGCCTACGTAATAGATTTTGTCTGTAATTTTCATTGTTTTATATTTTTAATGTATTGCCGAACTCTACAGAGATGGAGTTATCGATGCTTTTGCAGCATTCCATGGAGAAACGCTGGGCGCTGGCTATGAGGGCATCCCACTGGTTCTCGCTGAGGCTGCCGTTCATGTCGCTGCGGGAGATGCCGTACTGCATGAGGCCATAGACGAAGCCGGCGTTGAAGTTGTCGCCCGCACCGATGGTGCTGACAGCCTCGACGGGTTGCACGGCATACTGCTTCTGGAAACCGTCCTCACCACGCACCTCTATCGGCTCGCTGCCATACGTGCAGATGAACTTCTTGCAGTAGAAGGAGATTTGGGTACGATAGACGGTGCTGGCATCCGTGGTGTGGAAGAGCACGTCGAAGTCTTCATGGCTGCCGCGCACCACGTCGGCCAGTTCCAGGTTCTCCAGGAAGTTGGCGGTAAGCTTCATCACCTCATGCTGATGGGCGGCACGGAAGTTGACGTCGTAATACAGGATGGCGCCACGCTGGTGGGCATACTGCAGGAATCCCAGCACCTGCGGACGGATGACGGGGTTCAGGGCGTAATAGCTGCCAAACACCACGATGTCGTCTTCGTTGACCTCGGGGTAGGAGAAGTCCAGACGGTCCTTCGGGTGGTCCTTATAAAAGAGGTACTCCGCATCGTTCTGGTCGTTGAGGAAGGCCAGCGACAGCGGCGACTTCGACTCTGGATAGACGTTGACGTGCGATGAATTGACGTGGTTTTCCTCCAGGAAGTTGATGATACGACGTCCCACGCGGTCGTTGCCCGTCTCGCTGATGAACGTGGTATTGATGCCGGCGCGTCCCAGCGATATCATGGCATTGAACGTGGAACCTCCCGGCACGGCGCTGATGGGCTGCTCGTTGCGGAAGATAATGTCGAGTACGGTTTCTCCGATTCCTATAACTTTACGCATAATATCTCAATATCTTCATTTCTCATTATCTCATTCCCTCCGTTTCCTGCCGCTTCCATTGGTAGTAGCGATCCACGAAGTCAATCTGCTCACGGTTAGGCAGCATGATGAGCGAAGCGCCGTAGCTGAACTGCATGGTGGTGGGCTGGTCCTTGTCAAACTTCGGCCAGTAGGGAAGACCCTTGCCGTTGGGGTTGCCCGTCTTGGCGAAGTTCACCCAGTACTGCTGGATAATCTCGGCAACGGCCGCCTCGTTGGGAAACTCCGTGGGCTTGTTCAGGAACTCGCCGTTGAGGTACATGATGTCATCGGCATGGGCCACACCGCGACGACGCGGGTCATTGGCAAAGCTGCGCTTGGAGGGCTGAGCCAGGAAGGCGCTGTAGGCCGGACTATGGCCCGTCTTGTTCTGCAGGCTGGCCCAGGCAAAGGAAGGCCAGGCGAATCCCATGTCGCGGAAGGCATCACCATAGGCGTGGTACGCCTCGTCATCCGTATTGCCCGGATACACGCGCTTGGCCTCGTCGGCAAAGGGACCGAAAATCTTCTCCACGGACTTCTGGTAGTCCTCGGCCTTGATGTTACCAGGGGTGAAGAGGGCTCCCTCGTCGCTGTTGGTCATGACGATGACGGGCACGTCATTGTATTCGCCCTTCTCGTACAGACGGTACTGGTCGTCACAGATGACGTAGCCATCGACGCAGGGCCAGAAGCCGCCAAAGCCTACGTTACCGTCGCAAAGCTCCATGGCCGACATCTTGCGCATCTGCTTGATGTTTTTCTTATTCAGATGTTTTTGGAAGGCAAGGCCTTGCTGCTCGGCACCTTTCTGCGAGGCATCAAGACCCAGCGAACGGGGCTGGTCGCTCCATGGGGCGAAGGAGCCGCCGCTATGACTGATGGCAGCGCGGAAGAGTCCCTTGGCCAGGGGTGAGCCGCAGAGCATGCTGCAGCTGATGGCACCTGCCGACTCGCCGAAGATGGTCACCTTCGTGGGGTCGCCGCCGAAGTTGGTGATGTTACGCTGTACCCACTGCAGGGCAAAGATCTGGTCGAGCAGACCGTAGTTGCCGGAGTGGCCGTCGGGCGACTCCTTGGTGAGTTCCGGATGTGCCATGAAGCCCAGGGCACCCGTGCGATACTCCACGCTGACGATAACCACGCCGCGACGGGCCAGGGTAGTCCAGAGGTCGCCTCCGTACCATTCCGTCTGGAAGCCGCCGCCATGAATCCATACCATCACCGGCAGGCGGTCAGTAGCCGAAGTGGCAGGCGTGGCAATGCCCAGGTAGAGACAGTCCTCGCTCATCATGTCGGCCGTACGTCCAGGACGTGTGGGCTGTGGGGGCCAGGGGCCGAAGGTGTCGCAGAGCCTTACGCCCTCCCACGGCTGGGCGGGTTGCGGCGCACGCCAGCGCAGGTCACCAACGGGTGGAGCGGCATAGGGAATGGCCTTGAAGACGGCCAGGTCCGTGCCGTCGAGGATGCCTTGGACGTCACCTGTTTCCACATGAGTTTTCAGTAAGGGCTGCTGCGCCGAGGCAGTCAGACTCAGTAGCGCAAGGGCTACCAAAAACAGTGTTTTCTTCATATCTGATGCTTGTTGTTAGTGTTTCATCGCTACAAAGGTAATCATTTTAAGTGAAAAGTGAAGAGTGAAAAGTGAAGAATTTGCTGCCGCCCATAAAAAAATATGAATTATGAATTATGAATTATGTATTTTTACTACCTTTGACCTGACGGTTGAAGGTACTCTCGCTTGAGAAAATCCAAAATTCTTTTGGTTTTCTACTTGCTTATTCGTACCTTTGCAGACCAAAAGAACTTAAAACTATTAGATATGAAAAGAATGCTTATTGCTGCCGTCGCCTTGCTGACGGTACTCGCTGGCCAAGCCTCGACCACACTGCCCATACAGGGAAAAGTGATTCCTGCCGACGACTCGCATATACAATATGTGGGACGCATCTGTTTCCAGAACCCCCAGCGCCCGCGCTTCACCTTCCCTGGCGTGCAGATCAACGCCCGCTTCACGGGAACGTCGCTCAGGATGATGGCCAAGCCGAAGAGCGGCTACTTCATGGCACAGATTGATGAGGCGGAGCCTTTCAAGGTGAGCTTCATGAGTGAGGCTGACTCCGTGGTGACACTGGCCACTGCCATGCAGCGCGGCGAACACCTGGTACGACTGATGTACGTGGTGGAGGGCTACGAGCTGAAACCTGAGTTCCGTGGCTTCGTGCTTGACAAGGACGGCACGATGCTCGATGCGCCGACCCTGCCTGAGCGTACCATTGAGTTTATCGGCAACAGCATCACCTGCGCCTATGGCAACGAGAGCGTGAAAGAGTCAGACCATTTTGAATATGCCACGGAGAACCACTACTATGGCTACGCCCAGATGACGGCCCGTGCGCTGGATGCCATGGCCTATGTGGTGGCCCGCTCGGGCATCGGCGTCTATCGTCAGTATGGCGGTCCGAAGACGGGCACCCCGCAGAACGTGATGACCACCGAGTACGAATACACCAACCTGTACGACCGTTCGGAGCGCTGGGACTTCAGCCGCTACCAGCCGCAGGTGGTGTGCATCAACCTGGGCACCAACGACTTATCAACCAATAACTACGACGTGAAGCTGTTCCAACAGGCTTTCTACCGCTTTGTCAGTCAGGTGCGCAGCCATAACCCCAAGGCGAAGATTGTGCTGCTCACCGGCTCGATGATGAACGGTCCGGAACTGGAGGTGGCCAAGAAGACGCTGGACCAGCTCGTGGAGGATGCGCATAAGAACGGTGACATGGAGGTGTATCGCTTCAACTTCACGCCTCAGACCGGCGACCTCTTCTATGGTGCCGACTGGCATCCCTCCATCTGGCAGCACCAGAAGATGGCCGGTGAGCTGACAGCCTACCTCAGGACCCTGATGCACTGGTTTTAAGTGACAAGTCCTAAGTGACATCACTTTTTTGTTACCTTTGAGACTACGTCTCTTAGGTAGGCAGCACCTCGGAAATGATAATAATTTGTAAATTATTTTGCATTTCTCTCGGTTTGCACTACCTTTGCAGCGATTAAAAAAGAGAAAAGACATGAAGATAGCATTAATCGGCTACGGTAAGATGGGCAAGATGATTGAGCAGATTGCCCGCGACCGTGGCCATGAGATTGTAAGTATCATAGACATTGACAACCAGCAGGACTTTGACTCACCAGAGTTTGCCTCGGCCGATGTCGCCATTGAGTTCACCGCTCCGCAGGCCGCCTACGGCAACTATCTCAAGGCGTGGGCCAAGAGCGTGAAGGTGGTAAGCGGCTCGACGGGCTGGATGAAGGAACATGGCGACGACGTGCGCCAGGCATGCACGCCCTCTACCCTCCACCCTCAACCCTCCACCCTCTTCTGGGCCTCTAACTTCTCAATCGGCGTGGCCATCTTCTCGGCCGTCAACCGTTACCTGGCCAAGATCATGAACGAGTTTCCGCAGTACGACGTGGAGATGGAAGAGACGCACCATGTGCATAAACTTGACCATCCCAGTGGTACAGCCATCACGCTGGCGGAGGAGATAGTGGAGCGTATCGACCGCAAGGAGGCATGGGCAGAAGAAACCACAGATCCCAAACTCTTAAGGGTTGACCACATCCGTCGAGGCGAAGTTGCTGGCATTCATACCGTGCGCTACGACTCAGACGCTGACATCATCACCATCACTCACGATGCCCACTCACGTAAGGGGTTTGCCCTTGGTGCCGTGCTTGCTGCCGAATATACGGCCAAGCATCAGGGATTATTAACGATTTCCGATATGTTTAAGTTTTAGGCTATGGTAAGAAAAGAAGAAATAAATATGAAGAAGCAGTGGACGAAGTTCATCATCGTCCTCGTACTTTATTTGCTGTTCCTGTTTTGGGTGAAGTCATGGTGGGGCCTGTTGGTCGTACCCTTCATCTTCGACATCTATATCACGAAGAAGATCAAGTGGCAGTGGTGGCGAGAGAGCGAAGGCCCGCTGCGTTTCATCATGTCATGGGTTGATGCATTGGTGTTTGCCCTGGTGGCCGTCTATTTCATCAACCTGTTTTTCTTCCAGAACTATGTCATTCCCTCTTCGTCTTTGGAGAAGAGCCTGCTGACGGGCGACTACCTCTTTGTCAGCAAGGTGAGCTATGGCCCCCGCATTCCTGAGACGCCGCTCACCATGCCGCTGACCCAACACACGCTGCCCGTCGTGGAGTGTAAGTCATACATCGAGTGGCCCCACTGGGACTATCGTCGTGTGAAGGGTTTCGGCAAGGTGGAGCTGAACGACATCGTGGTTTTCAACTACCCGTCGGGCGATACGCTGTGCTCAAACATCCGCTATCAGGCAGACGACTTCTACCGGCTCTGTTACATGCTGGGCTATCAGTCCTATCCCAACCGTCCGAACCCCGATGAGATGTCGGCTGAGCAGCGTCTGAAGTTCTATCAGGAGCTCTATCAGATAGGTAGGGCACAGATTGAGGCCAATCCGCAGGAGTACGGCAGCATCATGACGCGTCCCACCGACCGTCGTGAGAACTACGTGAAGCGCTGCGTGGGTCTGCCCGGTCAGACGCTGGAAATCAAAAACCGTGTGGTATATCTGGACGGCAAACCCAACAAGGAGCCTGACAACGTGCAATATACCTATCGCCTCAAGCTCAAGCAGAACCTGCCTGAGGAACTCATCGACGACCTGGGCATCACCAACGAGGAGTTGGGTATACTCAACGCCATGGGTTACATGCCGATGACCCAGCGCACCGCCACGGAACTGGGCAAGCGCAAGGACCTGGTGGAGACGCTGGAAATCAATACCGATGCCGAAGAGTGGGACATCTACCCGCTGAACGGCAACAAGCACTGGACACGTGACAACTACGGTCCCGTCTGGATTCCTAACAAGGGCGAGACGCTCATGCTCAACCTTGACATCCTGCCCATCTACGAGCGTTGCATCCGTGCCTACGAAGGCAATAAGCTGGAGGTGAAGAATGGCAAGATCTACATCAACGACAAGCAGACCGACCGTTACACGTTCAAGATGGACTACTACTGGATGATGGGTGACAACCGTCATAACTCTGCCGACTCCCGCTACTGGGGCTTCGTGCCTGAAGATCACATCGTGGGCAAGCCCATCTTCATCTGGTGGAGCTCTGATCCCGACGGGCGCGGCATACGCTGGAGCCGCTTGTTCCGCTTCGTAGATAATATCAAGTGATATAGTGACAAGCGTCAATGTCCAAAGCTAAAAGCCAACTGCTAAAAACCCTCATCACACTGGCTGTCGCCATTGTTGCCGTGTTTCTGTTCAGGGCAGCAGTGGCGACTGTTTGCTGTATTGAGGGCAACGCCATGGAGCCTTTCTTCCTGGCTGGCGACCGTGTGCTGGTCAACCGATGGAGCTATGGCCTGCGTGTAGGTGGCAATCGCTTTCTGCATTATAACCGCTTGTGGCGGCAACCCGTAGAACGGGGAGACATTGTAGCCGTCAACGACCCTGCCGATAGTCTGCAGGACGACATCAGCGACCGTCGTGTGCTGTTGCTGTGCTGCAAGGCAGTGCCTGGTGACACGGTCACTTCCTCCTCTCAACACTCACCACTCACCACAAACCAATTAGTTCCCGGCCGCTATTCCTGTGCCGACAAGGACTACTACCTCATGGAACCCGTCGGAATCCCTCCCCTTTCGGGGAGATCAGGTGGAGCCTCCCTTCTCGTGCCCGAAGACCACATCATCGGTCGCGCGTACCTTATTATATATAGTCATGACCCTGAACAACCCCTTTGGGAAGGCTGGCGCTCAGACCGCTTTCTGGCGCCCTGTGGCCTAATGATAAATGATAAATGATGAAGGACAAAGGGGGTGAGACCCTTCTTACCACTACCTACTTCGGCCCTGTTGAGTGGTATCAGCAGCTGAACCGTGCAGATGTTGTCTATCTGGAGGCCTGCGAGTCGTTCATCAAGCAGACCTACCGAAACCGTTGCATCATTGCCACCGCCAATGGTCAGCAGGCCCTTACCGTTCCCATTGAGCACGGGGGTAGCCGCCTAATCCGCGACGTCCGCATCAGCAACCACGGCTCGTGGCGCCGCGTCCACTGGAACGCCTTGCAGTCGGCCTACAGCGAAAGCCCCTTCTTTGAGTTTTACGCGGACGACCTCCGTCCATTCTTCGAGCAAGACTATGAATTCCTCTACGATTTCAACTTCGAAATCATGCAGAAGATATGTGAACTCCTTGACATCCATCCCCACGTCTTACATAGTGAAAAGTTTAGAATGAAAAGTGTAGAGTTTGCTACCGCCCATGATGTCTCTGCAAAAGGTATCGCGGTAGCAGACTCTACACTCTACACTCTACACTCTACAAAGCCCTACTATCAGGTTTTTGCGCACAAATTCGGCTTCCAGCCCAACCTCAGTATTCTTGATTTGCTCTTCTGTATGGGGCCAGAAGCAATTTTCTATTTGTAGCGGAGAATTTAGCTGTTTTTCCTTAGGTACTCAAAGCCAAAGCGACAGCGCAGACAGTCCTTGCGGTCGCAGTATTCCTTCTTGAGTTGTATCAGCGCCTGGGAGTCACCGGCATTCTTGACTTCCAAGCCACAGTCGCGCCACATCCGGATGATGTGGTTGTTCTCCGCTTTCAACTCTTCCAGGAAGTCGAAGGCACGGTCGCACAACTGCTCCTTCGAAGCATGGCGCCCATAGGCAAAGAGCATGGGGATGGCGGTGTTGATCATCAGCAGGTTCAGCGAGAAAGGCGACAGGTGTTTGCTGTTTTCCGGACTTTCGGAGCCAAAGGTATAGTGCGTTTCCCAATAGGGGGTGACGTGGGTTCGCATCATCTCCTGCATCTCCTTGACCGATTGACACTCAATGAGCTTTGACAACGATGCCTTCCGTTCGTAATAGAGATTGGCCAGCTGCGAGATGCGGATGTGGGGGAAGTTCTGCGGACGCAGACGAAGGAAGCGCCACAGCGTGACATTCATGGGTTGCAGCGAGAACTTATGCGCCAGGTACTGGTACTCATTGCGCAGTTTTGCGAAGTAGCCCTCGTTCAGCGCATCCTTCTGATAATGAGCGGGTACGGTGTCGAGCTCCAGCAGTCCTGCCTGTCCCATGAAGATGGCCTCTATTTGGAACAGGTCGTCACGATGCTTGCCCACCGCCGAGAGAGGCACATGGTATGCCCACTGCTCGAAGGCATCGCCGTTGATGCCGAAGCCGTAGTTACGGGCCAGCGTCACAAAGTAGGCATCCTCCCAAGAGCCGTTGCAACGGTCGGCTCGTTTGCGGATATCCTCCGTCTTCCGCTCCAGCCGTTCCGTCTGCAAGGCTGCCATCCAGGCATGGACGGTCAGTAACGACAGGTCGGGGATAATCTTGTAGCAGGGAGGATACTGGTCAGTCTTCAGCAGTTCGTCATATTGCTGCTGCACCATGGGCGGCACGTCTAACTGCAGCTGCGGCAGTTGCTGTCCGCTGGTGGTCTGTACCTCCGAGTCGATAACGCCCGCCACGTGCAGCACCACGTTGTCATAGGCCGAGTCATGGTCGTGCCCATGACGGTACCAGTCGCTTGACCGGTCGTGTATCTCCACGTTACCCACCCATAGCGTACCGTCAATCTTCACCTTCGCATTGAAGAAGTCAGGGCCGGCGTTACGGTTGTGCAGTCCTGAGTCAATGACTTCCACTTTCCTGCCGTCGGTCGTCATCAGTTCTTTGAGCGGAAACATCTTGTGCTTCCAAACATAATGCAACAGTTGTTCCATGCCCGCAAAGGTAATCATTTTAAGTGAAAAGTGAAGAGTGAAAAGTGAAAAATTTGCTGCCGCCTTAAAAATTATGAATTATGAATGATGAATTATTACTACCTTTGACTTCATCGAAGGTACTCTCGCTCAAGAAAATCCAAAATACTTTTGGTTTTCTTCTCGCTTATTCGTACCTTTGTGCCCAAATCATTAAAGAAGAAGATATGAAACAACTGAAATCCCTCTTTACAGTACTGTTGTTGATGACGGCAATGTCGTCAACGGCACAAACCAAACTGCCTGCTACGGCACAGTTGGCCGACGACAACGGCTTCCAACAGGTTTATCTGAACTATGATCGCGCGGGCGATGAAGACGAAGGAACCCCTGACATCATGTCCGTCTGGATCGTCAACAAACAAACAAAAACGGCTACCCGGCTGCTGGTCACTAATCCTGATGCAGAAGGCATGTGGGACCGTATGCAGGACCGCAATGCCGTCAACGTGCCCCTGACACAGATTGCTGCTGCCTACAAGGCCCGCTTTGTTCCAGGTGAGAGCAAGGTCATCGTCGAGGGAGTGCCCGACTCGCGTAACGTGTGGTCGTATGTCATTGACCTGAACACTAAGAAGGCCTTCCAGCTGTCTTCCAATTCCGGTCTCGTAGGCTTCTGCGGGGAGGATGAGACCTACATCGTCATGCAGTCCTACCGCTACAACCCCGACCCCGACGAGGGCGGCCGTTTCTCCGTTCTGCTTGTCTTCACCACCGAGGGCCGTTTCGTTAAGGAGATGGAGGTAAAGTAGTTAGAGGTTAGTGGTGCAAAGCGGCAAAACTGAGAGATATGAAGTACATCTTTGAAACCCGGATGGAGGTGCGCGACTATGAGTGCGACATCGAGGGAATTGTGAACAACGCGAACTATGTGCATTACTGTGAACATACGCGTCACCTCTTTCTGCAGCAGTGCGGACTGAGTTTTGCCGACATGCATGCCAAGGGCGTGGATGCCGTTGTGGCCCGTATGTCACTGCAATATAAGGTGCCGCTGCGCCCTGACGACGTGTTCATCTCGCGTCTGGCATTGACCAAGGACGGCATCAAGTATGTTTTTCATCAGGACCTCTACCGTGCTGTCGACGAGAAGCTCTGCTTCCGCGCACAGATAGAATTGGTGTGTCTGGTCAACGGTCGGCTCGGTCGCAGTGAGGACTATGACCAGGCATTTAGTCAATTATTAGCCCCATGAATGAAGAAATCTACTACTCCATTGCCCTGACAAGGATGACAGGCTTCAACGCCGCTATGGCGCTGCAGCTCTACCAGGCGCTGGGCAGCAGTCAGGCGGTTTATGAGCACCGTAACGATGTGGGCGACGTATTGCCCGACGCTACACCACGTTTACGCGAGGCGATGAAGAACTGGGACGATGCTCTGAAACGTGCCGCTGCCGAGATGGAGTTTATCACCAAGAAGGGAATACGGGCTTTCACCATGCAGGATGCCGATTATCCGCAGCGTCTCTGTGAATGTCCCGACGCACCCATACTCCTTTATTATATTGGTAGTGCAGACCTCAACCAGCGTTATGTGTTGAATGTGGTTGGCACTCGTCAATGCACGTCGTATGGCAAGGACATGGTACGTAGCTTCCTCCGCGACCTGCGACAGCAGTGTCCGCAGGTGCTCGTTGTCAGCGGACTGGCCTATGGCATTGACATCTGTGCGCATCGGAATGCCCTGGAACTGGGCTACGAGACAGTAGGTGTGCTGGCTCATGGGCTGGACCAGATTTATCCTTACTGCCATCGTGACGACGCCGTCAGGATGCTTCGTCAGGGTGGTCTGCTGACGGAATACATGAGTCAGACGGAGGCACTGCCCAATAACTTCAGACAGCGAAACCGCATTGTAGCAGGCATTTCGGATGCCACCGTTCTTGTGGAAAGCGCCTATAAGGGTGGGGGGCTGATAACCTGTCGCATCGCCCAGGAGTATGGGCGGGACGTCTTTGCCTTCCCGGGTGCTGTGGGCATGCCTTACTCTGAAGGATGCAACCGGATGATACGCAACAACACGGCAGCCCTCATCATGTCGGCTGAAGACTTCCTTGAATCCATGCGCTGGCAGACCGTCAGTGAGCAGCCCGAGACGGTGGAACGTCAGCTGTTTCCTGACCTTACTCCCGAAGAGCGGAAGGTGGTGGATATCCTCCAGCAGACCAACGACTTGCAGCTGAACATCCTGTCAGTCAAGAGCAATATTCCCATAGGCCAGCTCACTGCCCTGCTCTTCCAAATGGAGATGAAGGGCATCATCAAACCGCTGGCAGGAGGGACGTACCATTTGGTACATTAAAGATTGAAAATTGGAAATTAAAGATTAAAAAAGGTGAGGATTGGGGGTATAGGTGGAATAGACTTAGGCGAAAGACCGTTGCTGTTGGCACCGATGGAGGACGTTACCGACATCGGGTTCCGATTGTTGTGTAAGCGTTATGGTGCAGCGATGGTCTATACGGAGTTTGTGTCGGCCGAGGCGCTGGTGCGCAACGTCAACAGCACCGTGAAGAAGCTGACCATCAGCGACGAAGAGCGTCCCGTGGGTATTCAGATCTACGGACGTGACGTGGAGGCGATGGTTGAAGCTGCCCGCATCGTGGAGGAGGCCCGTCCTGACGTCATAGACCTGAACTTCGGCTGTCCTGTGAAGAAGGTGGCCAGCAAGGGTGCAGGTGCCGGTATGTTACAAAATATCCCGCTGCTGCTGGAGATAACACGCGAGGTGGTAAAGGCTGTCCGCGTGCCTGTCACCGTCAAGACCCGTCTGGGCTGGAACAATGAGCAGCTCATCATCACCGACCTGGCCGAACAGTTGCAGGACTGCGGCATCCAGACACTGACCATTCATGGCCGTACCCGGGCACAGATGTACACGGGAGAGGCCGACTGGACGCTTATCGGCGAGGTGAAGCGTAATCCACGCATCCGTATCCCCATCATCGGTAACGGCGATATCCATTCGCTGGCAGAGGCTGACGCTGCCTTTGAGCAGTATGGTGTGGATGGCGTCATGATTGGCCGTGCCACTTTCGGGTGTCCGTGGATCTTCTCTCGCAGGGAGCTGTCATTAGACGAAAAGATCAACGTGCTGAAGGAGCAGCTGCGCATCAACGTGGAGCGCATCGACGAATACCGCGGCATCCTGCACACCCGTCGTCACTTGGCAGCCAGTCCGGTCTTCAAAGGTATTCCCAACTTCCGGCAGACACGTATTGACATGTTGCGGGCCACCAAAGTGGAGGAACTCCTCAGCATCATTGACAAGGCGAAGGAAATTTTGATGAATGGTAAGTGGTAGTTGATGAATGGTGAGTGGTGGTTGATGAGTGAAAAAAAACAAAAAACTCCTAACTCCTCGCTCGGCTCTGCCGCTTTTACAAAGATTAACGACTAAAAGAACTTCTAACTCCTAACTTTTCCCTATCTTTGCAGCGTGAAAAAGTCGTCTTGGATACTGTTGGCGCTCTGCCTGCTGACTGTCTGCTGCCGACAAGAGGAGCAGATGGACGAGGAGAATGCCGTCTATTACTGGCGTACGGAGTGGAGGCTTGACTCTACGGAACAGGCTTTCCTCCGTCAATACGACATTCATAAGGTGTATTGCCGCTACTTCGATGTGGTGATGGCCGACTCGGTGCCAATGCCGAATGCCACGCTGAGCTTTGACGAGGCGGTGCCAGAGGGAGTGGAGCTCATCCCCACCGTCTATATCACTGAGGACTGCATGCATGAGGCGCATGCCGGACTAGCCGAGAAGCTGGTGAAACGTATCCTGCAGATGAACGAGACGAACGACATCATCGGTGTGAGGGAGTTGCAGATTGACTGTGACTATACTTCACGGAGCCGCAGCGTCTATTACGACTTTCTGGAAACGGTAAGGAGTGAGGCGGCGGCTCACGGACTAAGGCTCTCCACCACCATCCGCCTGCACCAGCTGGCGATGAAGGCACCTCCCGTTGATTACGGTGTGCTGATGATTTACAATACGGGAGACCCGCGTAAGTTCATGGAGCGTAACCCCATTCTGGACCTGCGCGACGTGGAACCTTACCTGCGTTACCTGCCCGCTTATCCGCTGTCTCTGGCAGCCGCCTATCCCGTGTATCGCTGGCAGCGGAACATCAACGGCGTGAGGGTGGAGCATGAGGTGGCAGCCGACGAGATCCTGCGGGTGAAACAGACCGTAGAGGAACGAAGGCCGCAGCTGCGCCGCACCATCCTGACCTATCATTTGGACAACGAGAATATCAACAGATATAACACTGAGACGTATGAAACGATTTATCATCATTAGCCTTTTGGCCATTGGAGCCAGCCAGCTGGCACACGCCTGTTTGTGGTTTGACAGTCACAACAGCTATCTTTTCAAGGTATGCAACGAAGAGGAGTTTTCCAGCCGTGTGGATAAGATCACCATTAACAACTGGAAAGCCTATCTCGGCAACACCACTGACTACTGGTGGTTTGATGCCGACCAGATTATCAACTTCGCCGAGCAGAAGGGGGATGCCCTCATGGTGAGCTATGTGCGCCATCTGGTGCAGTACCTGGAATGTGTGCAGTCGGTGAGGAGTGAGCAGTGGGAGTACCCCACCAAGGCTGATATTGACAAACGCAACAATACGCTTCGTTCCATCCGCACCTATGCGCAGGGCAAAATCAAGTCCAAGTTGCGCAGCCAGCACGCTTTGCTCTTCATGCGCTGTAACATGATGCTGGGCTATCACCAGGAGAACGTTACCTTCTGGGAGGAGACCGCCAGCCAGTTTATTGAGAGCGTCTATAAGGACATGATGCAGAACATCTATGCCGGTGCGCTCTACAAGACAGGACATCTTGACAGGGCAGGAGAGCTGTTTGCCGAGATGCACGACTGGAACAGTCTGATGACGCAGTATTATAAGAAACGTTCGTTTGCCGCCATCCGTCAGGAGTACCGTCGCAATCCCAATTCTGCCGTGCTGCCCTTCCTGCTCCAGGATTTCGTCAACAATGCACAGGAAGCCATTGACGGCGAAGGCGTCTCACAAGGAAAGCTCTTCGTGCGTACCATTACCCGCAATGAGGCGGAGATGATGTGGCATTTCGCTGGTCAGGTGGTCAGCGAGGGCAAGACGCATCAGCCTGCCCTCTGGAAGTCGGCCC
This sequence comes from Prevotella sp., assembly GCA_024695705.1. Classification (GTDB taxonomy): domain Bacteria; phylum Bacteroidota; class Bacteroidia; order Bacteroidales; family Bacteroidaceae; genus Prevotella. The sequence goes on along the minus strand of JAILHP010000032.1, from coordinate 3,061 downwards.
AGGCATGGTTGGAATATCTGTTCGGCAACGGTGAGCAGGCCCTTCAGGATATCAATGCCGCCATGACGCTCGACGGTTCCGAGCGTGTCAAGGATGTGGCCCGAGTCCTGAAACTCTACATCACGTCGGCACAGAGTCCGCTGAACGCCCAGTTCGAGCGTTACTTGGCTGATGAAATAAAATGGATGACTGACAAGCCCCAGGAGGACGGCTTCTTTGTCGCAGCACTCGACCGTACCGTACACCAGGTGCTGGCTGACAAATACATGAAGGCTGGCAGGGAGAACACCTCCATGGTACTCTACCAGATGGTTCACTCCTACAACTTTACCAATGCGTTGGATACCATGAGCACGACCCAGCTGCAAAACTATCTGGCTTACCTGAAGGGAAACAGCGATTCCTCGCCCGTTGACCGTTTCGTGAAACCGCGTCTGGACTATAACGAGAAGGAATACTTCGACCGTATCGGTGCCAAGTATATGTGTGTCTGCCAGTGGGATAAGGCTTTGGAATGGTTGAACAAGGTGCCCCTGTCGTATTACAACCAGAAGGGTTATGTCAATTATGCCTATTACCGCCGTTATACTGTGGAGCCGTGGATTACGCGTCAGTGGCTCACCGAGGCACAGCAAGGCGAGAACCGACTTACCCTTTCAGCTAATCCCAGAGTGGCCTTTGCCCGTGAGATGCAGAAGATGGAAGGCGAGCTGAACGTGCTTTCTGGAAAGGCCCGCGAGCAGCGTCTTTATGACCTCGCCGTACGCTATGCACAGGCCAGCATATCAGGCGACTGCTGGTTCCTGACACACGACGGCAAGAGTGCCTATGCCGAGGTCAGCCCCAACGAGACGGATATGGATGCTAAGGCAGTCAGCCTGCTGCGTCAGGCGGTCGGCACTAAGGACCCTCAGCTCAAGGAGCGTGTGCTGTTTGCTTTGTCTTATGTCTATCTGAATAAGGACCGCTGGTTTGAAACCAAGTGGAACAGCGAAACGGGTGATTATTCTTACATTCCGCAGCGGGATGCCGACCAGTACAAGGCTTTTGCCAGGTTGGCCGACTTTGAGGAGTCGAAGGGCGGAACTCCCTCTGACTACGTGTCGCGCTGTGACGAATACACGCAGTTTATTCACCGTTATTATACGAAATAACACATTGTTGATGGCTATCAGTTAAGGACGAATGAAGATGAGATACAAAATATGGGTGCTGATGATGCTCTTTTCCGCCTCTGCCCTGGCGCAGACGGAAAAGGGAGATTCCCTGTTGGCTGTGTTTAATGCTCACAATTCCGTCCAGACGGCTAATCAGTTCTTTTCCTTGCTGGACAAGGAAGAGATTACCGACTCGCTCATTCATTTCCCTGCATCCACTTCGTCACAGGAGCTGTGCCAGCAGGTGTGGTACTGGGCGTCCGAGTACTATCTGGCCCATCAGAATTACGAACAGGGAACGGCCTATGGCAAGAAGGCGTTGCCCTTGATTGATGCCGAAACGGAACTCACGGCGGAGTGTGACTGCCTGACCTCCATTGCCATCAGTTATTTCCGGATGGGTGACTTCGAACAGGCCATCGGCTATGCCAAGCGCTGTAACGAATTGGACCTGCAGGCTGGCGACCCCGACAAGATTTCATCGTCGTTTAATTTGCTTACCGCCATCTTCATTGGTGCCCGTCAGTACGAAGAGGCGGAGAAGTGTATCATCAAGGGACTGGACTATTGTCGCAAAGCCCAGAACCCACAGCGTCAGGCCATTCTTACCGGCATGGCCTGTGAGGTATATAACAACATGGGAAAATACGAGGAGGCATTGTCCTATGGCCAGAAGGCGCTGGAGATGGAGCAGGAGCTGAAGCGGAAAGACAAGATAGCCATGCGTCAGTCACAGTTGGCGGAGTCGCTGATGGGGTTTGGCAAGTATGACAAGGCGAAGCAGCTGTTACAACAGGCCATCCCTGAGCTGCGTACTGACGGCAACCGCCACTCTCTGGGCATCACCTGTAACCAGATGGGACGTCTGCTGCTGGTGGAGAACGAAAGAGACGATGCTGCCCGTTACTTTGAAGAAGCGTTGGAAATCTTCTTGGAGCAGAAAGATATTTTTAACGAAAGCCGTAGCCGCAGAGGACTGTATGAGGCGCTGAGAGAAAGCAATCCGGCACTTGCCATGCAGCACAACGACCGCTATAACATGTTGAGGGACTCCATCTTCGACAAGGAAACGGGAATGCTGCTGAGCCGTTATGCCGCCCAGTTGGACAACGAACGTCTACAGGCTGAAAACGAGGAGTTGCAGCAGGAACGTCGGCGTAATGTCTATATGGTGATTGCGGCGGTCATCCTGCTGGCGCTGCTGATGTGGGGTGTCAGCTATTGGTGGGTACGGCGTCAGAGCAAGAGGATTGCCGAGCTGACGCGGGAGATAGGACTGATTCGTGAACAGAACAATCAGCTGCGCATCCAGTCGGCTGAAGCACAGCGGCAGGAGACGGCGGAAGAACTCCCCTTGAACGTGTTCTCAGACCAGCAGTTCCTGGTCAATGTCATCACGCTGGTGAACGACAACCTGCCTTCCAGTCAGTTCAGCGTAGAATTGATTGCACAGCAGTTGAACATGTCTTCCACTACCTTGCGGCGTCGTCTGCAGCAGGTCACCGGTGAAACGCCCAAGTCGTTCATCACGGCCATTCAGATGCAGAAAGCCGTGACTCTGCTGACCACGACCCAGCTGTCGGTCAACGATGTGGCACAGCAGTGCGGCTTCAACGAAACGTCGAGCTTCAGCCGTACCTTCAAGCGCATCTATGGCGTGGCGCCTTCGCAGTACGTCGCCTGATGTTGCCCGACTATTACGTGTCAGCAAATATTTTGTCTATTTATTTTGTCTTTTCCCTGTTTATTTGTATCTTTGCAGCGTAAACACCGCAAGACTGCGCTAAAACTATCACGCCTATGAAACGAAGAATACTTCATCTGGTTTGTCTGCTCGCCGTTGCAGCAGCAGCCTTCGCACAAGGCCCGAATGATACGGGCACCTATTACAAGAAAGCCCATGG
>JAILHP010000017.1 GCA_024695705.1 Prevotella sp. | reverse complement strand
AAGCTGAGCTGGACGGAGAACGGAAAAGCCGAAGAATGGACAGTTGCTTACGGTGACCAGACCATCACAGCTGACACCAATGAAGATTTCGTATTGGAAGGACTTGAACCAGAAACAACCTATTCGATTAAGGTACGCCCCTCGTGCGATGAGAACCTGTGGAGTGAAGCAATTGAAGTCACTACCTTAAAGGCTTGTCCTGTTCCCACGAATCTGAGCATTTCAGACATCACCAGTATTTCTGCTGTTGTAAGTTGGGAAGGCGAAGCCGATAGTTATGAGTTGCAATATATGCGTTATGTTGACAATGATGCCAATAGGGATGAGGCATCATCGTGGACGACGAAAACTAACGCCGTTAGTCCTTGCACTCTGACCAACCTTGAGTCAGGCACTTCCTATGTGGTGAAGGTGAAGTCGGTGTGTGGCGAACATAGCGAAAGTGCTTGGAGCCAGGATGTGAGCTTCACCACCAAGGACTTTGTGATGGGCGACGTGAACGGTAACGGCAGCGTTGACATCGGTGATGCTGTGTGCATTGTCAACTATTTAGTTAACAAGCAAAATGTCATTTTCAATACGGCTGCAGTCGATTTGAACGGCAACGAACAGATTGACATCGGCGATGCCGTGATGATTGTCAACATCCTCGTGGGAAAAGACAACGACAACAATGGTGATACAGAGGCTCCAGCTATGAACATGGAAGCAACAGAAAGAGATCCAGAATAAGAAAACATATAATTCAAATTAATATGCGTAACGTAATTAAAAATGTATTAATCGTTCTTTTCCTGATGCTTGGCATCACTGCCATGGCTCAGCAAAAGATTCAGTTGCATCCAACAGGCAACTCGAAATTTGTGAAAAGCGACATGAGCAGCCTGAAGGCCACGTTCTCCTTCTCGGTGCTTGAGGCGCAAGATTACAAGAGTAAGGAAGGTGATTTTTCTGAAATCACCCTTCCCAACACCGTTAAGGGTGGTAATGAGGGCGACCCGGAGATTCCCGTCGTCAATAAACTGATTGCCGTCCCTGTCGGTGCCACTCCACGTATTGAAGTGAAGAGCTACAAAGTGGAAGAATATAGCCTTGATGACTACAACATCAAGACGATGGTTCCACGCCAGCCTTCACTGAGAAAAGACAAGAAGCCCGAAGATGTACCCTTTGTCTATAACAAAGCCAGCTATCAGAAGAAGGGCTTCCGCACAACGCCCAATGCCGTCGTCGAGATGGTAGGTACCATGCGTGGCTTACGCTTGGGTAAGATGACTATCGAGCCCGTGAGCTACGACCCCACAGACAACAAACTGCGTGTGTTCAACGACATCGAGGTAGAGGTATATTTCGATGGTGCTGATGCTAAGGCCACTGAAGACTTACTCGTAGAGACCTACAGCCCCTATTTCGACGTTGTTTATAATCAGCTGTTCAATAGCAGTGCTATCAAGAGTGCGTACACCGATCACCCCGATCTCTACACCACGCCGGTGAAGATGCTCGTGGTCACCACGGAAGCCTACATTAACAGCACCCCGTTCCAGAACTGGTTGACATGGAAGAAGCAGAAGGGATTCGATGTGGATGTACAGAAAGTTGCAAATAACGCCAGCGCTTCCACCATCAAGAACAAGATTTACGAACGTTATAACGCCACTCACCCCACCTTCCTGGTCCTTGTGGGCGACGAGACGGTGGTCACCCACTACCAGCTTTGGGATTATGGTAGCACATACGGTAAGGCAGCCACTGATCTGGAATATGCTTCCGTCGATGGTGATGTCTATCACGACATGTTCATCAGCCGTATGCCGGTTTCTTCCATCACAGAGCTTGACAACCTGGTGAATAAGATTCTGACCTACGAAAAATATACGATGGCTGACCCGACCTACCTGAACAACGTGCTGCTCATCGCTGGTGCTGATGGCACTTGGGCACCAAAAGTTGGCCGACCCACCATCAACTATGCTGCTGACAACTATTTCAACGCGGCACATGGTTTCACCAATTCCAATGTCCATAAATTTGTAACCAATAATTATTCTGGATGCTACAGCTATCTGAATTCAGGTGTAGGCTTTGGCAACTATACCGCCCACGGTGATATAGATGCGCTTGCCGATCCAGGTTTTGACGTTTCCGACGTTAATTCGCTGACCAACAACGACAAGTATTTCTGGTTTATGGGCAACTGCTGCCTGACCGCTAACTTCAAAAACGCCAGCAATAATAGAACATGCCTCGGTGAGGCAATGGTTCGTGCTGCCAACAAAGGCGCATTCGGCTATATCGGTTCTGTCCCGGAGTCTTATTGGTATGAGGATTATTACTTTGGTGTTGGTGCCACTAATACTTTTAATGCAACTCCTGCTATGTCTGCCACCACTACAGGTGTTTATGACGCCATGTTCGATGACACAGGCTTCAACACCTTGAACTCAGTACCATTCATCGGCAATGTGGCCGTAACCTTCGCACATGCAGGAAGCTACCAATATAGCGTTACCGACGAATACTATTGGAGAGCCTACCAGTGCTTCGGTGACGGCTCCGTGATGCCCTACGTCAAACAGCCTGCTGCCAACACCGTGAGCCATGCCAACGCTATTATCATTGGTGCTCCTACTTTCACCGTAAGCGCTGATCCCAATTCTTACGTGTCTATCACTAAGAACGGCGAAATACTCGGTGTGGCTCAGGTACCTGATGCCGGTACGGTCGAAGTGCCTATTAACGGTCTTGTCGCTCCCGGCGAGGTGATGGTGGTCGTCACACGTCAGCAGCGCCAGCCATACATTACGACCATACAGGCCATTGCACCCGAAGGAGCTTACCTTACTTTGGACAATATCGAACCCACCGCTGCCCATGTGGGTGATGCCACCGACTTGAGTCTCACCTTCAAGAATGTGGGTGTTGATGCCACTTCGGGTATCACCACCATCACCCTGACTCCCAATGATGACAATGTCACCGTTGAAAGCGGACAGGGAACCTTAAATGTGATGGCAGCTGAAACTACCGCTACGGTGACCGGACTCCAGATTAGCATTGCTGAAGGTGTGGCCGATGGTACTGTTGTCAGCCTCCACTATGCTGCTGTCTGCGGCGATAAGACCTGGGAGGGTGACTTCAATGTTACTGCTACTGATGCCGTGCTGGAATACAAGGGCATGACATGGGACGCCAGCTTCGAGCCGGGCGAGACCCTTACAGTCACTGCCAAGTTCAAGAATGTTGGTCACTACCAGGCTACCAATGCTAAGGTTACGGCTTCTTCTACCAGCGGATATGTTTCCATTGCAGAACCAATCGTTAACATAGGAACCGTTGAAGTAGATGGAGAGGTCACTGCTCAGTTTGCCATCACCATTGATGCCAACTGTCCCGAGACAGCACAGCTTCCGCTGACCTTCGAAATGACGGCTGACGGCGGTCTCACTGCTCAGGGCGAGGAGGCGCTGAAGAACACTTGTATTGTTTATTTCGACCTGGCCGACTCCTATTCTGGCAATGACGGATGGAACGGTGCCAAACTGATCGTGTCGTTCGACGATGGTACTCCCACACAGAATCTGACCATTCCTAACGGCGCAAGTTCCGCCCAGCATGCTTTGGAAATCGGCAACGGAGTTCATGTCACGCTGACATGGACCAAAGGAAGTTACGACAATGAATGTTCGTTCACTGTAAGCTATGGAGAAGGCATGGTCATCTACCAGATGCCAGCAAACTCCAATCCCAGCTCCGGATTGCTTTACCAGTTCGATTGTAACTGCGCTGCTGCTACCCAGGCCTTCACCGTAACTGTAGCTTCTGAGAATACCAACCATGGTACCGTGAGCGGTGGTGGTGAGTTCACCTTCGGACAATCCTGCACCGTGACGGCCACACCTGCCAGCGGTTATATGTTCACTGGCTGGACCTGGAATGGCAACGTTGTTTCCAGCTCAGCTCAATATACCTTCAACGTGACCAGCGATATGGATCTGGTGGCTCACTTCGCTGAGGGTCTCATGATTGGTGACGGTGGAACAGCAACAAACGATTATCTGCCGACATACAACTATTACAAGTACTCTCTTACCGAGCAGATCTATACCGCTACTGAGTTGGGCGAGGCAGGCACCATTACCGGCATTGCCTTCTACAATGCTGGTGCAGAGAAGACGCGTACCCTCGACCTTTATCTGAAGAACACGACGAAGGCCAAATTCTCGAGCAAGACCGACTGGGTGAAAGTAAATGCCAGCGACAAGGTGTTCAGCGGCAGCGTCACCATGACGTCTGGTGGCTGGACAATGATTACCTTCACCACTCCGTTTGAGTATGACGGAACTTCCAACGTGGTTCTTGTGACCGACGATAATACAGGTAACTACAGCAATTCTCCGCATATGTCGTGCCGCGTGTTCAGCGCTGCAAGTCAGGCTATTTATATCTATGATGACAACACCAATTTCAATCCGTCGTCACCCCCGACATCAGGAAGCAACTACGCTCTATTATCGCAGAAGAACCAGCTCGTTGTTACCAAGCAGACTTCTTCTTCCGAACCGGTCACCATCACGGTCAGCGCTAATCCCGAGGAGGGTGGCACAGTGACTGGCGGCGGCGAGTATCAGTCAGGCGAGACCTGTACGGTTACTGCCACACCGAATGAGGAGTATGTGTTCGCTGGCTGGACTGAAGACGGAACGCTCGTTTCTTCCGATATGTCTTATAGCTTCACTGCTACCGCCGACAGAAACCTCGTGGCTAACTTCATCATCGCAATAGAGATTGGTACTGACGTAGCTTCTCACACCTACCTGCCCAGCTACTGCTCTTACAAGTACTCCATGACTGAGCAGATTTACACGGCTGAAGAGTTAGGCACAGCAGGTAAGATCACCAGCATTGCCTTCTACAACAAGGGACCTGAGAAGACCCGTAGCTATGACTTCTATATGAAGGCCACGACGAAGAGTGAATTCGCCGACAAGACCGACTGGATTGCCGTAGCTGAAAGCGACAAAGTATTCAGCGGCAGCGTCACCATGACGTCTGGCGGCTGGACTTACATCACTTTCACTACTCCGTTCGTGTACAACGGAAGCTCCAATGTGGTATTTGTTGCCGTTGATAACAGTGGCGAGGGCTCCGATTCTCCCTACATGAGTTGCTCGACCTTCACTACTACAACGAAACAAGCTCACTATATGTTTAGGGACGTAAATGGTGCCTATGACCCGACCGCTCCGGCAACGCAGACAAGCAGCAACGGACTTCTCTCGTCGAAGAACCATATTCTTATCTCTAAGGAACCCACAGACGTCCCGCCGTGTGCTGTTCCTACGGATTTGAGCGTCTCTGACATCACCGACAATTCTGCCGTTGTAAGCTGGCAGGGCGAAGCCGCCGGTTACACGTTGCAGTTCATGCGCTACATCGACGATGCAACGATGCAAAATGAGACGGCATGGACTACTGTGAGCGACGTTACCAGTCCTTATACTTTGAACGAACTGGAGTCAGGTGCTCCCTATGTAACAAGGGTGAAGGCAGTATGCGGTGCCAACAGCGAAAGTGACTGGACCGAAGCCGTACAGTTCACCACCATCCTGATGGGTGATGCCAACGGCAACGGTGGCATTGACATCGGTGATGCCGTCTGCATAGTCAACTATGTGGTTGGACAGCCCAACACCACCTTCAACGCTATTGCTGCCGATCTGAACCAAAACGGTCAGATTGATGTTGGCGATGCCGTGATGGTAGTCAACATTGTTGTTGGTGTGAACAAAGACACCCCTTATGCACCTGCAATGATTAGGAAAGAAGATCGTAACAAGCGTGATCCGCAGTAAAGTATTTGTCAAAAGAGCATTAGTGGCGCTTGTCTTGCTGACGGCACCCGCCACGATAATATGGGCACAAAGTAATTCCTTTGTGCCCTATTATCGCAATGCTAATGGCAAGAAGGGCGCCGCTCTTAAGACATCAATGTGCGGAATTATCTATAACCGTACGGAGCAATCATATAACAGCCTTTGGACTGCCTTCAAGACTACCGATGTGCGCAGCGACGGGAAAATCTGGGATATGTACTCCAACATCACGAACTATGTACCAGGCGGTACTGCTCAGGGAGCCAATTACAATGCAGAGAACCAGAGCTACAATCGTGAACACTCGTTCCCGCAGAGTTGGTTCGGCAGCAACACACCCATGTACACCGACCTGTTCCACATTTATCCCACCGACGGCTATGTCAACGGAAAACGTGCCAACTTCCCCTTCGGCGAGACCAGCAATCCCACCTACACGTCAGCCAATGATTTCAGCAAGCTGGGCCCATGCAGCTATCCGGGTTACACGGGTACGGTCTTTGAGCCAGCCGACGAGTACAAGGGTGACTTCGCGCGTACCTATTTCTATATGGTGACCTGTTACGAGGAGAAACTGCAGGACTGGTACACCACTTATGGGGTGAACAATACCGCATCCGGCGCCCATGACACTCGAAACGCCGTGTTGGCCACCCTTGATGGAAATACTTACCCGGGTCTTAAAGCCTGGCAGCTGGAAATGCTCATGAAGTGGGCAAAGAACGACCCCGTCAGCGAGAAGGAGACCAACCGCAACAATGCTGTCTATGCCAAACAGGGCAACCGCAACCCGTTCATCGACTATCCCGGTTTGGAGGAATACATCTGGGGCTCCTATGTTGACCAAGCTTTCAGCTACGACCACTATGTCCAGCCCGGAGAAGACCCGAATGATCCGAACGACCCGAATGATCCGAACGATCCGAATGGGGAGGACAAGTATGAACTGATGACCGATGCCAGTACGCTTCAGGCTGGTGACAAGATTCTCGTCGCCTACGTTAGCGGAGAAACAGCGTTGGCACTCAGTACTACTCAGAACGCCAACAACCGTTCTGCTACCACTGATGTAACGCTTAACGCTGACGGCACGCTCACTCCTGGAGAAGCAGCGCAGGTTATCACCCTGGAGAAGGACGGAGATCATTATCTCTTCAACGTAGGCGCTGGCTACCTGTATGCTGCCAGCAGTGATAAAAACTTATTGAGAACAGAAACGACTGCTGATGACAACGCCAAGGCGACTATCAGCATCAGCGATAATAATGCCACCATCACCTTCCAAGGCTCTAATACCCGTAACGTCATTCGTTACAATCCGAATAATAACACGCCTATCTTCTCGTGCTATGCCACCAATTCAACCACCGGCAATCTTCCGCAGATTTACCGTCAGAAACCATCTGCTCCTGTAA
>JAILHP010000199.1 GCA_024695705.1 Prevotella sp. | reverse complement strand
CCAACGGTAAAATCTTACTTTCATCTTTTCTTTATGATTTTGTTTTTGTCATTTGCCAAACCTTTTTTCCATCAATTCCTTTGGTGGTTTTAAGGAATATCCTTATCTTTGTGGCGAGAAGACGAAATCCAATAGAATTAGATACCCAAGTAACATCTATAAGAAAGAAGGATACTGGGATGTGAAGACCAAGATAAAGAGCCGCGAAACGGCAGACAGACAACAACAGAAATTCATAAAACAATTATAGATTATGGCAAACGCAAGAACAATTCATTCGGAGAGACAAATGAACCAGAGAACCGTTCCTTGGCCTATGCTATAGAGCAAGGATTGGCGGACTTCTGCGTTTAAGCAAAAAAGGATATAAACAAAAACAAAATCATAAAGAAAAGATGAAAGTAAGATTTTACCGTTGGTATAACGCGGTTTTGACAGTTCTGCTGTCAATGTTGGGTTTTGGGTGTTCTTCGTCGGATGAACCAGTAGAATATGGCACGCCGCATGCCGACTACATCCTAAAAGGTCAAGTGACGGACGAAGCTGGCATACCTATTAAGAATATCAAGACGTCAGCGAAGATGATCATCAAGTCAGAGGCTGGAGTATATATAAATGATATTAGTACTGTCCAGACAGATGAATCGGGTAATTACAAGTTAAAGTACGGTGGAATGGCCAGGTCTGACCTCAAGATTATCCTTGAGGATGTTGACGGTGAGGCCAATGGCGGCGAGTTCCAGAGCGACACCCTCGACGTTGACTACGCCAAGGCCGTGAAGGTCGGCGAGGGAGACAACCACTGGTATGGTGGAAAGTACGAAGTGACTACCGACGTCAAGCTGAAGAAGAAGTCATGAAAGCGACACCGCTGACCCTGAAGAAGCGACTGGCCCTTGAGCTGTGGCGGCAGAAAGAGGAAATGGTTCGCAGGGAGCATCCCCTGAAGCAACTCTTCTGGGAGTGTACCCTGCGCTGCGACCTGAAGTGCCGCCACTGTGGCAGCGACTGTAAGATGAAGGCTGAGAGTCGCGACATGCCCAAGGAGGACTTCCTCCGCGTGCTCGACAGCATCGCTGAGAAGACCAATCCGCACAAGGTGTTTGTCATCATCTCTGGCGGTGAGCCGCTGATGCGCCGTGACATCGAAGAGTGCGGACGCGCCATCTATGAGAAAGGCTTCCCGTGGGGTATGGTGACCAACGCCCTGCACCTCACGCCCCAGCGCTGGCAGGGACTCCAGCGGGCCGGCATCCATACGATGGCCATCAGCCTTGACGGTTTGGAGGCCGACCACAACTGGATGCGCGGCAATGACGAGAGCTTCCGGATGGTGAGTCAGGCCATCGATATGCTCGTAGCCACCGAGGGCTTCGTCTTCGACATTGTCACCTGTGTCAACCGCCGCAACTATCCCCATCTCGACGACATCAAGGAGTTTCTCATCTCCAAGGGCGTGAAGCGCTGGCGGCTCTTCACCGTCTTTCCCGTGGGCAGGGCTGTCCTCGACCCTGACATGCGGCTGACGAACGAGGAGTTCCGTGGCGTCTTTGACTATATAAGAAAGGTGCTCGAGGAAGGCCGCATCCGCGCCGACTATGGCTGCGAGGGCTTCCTCGGCAATTACGAGGGTGAGGTGCGTAACCGCCTGTTCTCCTGTCAGGCTGGCATTACAGTAGGTTCCGTGATGGCCGACGGCGCCATTGCCGCCTGTGCCAGCATCCGGGCAGACTACAATCAGGGCAACATCTACAAGGACGACTTCATGGACGTCTGGGAGAACCGCTATGCCTCCTATCGTCATCGCGAATGGATGCACACCGGCGAGTGTGCCGGCTGCAAGTACTTCCGCTACTGCCAGGGTAACGGCATGCACCTGCGCGACGGCAACGGCAAGCTCCTGCTCTGCCACCTCCACCGAATAAACAATTAGAGTGACATCTTGGAATCATGGGGACGGTTCTCCTGATCCAGAGTGTGGATATAACAAGTAGGTAATAGAATTATAAGTATGAGAAAAGGATTATTGACCTTATTAGGCTTGTTGCTGACGCTGACGGCGGCGGATGCTCAGGACCGTACCGCAATGGAGGTGATTGACGATATGGCTCCTGGGTGGAACCTCGGCAATACAATGGAGGGTGTTGCGACCTGGGCAGGAGTGGACTTCCTAAACAACAAGGGCGGACTGGGTGCAGAGACAGCCTGGCAGGACACTAAGACTACGCAGGAAATCATCGACTACGTGAAGAGTCTCGGTTTCAAGAGTGTACGTATTCCGTGTGCCTGGGCCTACGGACACATCAGCAATGCTTCGACCTACGAGATTGACAGTCAGTGGATGACGCGCGTCAAGGAGGTGGTCGATTACTGCATCAACGACGGCCTGTATGTGGTGCTGAACGACCACTGGGACGGCGGCTGGCTGGAGAATCATATCAAAGACTCTGACACAGCCACCATCGAGAGGAACAAGACTATACTGACGGCTCTTTGGACTCAGATTGCCAATGCCTTCAAGGACTACGACGAGCACCTGCTCTTTGCCGGACTGAACGAGCCGAATGCCGAGGACCAGGCGGCCACGAACAACCTGATACAGTATAATCAGACCTTTGTGGATGCCGTACGTGCCACGGGGGGCAACAATGCCAAGCGTGTACTGGTAGTGCAGGGACCCTCGACTAATATTGAACACACCTGTAACTTCATGGCCGGCAAGATGCCAACGGACGTCATCGAGGGTAGGCTGGCAGTTGAGATACACTACTATAACCCCTGGCAGTTCTGGGGCATGGAGACAGACGAGTCGTGGGGCAAGGTGTTTTACTACTGGGGACAGGGCAACCACCTGAGCGGCTCTACGCACAATGCCACCTGGGGCGAGGAGGCCGATATGAGAAACCTGTTGCAGATGATGAAGACCAATTTCGTGGATAAGGGCTACCCCGTGGTCATCGGTGAGTTTGGAGCCAACTGGCGCGACCTGTCGTCGTTGTCAGGTGAGAGCCAGGAAAAGCACAATGCCTCCATCAAGGCCCACTATCGTGAACTGCATCGCTTGTGCAAAGAGATGGGCGGCATGGTCCCCATGACATGGGACACGAACTACCGCAGTCAGGAAGGAACAAAGGGCAGCATGACCATTATCGACCGCAATAACCTGACGGTTTTCGGTATTTTCGCAATGGAAGGCATCAACGAGATTTATCCCCGTCCGACAGAGTCGACTGTCAGAAACACCATGCGGACAGCGGGCGAGCAGCCAGAGGCTATCTATCGCCTCAACGGACAAAAGGTTGATGGTAGTCATCTTACCCCCGGATTGTATATATGTAATGGGAACAAGTTCGTGCGTAAGTGAGAGAATGGCTAGAAGAGCCCGTCTTTTGGTCCCCTCCGAACCGAACCTAGCCAATCCCATCCTCTCGCACTTCAATATGAAGATGTAGAACAGTCCGATTCAAGGTCTGGGGCACCCT
>JAILHP010000197.1 GCA_024695705.1 Prevotella sp. | reverse complement strand
CTTGTCCATGTCGACCATCTTTTAAACTAATTATACCTTACAGCGCTCTTATGAGTCACCATGTATATAACGTTTTACTCTGGTCTACGTGGTATACTTTTCGATTATTATAGTGGTATACTTTTCAATTACTATTTACATTTCTTGCCATAATCTCATTTTTTATGTTTACCTTTGTAGTCCGATTCTACTTTTAAAGTAGTTTTAAACCCGTTATTAATAGATTTCGAGTGCAAATATAGACATAAATTTGAGAATATCTCAATTTCTATTTGAGAAAATCTCAAATATTAAGATGATTTAACAAACGGAATATCAAAACAAATTACTAATTTTACATTTATGGAAATTTACGAAGCGATTAAAGAGATCAGACAACAAAAGTCAATTAATCAGCAGGTTATTGCTGATGCCTTACATTTAGATGTTGCTGTTGTCAGCAATATCGAGAAAGGGAAACGAGATTTACGCGTCAAAGAACTTGAGATTATCTCAAAAGTCTTTGAAATGTCGGTTGTGGATTTGTTTACTTACCCTGACAGGTATGTAAAGTTAACTCAAAAAGAGGATGAGCAAGTTGAGGCAGTGCTTCAAATCAAGTTGAGGAAAGATAAAAAAGACCAGGTACTAAAGTTGGTCTTTGGTGATAACAATATTGAAATATTTAATAAGTAGCTATTATGGCAAAATCAGATGATTTACTAAAAGATTTCCTAAATGGATTTCCTGAAGCATCCCATCCTTTGGATGAAGAAAGGTTTGCAAAGTATTCGATAGCGTGTGCCGAAGAAGGTAAATATATTGACACTTCCGCTATTAATCAGAACGTTTCTCCAGAGCGTTCAGAAGAATTGGTTTTTGCTTTTGAATGGATACGGCAAGCAGTTGACTGTCTCAAAAACGAAGGAAGATTGTGAATTAACCTGACGCATGGATAAAGACAACGTAAAGGCATGGTCAAGTTGTTTATTGTGGATTGTTGGGGCGTTAATACTTTATAAAGGTTGTAATTTGTATTCTTCTTATGAAAAGGAAGCATATATTGAAAAGAAACAAAACGACTCCATAAGACAAGCATTTATAAAAGATTCTCTTGCACACGATCCACGCTATCAGGATAGTGTCCGTAAGGCAAAAGAACAACTTGAAAAGTGGACGGCCGAACAGGAAGAAATCGACCGTCAAACAATTGTCGGGTTTATGTTGTTAGGGGATTCTGTTTACCATACATTCTTTCACGTTGTCAAAATTTATAAAGAGCATTCGTATGGCTTTATGAATGTTGACAAATCCCGCTTATTGTTCATAACTAAGCAAGACATAACTAACAAATCTTTCCAGTTTTGTAGCGAATGTGAAGAAAAGGAAGACTTGATAATGTCTATTGAAGATGGTGAGTATATTCATGAAGATGACATCGAGGACTATGTTAGAGAAAACATTGATTACTTTAGAGAAGATATTTTTGATAATGTACGTGACGACGTAGAAGAGCATGATTACCGAGAAGATAATTATAGATGGCGTCCGTAAGTGTATCATTTTGGTATTTCAATTATCCGATGGAGAAGTTACAAGACGTTACACAGCAAACTGAGGCGATAATAGATCTCTTCGACTTTGAAGACAATTTTCGTCTGGGCAAGGAGTTTGGTGTCCTGGATAATTATCTGGAAACAATATCTGATAAAATTATCCAGGGCCACCTGACATATACTGCCGTTGAATATATTATTACTAGAATAATAATAAGGTATAAAGGAACGGAAGAAGATGTCAGGTATTGCACGCAGTATATCAAGAGAAAGCTGCTTGCCTACTATGTAGAGAATATGAATGATGAAAAATAACCCCAGGTTATTTGTCAATAACCATCACTTATTTGCAAATAACCTGGACTTATTTCTGCCAAAGTATATGCCATGCTGTTTGTGGCACAGTGTTTGCTATACTTACAGCGACTAATTAATCAATCATAAACAGTATGGCAGTTAAAGTTTACCTATCAAAAAACAACAACGAGAAGTCCGACAGCTTCGGACGCTATTATGCTTATGCCGACAACAACAAGCCCATCGGCATACGCGAGTTGGCAAACCACATGACCAGTCACGGATCACCCTTCTCAGAGGGTACCATCAGCGGTATCATTACCGACATGGTGAAGTGTATTCGTGAGCTGAGCCTTAACGGACAGCCCGTCAAGCTGGATGACCTGGCCATCTTCTCGGCCCACATCGAGAACCACGGCGGCTGGGCCTCGCTTGAAGATGTTGACCTCTCCATGGGCGGCGCAACGGACAACATCCAGGCCCTCCGGCTGTGCGCACAGGCTACCGGGGCCTTCACCAAGGCAGAGCTTACGTCGAAAGGCAGCGTAGAGCTGAACCGTGAGTGGCGTAACAAGGTGGCCGATGCCCGCAAGGATTCTGAATCAGGCAACCAGAATCAGCAGAATCCTTAAAAACTTGGAAAAAGTCCCGGAATCCTTTGGAGGTTTCGGGATTTTTCTTTACCTTTGCCCACGTCTAAAATATTCGATAACTGAAGGATTCCGCAGGTCATTACGGTGGCCTGTGGTATTCCGGCAAAGAATTACTGCCGCAACCGCGTCTGGAAGTGGAAACACCCCGGGAGTTTCTGTTATCGAGAACTTAGACAACGCGTCGTGCGGCTTTTCTCATGTCCGTACCCCGCGTCCCAGAAACGTCAACAGTTCAACATCAAATAATAATATTGCAAAATTTTGTTAGTGCTGTGGTCTGCCGTGAGGTATGCTGCAGCTTTTTCGTGACCTCACGAAAATGGTCACATCGCCTTGTGTACCTTGTCAAACTCCTCGGCAGCCAGCAGGCCCCGCTCCTTGCTGCCCAGCTTCAGGTAGCGTTTCAGCATTTCCTCGCTGCTGTGGCCCGTCACGGCGATGATGGCCGACAGCGGCACACCGGCCTTGTAGGCATTGGTGGCAAACGTACGGCGGGCGGTATGCGTCTTGATGGCATCGCAGAAGCGCTTTTCACTGGCATACTCCATCAGGCCCTTGTGCTCCGTCAGTCCGGCAGGCTCCGTCCATCCCAGCAGCAGGCCCACCACCTTGATACGCTCATTCAGGTGCTGCTCATAGACGTGGGGCAGCTCACCGTCGTAGCGGTCAAGAATACGCTTCATGGTGTCGAAGTACGGCACATACACGTCCTTGCCTGTCTTCAGCTGTACCAGGTGCAGGAACTTCCTATCGCCGACGATCGTCTCCACCATGTCGGCGTTGATACGCTTATAGTCACTGACGCGCTGCCCTGTCAGGCATCCCATCACAAACACGTCACGGGCCTCGCTGAGGCTCCGGCGGTACACGTCACGCCTGAGGGCATGCAGCAGCGTCTTACGCTCCTCGTCATCCTTGGCGTATTTCTCGGCCCGGATCTTCATCTTCCTGTAGCTGCTCATGTCGAAGTCAGCCATTTCGTCCAGGCGCTCCTGAGTGATGTAGATGTTATCCACCTGCTCCCAGTCGGCAGAGAACTTACGGCTGGTGAAGTCCTCACGCGTCGTCAGGTGCATATCCCTGGCAGCATAGAGAAACGTCTTCAGCACCTTGATGGTCAGCGCAATGGTGTTGGGGCTGTAGTCCTTCCTGATGAAAAACTGCTTCAGGTCATCGTAGAAGTCCAGGGTGATATCATCCCAGTCAATGACGCAGTGGCGCTTCTTCTGGTATTCCTTCAGCTGCTCCTGTACGCCACGGTAGCGTTTCAGCGTGCTGGAAGCCATGCGCTTGGTGCTGCGTGTCTTTGTACGTTCCCCGCTCTCGCACTCGCTGATATACTGCTCCACAAACTCCATGAATGTCTGCTTCCTTTGCTGAGGCTGAGGCTCCAGGTAAGCGTCAGGCATCTGGAAAACATCAGGAACCTGGTCAGCCTTGGAAACATCGTCAGCCACCTCACCAGAGATAACGTTGTGGATTATCTTCCTGGCCAGCTCCATATTCAGTGTGCCGTCTTGCTCGGCAGCTATCAGCAGCCGCTTTATCTTCATCAGCATTTCTGCCAGCTGTGCGTAAGACATTCCTCCCAGGTCAGCTCTCGGTCGCTTGTCATAGATATTCTTCGGCAACTGTGTCTCGTTAGCCCAGTCCTTTACCGGCATCTTAATCTTTAAGGAAATGTCGGTATCAATCTTCTTACGTCTTACGGACAGGCGTAGGAACAACAAGCCCGTCCCGTCAATAATCTTTCTTAACTTGTATCTAATCATAATGGTAATTGAATTGTGATGCAAAGATAAACAAAAAAATGATTGTGCCCCACATATGCCCCACCTATTTTGCAATTATTTACTTTTACGACCTGACGGAAAATGACATCATTTTTACCGATTGCTGATAAATATTTCAACCTGCTTAACCGGCACACATTTTTTAATTATTTTCTTGAAACGCCCATTATCACAGCATTTCCGTACATTATTTATATATAAGAAATCACCTATTTATCTCAAAAACACCTTCAATAATACATTACACATTTTTATGTAACTAACTGAAAATAAACGTATTAAAATCAGTCTGCTAGGTACCTCAGAAGTTGAATCGGAAGTTTCTGGCAATCAGGGACTTCCGAATTTCTTTATAAAGACTATCCCCAAAATTGACGCAAGATTGACGCGAGAAGAGAAGGACAGGTTTGGCGAAAGTCTTGAAAAAACGCGAAGAATCTTTGGCGGTGTCAGACAAATGCATTACCTTTGCAGGCGATAAGAACGCATTTGGTATTCAACATTATTTAAATAACGCAAAACATTATGACAATCAACGAATTCAACTTTGCCGGCAAGAAGGCAATCGTGCGCGTTGACTTCAACGTGCCCCTGGATGAAAATGGTAAGATTACTGACGACACCCGAATCCGTGGTGCCCTTCCTACGCTGAAGAAGATTCTGGCTGACGGTGGTGCTACGATTATCATGTCGCACATGGGCAAGCCCAAAGGAAAAGTTGACCCCAAGAAGTCGCTGGGTCAGATCCGCGAGGCCGTAGAGAAGGCCCTCGGCGTTCCCGTTGCTTTTGCTCCTGACTGCGCTAAGGCTCAGGCCGAGGCTGCTGCCCTGAAGATGGGCGAGGCCCTGCTGCTGGAGAACCTTCGCTTCTATCCCGAGGAGGAAGGCAAGCCCGTTGGTCTGGAGAAGGGTACTCCCGAGTTTGACGAGGCCAAGAAGGCCCTGAAGGTCAGCCAGAAGGAGTTTGCCAAGACGCTGGCCAGCTATGCTGACTGCTACGTGATGGACGCCTT
This sequence comes from Prevotella sp., assembly GCA_024695705.1. Lineage (GTDB taxonomy): Bacteria > Bacteroidota > Bacteroidia > Bacteroidales > Bacteroidaceae > Prevotella. The sequence goes on along the minus strand of JAILHP010000197.1, from coordinate 6,564 downwards.
CGGTACTGCTCACCGTAAGCACGCTTCTACCGCTGTCATCGCTGACTACTTCGATGCCGACAACAAGATGCTCGGTCTGCTGATGGAGAAGGAAGTAAAGGCTGTTGACAACGTGCTCAGCAACATCAACCGTCCGTTCGTTGCCATCATGGGCGGCTCAAAGGTTAGTTCTAAAATTGGTATCATCGAGAACCTGCTGGGCAAGGTTGACAAGCTCATCCTCTGCGGCGGCATGACCTATACCTTCGCCAAAGCTCACAACGGCGAGATTGGTAACTCTATCGTTGAACTCGACAAGCTGGACGTTGCCCTGGGCGTTGAGGAGCTGGCCAAGAAGAACGGCGTAGAGCTTGTTCTGGGTAGCGACTGCACAGCCACCAACGGCCTGGACTTCGGTACAATGACCGTCAAGCCCGGCTCTGAGATTATCACCTGCCCTGCCAACAACGTTCCCGCTGGCTTCGAGGGTGTGGATGCCGGTCCTGCTTCACAGGCTGACTTCCGCAAGGCCATCAAGGGTGCTAAGACCATCCTGTGGAACGGTCCTGCCGGCGTATTCGAGTGCGACGACTTCACAGCCGGTAGCCGCGCCATCGGTGAGGCTATTGCCGAGGCAACTGCTGAGGGTGCCTTCTCACTCATCGGCGGTGGCGATTCCGTTGCCTGCGTCAACAAGTTCGGCCTGGCCGACAAGGTAAGCTACATCTCAACCGGCGGCGGTGCTTTGCTTGAAGCCATAGAAGGAAAGGTTCTCCCCGGCGTAGCAGCCATCAAGGGCGAATAATCACAAACAACGACAAGGGAGTTTCAAGTCAGCTTGAGACTCCTTTTTACATAAAGAAGATAATGAAGAAAAAGATTCTTTCAGTAATTGGTATTTCCTTTCTGGTGATGAGCTGTCTGACACTCACCACTACCCTCTCCTCCTGCGACAGCATCAAGAAGAAAATGGCATCGCTGACGGGCAGCGACGAGCTGAAAACCGACAGCATCGTCTTCCACAAGGAGGCCGACCACGCCAATGTGCATTGCTATGTGGACTATCCTACGGACGGTAACGAATTGCTCGTCAATGCTATACAGGAATATGTTAACGAACAGCTTGGAGGTACTTTCGATGGTGACCCCAACGACGGACAACAGCTGGTTAGCGTCTATGGTGAGGGCGAATGGAACAACCTGAAGGACGAGTACAAAGACCTAGTGGCTGACGGAGAAGGTGACTGGATGGATGACGTCAGCTTCTATACCGACGTGGATATACGCAAGGTCTATGAAACCGAAAAAGTGGTAACCTACATCACCACAACGGATACCTATCTGGGCGGTGCCCACGGCATGCAGTCGCAGACGGGCGTCACCTTCCGCAAGAGCGATGGTCGCCGTTTCGGCTACGACATGATGCGCCAGCTCCTCTCGGAGGAGTTCTACCAAGAGACGAAGGAAGGTCTGCGCACCTACTTCAAAGAAGCCGGAGCCGATGCCCAGACAGATGCAGAGCTGAAGGACTGGCTGCTGACGGACGACGACATCAACTCGCTGTCGCACCCGAAGGCTGACCCCTACATGACGGAGAAAGGCGTGGAGTTCCTGTATCAGCCCTACGAGATTGCCCCCTATGCTGCGGGCATGCCGTCGTTCACGCTGAGCTATCAGGACATCAAGCCCTTCCTGACCATCGGGGCACAGAAGATGGTCATTGAGCTTTGAGCTTTTAGAATTGAGAATTGATTATTTTTATACAAACTGTTACATTTAAATGTTTATCGCAATGAAAAAAGTAATAATGATTTTCGCTGCAGCATTGCTGACAGCAAGCGCTAATGCCCAGACGGCCGTTACAGCTAACAAGGCAGGCGACAACTGGTACATCGGTATCAATGGTGGTTTGGCATTCACGGGAACCGTCGAGGGTGACAACTCCACAGCATTCAAGGGCATGGCCCCCAACTTCGGCGTACGCTTGGGTAAGAACCTTACTACCGTCTTCGGTCTGGCTCTGGAAGGCAACGCCTACTTCAAGGCTAACGACAAATCGACGCTCAGCTCATCTAAGACATTCATCAACGCTACGAACGTGAACCTGCTGGGTACGTTCAACCTGAGCAACCTCTTCGGAGGCTACAAGGGTGAGCCCCGTCCGTTTGAGGTTATCGCTTTGGGCGGTTTAGGCTGGAAACACACTTTCGGAGTTCCCGTACGCGTCAACGAGATTACATCGAAGTTTGCTCTTGACTTCGCCTTCAATCTCGGTGAGAAGAAGGCCTGGCAGATCTACGTAGAGCCCGCCATCATCTATGGATTGGAAGGCTATGCAGACAAGATGTGTGTCAACAACCGCTTCAAGTTGAACATCGACAACACCATTCTGCAGGCCAACTTAGGTCTTGTCTATAAGTTCGGTAACAGCAACGGCACCCACAACTTCGCTATTGAGCCGCTCCGCAACATAGGCGAGATTAACGCCCTGAACGCCCGCATCAACGAGCTGCGTGCAGACAACGAGCTGAAGGACGGTCGCATCCAGGAGAACACCCGCACCATTGCCGGTCTTGAGGCTCAGGTAGAAGACCTGCAGGCCAAGCTGAAGGCTTGCGAGGAGCGTCCGATGCCTGCCACTACGGTTGTTGTAAAGAAGAACCTGCTGCAGCCCATCGTCATCTTCGGTCAGGGCAAGAGCACCATCGATGCTGCCCAATACGCCAGCGTAGAGATGGTGGCCAAGTACATGCGCAACCACCCCGAGGCTAAGATTCTCATCAAGGGTTATGCATCACCCGAGGGTGACCCCGAGCGCAACCTGAAGCTCTCGATTGCCCGTGCCGAGTCTGTACGCACCGCTCTCATCAACCGCTACAAGATTGCATCAAGCCGCCTCACCACCGAGGGCATGGGTGCTACCAGCGAGCTGTCTGAGGAGAACGACTTCAACCGCGTAGCCATGTTCTTCGACACTACCGTTGAGTAACTGAAATCTACATTAAATCATAGGAAAAACGCCGTCTTCGTACCCCGAAGGCGGTGTTTTTTTGTGAAAATAGGCCCGAAAGGCAATAATTCCTTCAAAAATATTTTGTATTTCAAAAATAATTTGTAACTTGCGGCAATTTTCAGAGAAACTATAAAATATGAGGCTACGACCTGCTCAACTAATCATCCTGTTGACGTCCCTCCTGCTGTCAGGAAGCCTGACCGTCAGAAGCCAGGAGTTGCGCGCCGTCCTGTCCCACTATTCTGCTGAGGACGGAATGACCAGCAACACCATTTCCGACATCAAGACGGACACCTACGGATTCATTTGGATTGCCTCATGGAATGGTTTCTCGCGTTTCGACGGCTATGAGTTCTACAATTACCCGACGGGCAACGCCAGCGGCATCCCCCTGATGCACAACCGCATCGCGGAGCTCTGCATTGACAATGGGCAGAACGTCTGGCTGCGCATGTACGACGGAAGGGTTTTCGTGCTTAACCGGAAGACCGACACCATCATCAACCCCCTGCAGGACATTCCCGGCTATGAGAGCTTCATGACTGATCGCTGCCTCTTTGCCAACAAGAAAGGCGATGTATTTGCCATTATTCAGGACCAAGGCATCTACCAGATGGTGCTCAAGGACAACAAGGTCACCACCCGTCTCATCAAGACCAACGATCTCCAGGTGCGAGGCATTGCCGAAGGCATCAGGGGAACGCTGTGGCTGGCTACCAACAAGGGCATCCACCGCATGAACGCCACCGACGGCACCATCCAGCCCACCGGTGTCTTCGAAGACGAAGTCATCACCTGCATCTTCTCCGACGGTCCCCACGTCTATGCCGGAACCCTCTCAGGGAAAATCATCAAATACACCCCAGGGCTCAATCCCCAGAAACTGGCTGAGGTACAGGCCCCCATCTCAGCCCTCTTTGTTGACAGCCAGGAGCTGATATGGTTCTCACTTGACGTGCAGGGAGTATCGCGCCTCAACCAGAAAACGGGTAACATCAAGTCGTTCACTCAAGATGTCATCGTGCCTCAGCTGGACGTGAAGGGCGCCGTCATCATGGAGGTCAACAACACCGTCTGGATTAACATGAACCAGGGAGGCTTCGGCTACTACAACCGCGAGGCCGACCGAGTGGAGTACTTCCACAACGACCCCGACGACCCGTGGAACCTCTCCAACACCGTCCACGCCTTCATGGCTCTGCCCGAGGGCATCGTCTGGGAGTCAACCAACCTGCGCGGACTTGAGAAGCTGGAGCTGCAGAAAAATACTGTTGTACGCAGGCAACTGTTTGAGAACGAGGCAGGCGTGGCCAACGAGATACGCGCCATCTACTACGACAAGGAGCGCCGCCAGCTGCTCATCGGCAACAAGGACAACACCCTCGTCATCATCAGCGACGACGGCCGCCGCACCGTGCTCGACAGCGACAACTACGGCAACAGCTTCGGACGCATATACGGCATCAACAAAGACCGTGAGGGCAACTACTGGCTCAGTTCCAAGGGCAACGGCGTCATCAGGGTAACACCCACCGGCAACAGCTTTGCGCTCACCTTCTTCCAGCATCAGGACGGCAATCCCAACAGCCTGAACGACGATAACGCCTACTACACCGTGGAAGACCCCGAGGGCAACATCTGGGTGGGCACCTACGGCGGAGGCATCAACATCATCACCCGACAGCCCAACAACACCTACCGCATCCTAAACAAGCAGAACGGACTCCATTCCTACCCCAAGGACTCCTACCAGAAGATACGCACCATCGCCCTTGACAAGGAAGGTTGCGTATGGGCAGGAACCACCGACGGCATTCTGCGCATGTCGCTCAAGCACAACAAGTTCGTCTGCGAGACACTTGAAAACTGCGACGATCCCGAGCACATGCTGGGCAGCAACGACATTCTCTACATGACCTGCGACGATAACGGCTCCATGTGGGTAGGCACCAATGGCGGAGGCCTGAGCCACACCATCGGCAAGGACGATAAAGGCAACTGGATGTTCGAGACCTTCGATGCCCAGGACGGTCTTCCCTCCGAAGAAATCAGGAGCATCACCTTCGACAACAGGAACCACGTCTGGTTTGCTTCTGACCATAACATCAGCTTCTTCGACAAGCAGGCGCACATCGTCAGCACCCTGGGCACGCAGGACGGCATTGACAACACCATGTGCTCGGAAGCCGCTATCCACGCCATGCCCAACGGCGACATCCTCTGCGGCACCATCAACGGCTACTACTACGTCAACCACAACAAACTCATCAACCCGCAGGCATCGCTGCTCAAGCTGAACATTACCGATTTCTTCATTGACAACCAGATTGCCTCGCCACGCCTCAACAAATATTTCGACTACTACGTGCCCGACAGCGCCCAAGTAGAGCTGCCCAGTCACGACAGTTCCTTCTCCATTCGCTTCGCATCGCTCAACTACCAGCTGCAGCACCGCATACACTACCAGTACATGCTCGAGGGCTATGACGAAGACTGGAAGAACGCCGACCGTACACGCATGGCGACTTACGACAACCTGCCCGCAGGCACCTATACCTTCAAGGTCAAGGCCTTCCTCCTGGCCGCCCCCAACAACTACGACCTGCGCACCATCAAGGTCACCGTGCCGCCCTACTGGCTCCTGTCGCCCGCCGCCCTCTGGATATACCTCATGCTGCTCTGCATCGGCTCCGCAGTCCTCTACTACATGCACAAGGAGCACGTCAAGAGCCAGAAGCGCAAGCAAACCCTCTGGGTGGGCAAGAAGAACATCGCCTTCGAAAAGAAGGAAGAGTTTGACTTCATGAAGAAACAGCTGGAATGGCTCGAGCAGAACTATCAGAATGCCAACATGAAGTATGAGGACATAATAGCCCAGTCAACGCTGGGACGCGCCGCCTACTACAACAAGTTGGAAACCATTACGGGCATGGCACCCAAGGAGTTTGTTACCGACTTCCGTATCAAGAAAGCCCAACAGTTGCTGAAACAGGACAAAGAAACGCCCATCCCAGAAATCGCCGCCCAAGTGGGTATCATCGACCCCGTCTATTTCACCCGCGCCTTCAAGCAGAAGACCGGACTCACTCCTACGCAGTTCCGCGAGGGCAGCGTTGAGCGTTGAGCATTGAGTGTTGAGTGATAAAGAAAGTAAAAAACTCTAAAAACTCCTAACACCTAACTCCAAACTCCTAACTTTTTATTATCTTTGCAGTCAGAAAGGTCGTATCGGTTAGATCGGGATACTCATCAAATTAAATCGAAAACCGAGTCGCTTCCCTGTGTGATGGCGGGCCACAAGCCGAAAGGCAGCAGTAATGCCGGTGGATTACAAAGCTCAGAGAGCTCTCAAATCTTAGAAATAGGAGTTTTCATCACATCATCGGTACGACCTCCTTTTTTAACTTTTTAATTTATATTTATGTTTTCTGGAATCATCGAAGAATTTGCCACCGTAGTTGACATCAAGCACGATCGCGAGAATATTGACTTCACACTAACCTGTTCCTTCGTCAACGAACTAAAGATTGACCAAAGCGTATCCCACAACGGCGTGTGCCTCACCGTGGTTG
>JAILHP010000196.1 GCA_024695705.1 Prevotella sp. | reverse complement strand
CTCAAAAGAGCTATCTTTGCCGGAAGAAATCATATCCACGTATCGTATGGGAGGCAAAGACAGAGGCAAGAGCGATGAACAGATTCTTCAGGAGCGTATAGCCGATCTTGAGAAGAGTTTGGCTATGGAGCGTCTTCGCTGCCGTGCTTTAGAAAAGGTTATTGAGATAGCCGAGCGTGAGGAGGGCATCTCAATATTAAAAAAAGATGGTGTCAAGCAGTAGATGCGCTCCGCGAAGAGTATCCACGGGAGAGTGTGGAGACCCTTTGCGGGCTGTTTGACAAGCGTAGGCAGTGGTACTACGAGAAGCGCAAGGTGCTGTACACGGAGGTGCAGCGTGTGAAAGTAATAATAGAATATGTGGAATGGTACCGGATGCAGGCTCCCCGCCTTGGCGGCGTGAAGCTTCACGTACTGCTGACGGAGGAACTGGGCCGTGAGTTTGTCGGAGGGAGGGATTCGTTTCTGGAGCTGCTGCGCCGCCATCATCTCATGCTACCGAAGAAAAAGCCGCGACACACAACGGACTCAAGCCACGTGTACTTCAAGTATCCCAACCTGACGGTCGGGCTTGTGGCCGAGTATCCCAACCACGTGTGGTATGCCGACATCACCTACATTTGGATAGAGGGCGACGTGCTCTACCTGCACCTGATAACCGACGGCTACTCTCATGCCGTGCTGGGCTGGTGCCTGTCAGAGTCGCTGGAGGCGGAGAACACTGCCAAAGCCCTCGAAATGGCCATCAGGACGGCAGGAGGCGGCAATCTCTGCGGAACAGTCCATCACTCCGACCGTGGCGTGCAGTACGCCTGCCAGTTGTACGTAAGTAAGCTGACGGAGCACCATATACGGATTTCCATGACAGAGTGCTACAACCCCACGGACAATGCCGTGGCTGAACGCATGAATGGCATCCTCAAGGACGAGTGGATCTATCACCAGACCATGTTCAGGGACTATGAGGAGGCAGAGCGCGAGATAGGCGCGATGATTGACTTCTACAACAGCGTCCGTCCGCACATGAGTATCGGCAACAAGAAGCCCATGGATGTGTACAATGGAGAGGTGCCAGGCAAGAACCTATGGAAAAAAGACAGATGAAAACTTGCACAGCAAGGATTTATTCACTAACTTTGCCCCGCCGAAGAAAAGGTGGACGACGGTTTTATGCCGATGCCACCACTAAAAGTCTGATGGGGCATCGAGCCCCACCAGACTTTGCCGAAGAAAAGGAGGACTCGGGATTTGTCCGATATTTTCATAGTCCGACAAGCCTTTCAGGAAGCAACGGCAACGACTGACAAGGTTTTCAGTACGAAGTAAACGATGTTGACAAGCAATTCAGTTTAACCCGGTGAAAACTGTCAAGTGAAATCAGGAAAAGACAAAGGACGGAGCAAACGATGGATTCCCACGGAGGGAACGCATGGTTTGCTGCCGACTTCTGAAGCATTCCCACGGTGGGAATGTTACGAAATATGCCGTTTTTCAAATATAATATCACAATATCACACCATAACTACCTGGTTATCAGTACGTGTGATATTGTGATATTAATTTAGGTAATTATATACAATTATACCTTACCATTTTTATACAACCACGAATTTTACGAATTTACACGAATTTCATCTACTTCCCTAGGACGCGCAGCCATTCGTGAAATTCGTAAGATTCGTGGTTGAGAAAAAGAATCTGCGTTCTTGATCTCGAGTTCTCAAAGTTCCCCTCTCTATGGGAGAGGGGGTAGGGGTGAGGCTTCACTTTATCACGACCTTGAGCTAGCTCGAGCTCTCACAGTTCCCCTCTCCCTTTGGAGAGGGGTTAGGGGTGAGGCTTTACCTAATCACGAGCTTGAGCTATAGCTCGAGCTCGTTCACGTTCGGAAATGAGAGCGAGCTCTTATTTCACTCACTTAATCACGACCTTTTTGCCGTTGTGGATATAGACACCCTTCTGGGTTGGTTTCTTGTTCAGGCTAATACCGTCCAGCGTATGCCAACCAGTAGAATTTTCCTGATAGAGCTTTACATCCTGAATAGCGGTGCTACCGTTAATCGTGAAGATATAGGTATTCAGGCTCTGGGCAGGCATCTCGTAAATCAACTCGTCAGTGGGTTCGGAAATGTCGAGAGTTGACTTCTGACAAAGGTTTGCAGTTTCATTACCTGTCGAAAGCCAAAGCGTACCACTCTTTACCACATAAGGAAGCGATATTTTCAACTCGCGGCTATTTGACGTTGCGTTGATGGCCATCACGATGATGGAGTCACCCTTCACATAAGCCGAGAACTCATAGTTGAAAAGAACGTTCTCGTTCTGACGACCGGAAATATTGTCCAGTGAGGTCTGCAGACGAGTGGAGCCAGTGACATTCTTGGAGAAGTGGGACATGACAAAGGCACGAGGCAGCAACGCATCCTTTTCGTTTTCAGGGAAGTTGTAGCTCTGGCCATTATGCTCCCATGCCTGACCTGTACCGCAGAAGGCCCAATGCGCGCGCATGTACCAATATATATATCCCGTGCAACCAGCGAGCATACACTCGTTCAGCTCCTCGGCGAAAATCAGGTTGTCGTTCCAATTGGGCATGTGATCAATGTTATCGGTCACAGAGTGTTCCGTCATCCAGATTTCCTTGCCATAGGGAAGTGCATCATCAGCAACAGGCTTGATGTATTGAAGAGGCAGATGACCGTAAATATGCCCGGCAAAGATATCCACCTGCTCACGACAGGTTTCATCATTCAACAGGGCATCGAAATAGTCTTTCCTGAATCCCAAAGGCTCTGCACTGATAATCCTAACACCAGGAAACTTCTCGCGGTCGAGCATCCAGGCATAGTTCTTGACCAGCGTCTTCTGTTCCGCCGGCTCATAGAGACAGCCGGAATAATTCACCCACCAGTCGGGCTCGTTCTGGATAGACACGGCATCAACATTAACCTCATGATTCTGCATCCACTCCAAATAGGTATTCAGCCAAGGGAAGAACTTGTCGTAGCAGTCCGTACGCAACTTGCCATGCTGGTAGCCTTGGTCCTCAGCATTACCGCCCTGAGCCGTGCCGTTGGTCTTATACTCACCGGGAGGTGACCAAGGAGTACCAAACACGATGCCGCCACGTTTCTTGACGATTTTGGCCGATGGCAGCGAGCCGTTCCAGTCGTAGTCGCCCCAATTGTCTCCTGTGAAACTCGGAGAGATTTCCATACGCATAATGTTCAATCCGATTTTTGACTTCACACCATAGAGCTTGCTCACAGGACCATTGTCGTTGCCAAAGGGTTTCATGGCACCGTCACAGCAGGCTGCTCCAAAACCCGTGATGGTCTGCAGTTGGGTGCCGTACACAATAAGGTGAGTTCTAGGCGGTGCAGCTTCCATAGAAAGGGCAGCAGCAATGAGAACCACCGAAATAAATAACCTTTTCATACAAATCATATTATAGTTTAACGGCGGCAAAGGTAAGCATAAAAACTGAGAAAATCAATGCTTTAGGCGTTTTTTTATAGAACTTTACACCGTGTAAAGCCCTGTTTGTGCATTTTTGATACATATATAAAAGTTTATGAAACATAAGGGACCTTAACATTTCAAAGAAAAACACTACCTTTGCACCATAATCAACAACTAAAAACACTTATTTATACTTTATACAATGAAAACATTAAAAAAATTTTTTCTGGTGACAATTGCACTCTTGGCATGGTCACAGAACATGCTCGCAGCAAATGCGACCACACAGGTCGGAAACGGTCCTGACCCCAATTTCTACATTTTCTTGTGTTTCGGTCAGTCAAACATGGAGGGTGCTGCACGCCCCGAGGCACAGGACATTGCCAGCCCGGGACCGCGTTTCCTGCTGATGCCGGCCGTTGATGACCCGCAGCGTAACCGTAAGAAGGGTGAATGGTGTGAGGCCTCTGCCCCACTCTGCCGTCCCAACACCGGTCTGACACCCGCCGACTACTTTGGCCGTACACTCATTGAAAACTTGCCCGAGAACATCCGCGTAGGTGTCATCCACGTAGCCATCGGCGGCATCCGCATTGAGGGTTTTATGCCCGACAGCATTGCCAACTACCTCAAGATTGCTCCGGGTTGGATGAAAGGCATGCTTGCCGCATACGACAACAACCCCTACGAGTGTCTGGTCACGCTGGCCAAGAAAGCTCAGCAGGACGGTGTCATCAAGGGCGTCCTCATGCATCAGGGCGAGTCAAACACTGGTGAAGCCGACTGGGCACTGAAAGTACAGAACGTCTATGACCACCTGCTGGGTGACCTGCAGCTGAAGCCCGAAGAGGTTCCCCTGCTGGTTGGCGAGGTGGTTCAGGCCAACGGCCAGGGACAGTGCATTGCCTGCAACAAGCAGATCAACGAACTGCCGAAGACCCTCCACACCGCTCACGTCATTTCTTCAACCGGATGCTCCAACGGTCCTGACCGCCTGCACTTTGATGCACCGGGATACCGTGAGCTGGGCCGCCGTTATGGCGAGAAGATGCTGGAACTCATGGGATATACCGTACACACGCCCTTCAATGTTCCTGCCGATGCCTTCACTGCCGCCACCACCATTCCCGGACAGGAGTTCCCGAAGATTGACGGCGAGCGCCGTGCCTATTTCCGCGTGAATGCTCCCACCGCCAATCAGGTTCAGGTGGATATCTGCGGCAAGAAGTATGACATGCGCCAAGACCCGACAGGCACCTGGTGTGCCGTCACCGATCCCCTGGTGGTTGGTTTCCACTATTATTTCATTAATATCGGAGGCGTCAACGTCATTGACCCGAATACCGACACCTTCTTCGGCTGTAACCGCCAGGCCGGCGGCATCGAGATTTCCGAGGGCAGCGAGGGCGACTATTACCGTCCGCAGCTTGGCATTCCTCACGGACAGGTACGCAGCCTCTATTACTTTGCACAATCCACCAACGAATGGCGTCACGCCATGGTCTATACCCCGGCCGAGTACGAGAACGGAAAGAAAAAGTATCCCGTACTCTACCTGCAGCATGGCATGGGTGAGGACGAGACTGGCTGGAGCCGTCAGGGATTCATGCAGCACATCATGGATAACCTGATTCACAACGGAGAAGTCGTCCCGATGATTGTCGTCATGGAAAGCGGCGACATCAAGGCTCCCTTCGGCGGCGGTAACAACCGTCAGGGCTTCAGTGAATACGGTGCCTCGTTCTACAAGGTGATGATCAACGACCTCATTCCCTATATCGATAAGAACTTCCGCACGAAGAGCGACCGCGAGCATCGCGCCATGGCCGGACTGTCATGGGGCGGACACCAGACCTTCGACGTCGTTCTCACCCACATGGACCTGTTCTCTTACATGGGTGCCTTCAGCGGAGCCATCTTCGGACTCGATGTGAAGACGGCCTACGACGGAATCTTTACCCGTCCCGATGAGTTCAACAAGAAGATGCATTACCTCTATCTGAGCTGCGGCTCGGAGGAGAATTTCGGCACCGAAGCCCTGGTGAAGAGTCTCCGCGAACAGGGAATCAACACCGATTTCTATGTCTCTCCGGGCACTCATCACGAGTGGCTCACGTGGCGTCGTTGCTTCAGAAACTTTGTACCTCATCTGTTTAAATGAAGTAACATTTGAGTGTAGAAATGCTCATTTTAACAGTGTTTTGGAGCAAATGTTACATAAAACAAAATTATTGTTACAAATCACAAAGGCGATTAATAAATATTGTCATAAATTTGCAGCGCAAAACGAACCTAAAGATATTTTATAATAACGTAACGTAAATTTTAATTATTAACTCTATGTGGAATCTTAAAAAACTACAAAAGCCATTAGCAGTACTATTCCTGCTCTGTTTGCTCCCCGCTGGAGCAATGGCTCAGAGCATCGTAAAGGGTGTAGTAAATGATGAAGCAGGTGAGCCCATTATCGGTGCAACTGTTAAAGTACAGGGCACTAATGAAGGAAGCATCACCGACATGGACGGTAACTTCAGCGTAAGGGCAAATGCCAACGCAACGCTGAATGTTTCTTACATTGGTTATGAAAGTCAGAGTGTTGCAGTAGGCGGCAAGAGCTTCCTCACCATCGTGCTGAAGGAAGACTCCCGCACACTTGACGACGTTGTCGTTATCGGTTACGGTACGATGAAGAAGAGCGACATCTCTGGATCTGTTGCTAC
>JAILHP010000170.1 GCA_024695705.1 Prevotella sp. | reverse complement strand
GGTTGTTGCTAATCTCTTCGTTCTTAAAACGAATTACAGTATAACCTTTACTTTCCAAATAGTCTGTGCGCCAATGGTCATTTTGTTGTTGTATGGGTTCTGCATGATAGCCGCCATCTACCTCAATAACCAACATCTTCTTTATGCAGATGAAATCAGCGATGTAATCACCAATAGGATGCTGTCTCCTGAAATGATAACCGCAGTTGAGCTTCCTTAGTGCTTCCCAAAGCACCCTTTCGCTTTCAGTCATCTTTTTGCGATTCTCTTTCGCAAAGTCCTTCAGCAAATCATATCGGTCTGGAGCCGCCGTCTCATAATGGAATCCCATGCGCACAAATCTATATACTCCCCTCTCCTTGGGAGAGGGGCTGGGGGTGAGGCTTTACTTACTGTTCTGCTTATAATACTTAATCAGTTTCGGTACAACCTCCTCCACAGTGCCATTGATGACGTAGTCAGCAATGCGGTTGATAGGCGCATCGGGGTCGCTGTTGATGCTGATGATGATGCCAGAGTCCTGCATACCGGCGATGTGCTGAATCTGTCCGGAGATACCGCAGGCGATGTACACCTTCGGATGGACGGTGACACCCGTCTGACCAATCTGACGGTCGTGGTCGAGCCAGCCTGCATCGACGGCGGCACGGCTGCCGCCCACCTCACCGTGAAGCACCTTGGCCAGCTGGAACAGCATGTCGAAGTTCTCCTTGCAGCCCATGCCGTAGCCACCGGCGACGACGATGGGAGCACCCTTCAGGTTGTGCTTGGCAGCCTCTACGTGGTGGTCGAGCACCTTCACGACGAAAGCCTCAGGGCTGACATACTTGCCGACCTCAGGATAAACCACCTCTTTCTTGCATTCACCGTCGTATATAGCCTTCTGCATCACGCCAGAGCGGACGGTAGCCATCTGAGGACGGTGGTCGGGGTTCACGATGGTAGCCACGATGTTACCACCGAAGGCGGGACGAATCTGATAGAGCAGCTGGTCGTAGTGCTTGCCACTCTTGGCGTCGTCATACGGGCCGATCTCAAGCTCGGTGCAGTCGGCAGTGAGGCCACTGGTGAGCGATGATGACACGCGAGGACCGAGGTCACGGCCAATGACGGTAGCACCCATGAGGCAAATCTGGGGCTTCTCCTCTTTGAAGAGGTTCACAAGGATGTCGGTGTGGGGAGCTGAGGTGTAGGGGAAAAGGTCGGGGGCGTCAAATACAAACAGCTTGTCGACACCATAAGGCAGAATCTGCTCCTCCACCTTGCCCTTGATGCCAGTACCAGCCACCACGGCATGAAGCTCTACACCCAATTCATTGGCGAGCTTGCGACCCTTTGTCAGCAGCTCCTGAGATACTTCCTGTACTTGAGTACCTTCTATCTCGCAATATACAAAGACGGCCTCACCCCCAGCCCCTCTCCCAAGGAGAGGGGAGTGGTTAGTTCCAGCTTCTTGTATTTTATCAGTTGTATTCATTTTATTATATATTTTGTCAGTGAAAAAAACTATATACTCCCCTCTCCAATCGGAGAGGGGTTGGGGGTGAGGCTTTATATTATCTTTTCCTCAATTAATTCTTTTACAATTCCCTCGATGTCAGCATCCGAACTCGTCAGAGTCTTCGACTCCTTCGCCTGGAACACGATGTTCTTGATGGCCTTCACCTTCGTGGGCGAACCTGCCAAACCGCACTGGTTCACGTCGCCATTGACATCAGCCACGCTCCACTGGTTCAGCGTCAGCTCAGGACGCTCGTCGTACAGATAGTCGTAGGCAGTACCCTCGGCAGGACGCTCCATAGGACAGGTGGCACGTTTGTACTTCATCACCAGCTTGGCGTTCTGGGGGCGACAGGGTGCAGCGCTTCCGTTCACGGTAATCACCACGGGCAGCGGAGCCTTGACGGTTTCTACGCCTCCGTCGATGACGCGCTTGATGGTGGCAAAACCACCTTCCACACTCAATACCTCCTCGGCATAGGTCACCTGATTCAGACCCAGCTTCTGAGCTACCTGGGGACCTACCTGAGCGGTGTCACCGTCGATAGCCTGACGACCACCGATAACGATATCCACGTCGCCAATCTTCTTGATGGCGGTAGCCAGCGCGTAAGAAGTGGCGAGGGTGTCGGCACCTGCAAAGAGGCGGTCGGTCAGCAACCAACCCGTATCGGCACCACGATAAAGTCCCTGACGGATAATCTCACCTGCACGTGGAGGACCCATCGTGAGGATTCCTACTGTTGAGCCAGGATGCTGCTCCTTCAAGCGAAGGGCTTGCTCCAAGGCGTTCAAATCTTCTGGATTGAAGATGGCGGGTAAGGCAGCACGGTTGACAGTACCTTCGGCAGTCATGGCATCCTTACCCACATTACGGGTGTCTGGCACTTGCTTGGCCAGAACAACAATCTTTAAAGCCATATTATTAATAATGTATAATAATGAAATTTCAAAATCGGGCGCAAAATTACACAAAATATCGCACACAGCCAAATAAATTGCACAAAAACCGCTTTTTCGTGCACATTTACGTCTTTTTGTGCAATAATTGGCGAAGGACACTTGCATCGTATCGTTTTTTTTCTTATCTTTGTCCCATTAAAAACTGAACGACTATGAAGCTATTCCGACTTTTCCTTTTTCTTGCCGTTGTAGCAATGGCAATGACCGCTGCCCATGCGCAGTCCTATGACTTTCAGAATACTAAACTGAAGGATGACAAGCGCGTTGAACTGTTCCTGCAACAGCTGACGCTCGACGAGAAAATGATGTGGCTCTCGCCCATGCTGGGTACTCCACGTCTGGGGGTACCTATTACCAGCTGTTACGAAGGTCTGCACGGTCTCGCCCTGGGTGGCCCGTCGCGACACAACGGCGTGAAGACGGTCGATGGCAAGGAGGTGCCTAATGACCTGCCTACCACTATCTTCCCGCAGGCCTACGGCATGGGCTGCACGTGGGACCGTTCCCTGGTTCAGCGCATCGGCCAGATAGAGGCTGAAGAGGTACGCTGGTATGCTCAGGGAAATATAGCCCGCAGAAAAGGTCTGGTGGTCTTTGCCCCTAATGCCGATTTGGCACGCGACCCCCGTTGGGGACGTACGGAGGAGAGCTTCGGTGAAGACCCCTATCTCGTCGGTCAGCTCTCAGTAGCCATGGTGAAGGGGCTGCAGGGGGATGATCCGCGTTACTGGAAGACGGCAGCGCTGATGAAGCATTTCCTTGCCAACAGCAATGAGGACGGTCGTGACTCCACTTCGAGCAACTTCGACGAACGCCTGTTCCGCGAATACTATTCCTACCCCTTCTACAAAGGCATTACCGAGGGAGGCAGCCGTGCCTTCATGGCTTCGTATAACAGCTGGAACGGCATCCCCATGTGTGTGCATCCCTGCCTGGACGAAGTGACGCGTAAGGAGTGGGGCAATAACGGTATCATCTGTACCGACGGCGGAGCTTATGCCATGCTGGTCAATGCTCATCATTACTATCCTGACCTTCCCACAGCAGCAGCCGGTGTCGTCAAGGCTGGCACCAGCCAGTTCCTGGACCGTTACCAGCCCTACCTGAAAGAAGCGGTGGAAAAAGGTCTGGTCACAGAAGCGGATATTGACAAGGTGATTCGTGGCAACATCTTCGTTGCCCTGAAACTGGGCCTGCTGGACGACAAATGTCCATACGCCGCCATTGGCAAGGACTC
>JAILHP010000168.1 GCA_024695705.1 Prevotella sp. | reverse complement strand
GCCATCGAGGCACGCATGGCCTGCGGCAGTCTGCCGCTGTGGAACACCACCTCGCTGTTGTCCATGATGTTCGTGGCTACACAGGCAAAGGGAATGCGCAAGTCACGCGAGAAGTCCAGCGAGTCCGTGTAGCCCGTACAGAGCTGCTGGAACAGCTCGGCCAGGTTCTTGCCCTTGATGATACCGCCGGCGTTGGCATCGCGCTTGCCAATGGTCATGCCTGTTGAAAAGAGATAGGTGTTCTGCTTCTCGCGGTCACTGAGGCTCTGGCGGCGCAAGTCTTCCTTGTCGGTGATGACGTAGCTCCAGTCCTGCGCCCTGACCATGGAGTCCAGCGAATGGGCGTTGTAGCCTATGGAATAGAGGCCACCCACAATGCTGCCTATCGACGTTCCGGTAACAATGTCGATGGGAATGCCTGCACGTTCCAGTACCTTCAGCACGCCGATATGTGCCATGCCCTTGGCACCACCGCCACTGAGCACCACAGCAACTTTCTTCCTTCTAACAGTGGTGCTGTCTGTCTGCGCACTGATGCTGCCACACATCAGCAGGACGGCGAGTATCATCAGTATTTTCTTCATGTTGTTTTGATTATTGCTCTTACGCCCGTTGGATGCTTATATGCTCAGTTCGTCAAGTACGGTGATGAGACGCTTGTCAAAGCGCTTGTCGGTGCGGATGCACTCAGAGAAGGGCACATAGACCACTTCGTTGTTGCGCACGCCTACCATGATGTTACGCTGTCCCTGCAAGATGGCTTCAATGGCTCCTACGCCCGTACAGCTGGCCAGGATGCGGTCGCGTGCCGACGGACTGCCACCGCGCTGAAGGTGGCCAAGGATGGATACACGAACGTCGAACCCGGGAAACTCGTTCTTCACACGGTCGGCATAGTAGAGGGCGCCGCACTTAGGACTCTCTGACACAATGACGATGCACGACTTCTTGGACTTACGGATGCCACGGCCCATGAATGCAGCCAGCTGGTCAACGTCGGTGGCTTCCTCGGGCACAATAGCGGCCTCGGCACCACAGGCAATGGCGCAGTTCTGTGCCAGGAAACCGGCATCGCGGCCCATTACCTCAATGAAGAAGATGCGCTCGTGGGAGTTGGCGGTGTCGCGGATTCTATCTACACACTCCATGATGGTGTTCATCGTCGTGTCGTAGCCGATGGTGGCATCGGTGCCGTAGAGGTCGTTGTCGATGGTGCCGGGCAGACCGATGCAGGGGAAGTCAAACTCCATGCCGAAGTCGCGGGCACCGGTCAGCGAGCCGTTGCCGCCAATGACCACCAAGGCGTCAATCCCCTCGCGTTGGCAGGTCTCGTAAGCCTTCTGCTTGCCCTCATGCGTCATGAAGTCCTTGCAGCGGGCGGTCTTCAGGATAGTGCCGCCACGGGTAATGATGCCGCTGACATCCTCGGTGGTAAAGTCTTTTACCTCGCCCTTGATGAGTCCGTCGTAGCCGCGATAGATAGCCTTGATGTTGAAACCGTTGTAAATGCCTGAACGTGTCAAGGCACGGATAGCTGCGTTCATGCCGGGGGCATCGCCACCCGACGTCAAAATGCCGATAGTCTTAATTTTTGCCATATTTCCTGTTGTTTTGTTTGCTTTTTGCCTGCAAAAATAATCATTTTAAGTGAAAAGTGAAGAGTGAAGAGTGAAAAATTTGCTTCCGCCCTTAAAAAATTTATGATTTATGAATTATGAATTATGAATTTTTTATTATCTTTGCAGGCAGATAAAACAAACTGCTATGGGAAAGAAAAAAGGTGGTAAGCGCCTGAACAAGAAACAGGTGGCAGAGATGCTGCAGAACATGTTCCAGCAACATCCGAATGAGACATTCTCGTTTAAACAGATTTTCCGCACGTTGAAGCTTGACACGCATCCGGCAAAGATGCTGGCGGTGGAGACCATGGAAGAAATGGCATGGGACGACTTCCTCTCGAAGGTGTCGGACTCGGAGTACCGTCTGAACACCAAGGGACAGGTGCAGGAAGGCACGTTTATCCGCAAGGCCAACGGCAAGAACTCGTTTATGCCCGACGATGGTGGCAAGCCCATCTTCGTGTCGGAGCGTAACTCGATGTTTGCGCTGAACGGCGACCGTGTGAAAGTGTCGCTCATGGCCCGCCGCCAGAACCACATCAAGGAGGCAATGGTGACGGAGATCATCTCGCACAAGATGGACCAGGCCGTGGGACGCCTGAAGGTGGAGAAGGACTATGCCTTCCTGATCACCGAGGGTAACATCTTCGTACACGACATCATGGTGCCGAAGAAGAAACTGAAGGGTGGCAAGACGGGCGATAAGGCGGTGGTACGCATTACGCAGTGGCCGTCGAAGGAGTCGAAGAACATTGTGGGTGAGGTGATTGACGTGCTTGGCAAGCAGGGTGAGAACAATGCGGAGATGCACGCCATCCTGGCCCAGTACGGACTGCCCTACCGCTATCCCAAAGCCGTGGAGGATGCTGCCAACAAGATTGATGCCGGCATCACGCCCGAGGAAATCAGTCGGCGTGAGGACTTCCGCGACGTCTGGACCTGCACCATTGACCCCAAGGATGCCAAGGACTTTGACGATGCCCTGAGCTTTAGAAGAATGGAGAATGGAGAATTGGGAATGGAGAATTCTGATTACACTAAAGGCAAGAAAAAGGGTTTGCAAGGTAATCGTAATTCTCAATTATCCATTCCGAATTCCCAATTATTTGAGGTTGGCGTTCACATTGCTGACGTGAGCCACTACGTCAAGGAGGGAACCATCATTGACAAGGAAGCGCAGAAGCGGGCCACGAGCGTCTATCTCGTAGATCGTACCATCCCCATGCTGCCCGAACACCTGTGCAACTTCGTCTGCTCCCTGCGTCCTGATGAGGAAAAGCTGTGCTACTCGGCCATCTTCACGCTTGACGAGGATGCCAACGTCAAGAGCTTCCGGTTGGCACATACCGTCATCAAGAGCAACAGACGCTACGCCTACGAGGAGGTGCAGGAGATACTGGCCCCGTCAGGGGAGGCTTCCAACGCTTTGGGACTTCCGGATGAGAGAAGGGCTCTTATTACCCTGTCTTCATTGGCCCAGAAGCTGCGCGAGCGCCGCTTCAAGGGCGGTGCCGTGAAGTTTGACCGTGAGGAGCTGCACTTCGACATTGACAAGGACGGCAAGCCCACGCGCTGCTACTTCAAGAAGTCGAACGAAGCCACCCAGCTCATTGAGGAGTTCATGCTGCTGGCCAACCGCAGCGTGGCAGAAATGGTAGGCAAGGTCAAGAAGGGTGTGAAGGCCAAGACGCTGCCTTACCGTATTCACGACCAGCCCGACCCGACGAAGCTGGAGTCGCTGCGTGAGTTTGTGGTCCGCTTCGGCTACAAGCTGAAGACCAGCGGCACTAAGGGAGCCATCTCCAAGTCGCTCAACGCCCTCATGGAGGGTGCCCAGGGCAAGAACGAGCAGAAACTCATTGAGACGGTAGCCCTGAGGGCCATGATGAAGGCCAAGTACTCTACCCACAACATCGGGCACTACGGACTGGCCTTTGACTACTACACCCACTTCACGTCGCCCATCCGCCGCTATCCTGACACCATGGTACACCGCCTGCTGACAAAGTACCAGGAGGGCGGACGCTCTGCCAACCGCGACAAGTACGAGGAGCTGTGCGAACATTGCTCTGACATGGAGCAGGTGGCCCAGCAGGCTGAGCGCGACAGCATCAAGTACAAGATGGTGGAGTTTATGGAGGACAAGATTGGCGAGGTCTATGACGCCCACATCAGCGGCATCCAGTCGTACGGCATCTACTGCGAGATTGACGAGAACCACTGCGAGGGTATGGTGCCGATGCACGACCTGGACGATGACTACTACGACTTCGACGAGAAGAACTACCGTCTGGTAGGACGCCGCCATCACCACAAGTACCAGCTGGGTGACCCCATCCGCATTCAGGTGGCACGTGCCAACCTGGAGAAGCGACAGCTGGACTTCACCATAAGTGA
>JAILHP010000085.1 GCA_024695705.1 Prevotella sp. | reverse complement strand
ATTTAAGATTGACAGTCCTGATGGCTGTGATGATAATGACAATGACCGCCATGGCAAAGAAGCAGGATATTGGCGGACGAGTGATAGACGAAAGCGGCGAACCCCTGCCGTATGTGAATGTGGTATTGTTGTCGCTGCCCGACTCTGCCTTTGTGCAGGGTGCAACGACCGACGAACAGGGCATGTTCAAGATTGTGACCAACGTAAGCGAAGGCCTGCTGAAGGTGACGAGCATCGGCTACGAAACACAGTATGTGAAGGCTGCCGACGGCCTTGTCATCACCCTGAAGGAGGAAGCACAGAAGCTCGGCGAGGTCGTGGTAAAGAGCCAGTTGCCCAAAACGTTCACGAAGGGCGATGCCATGCGTACCAACGTGGCAGGCACCATCCTGGAGAAGGCCGGAACCGTCTCAGATGCCCTGTCGAAGATTCCATCGCTGGAGGCTGAGCGCGACGGCGGTGTAAAGGTGCTGGGACGTGGCGATGCCGAGGTGTATATCAACGGCCGACGGGTGCAGGACATGAAGGAACTCTCGCGTCTGCGCTCCGACCAGATACAGCACGTGGATGTCATCCACAACCCCGGTGCCCGTTATGCAGCCTCGGTGAAGGCCGTGGTCCGCATCACGCTGAAGAAGGCGCAAGGTGAAGGATTCAGTTTTCAGGATAACGCTGGCTTCATCTACCAATACGGCCACACGCTGACCAACAACCTCGACGTGAACTACCGTACGGGCGGACTCGACATTACCGCCTCGCTATGGGCCGGACGCTATGGCCACTCCAAGAGCTTGCAGGAGAACGACCTGCTCTACTACGTAGGCCCCGACCGCATCAACGGCAATACCGATCAGGAATCCACACAGATATGGAAAGGCTGGTCGCCACAGCTTCAGGTGAACTACATGGTCAATGAGAACCACAGCTTCGGTGCCTTCTACAAGTACGACCGTCACCCCAGCGGCGAGTTCAACAGCCTGTTCACTACCGACAGCTACGAGAACGGCAAGTTCGTGGAGCGCTCGGAGAGCAACATCTGGCAGGATGACAACTTCAAGAAGCACATCTTCAACGCCTATTATAATGGTAAGGTGGGACAGCTGGGCATCGACCTGAACATTGACGGACTCTTCGACGACACGGAGACGCCTGGCAGCACCACGGAACAGACCCACCCCCACCCCCTCCCTGTAATGGAGGGGAGTGGTTACACTCGTGGCGGCAATGAAGTGGAAAGTCTATCTACTCCCCTCCCTCGCAGGGAGGGGCAGGGGGAGAGTCTTCGCCAAATGGAGAGCAACACCGTCAGCGGCAACAACTTCTGGGCCTCGAAGCTCATCTTCAGCTATCCCGTTCTGAAGGGTAACCTCTCCCTGGGCGGTGAGTATTCCTACAACCACCGTACGGATGCCTACGACTTCATCTCGACGGAAGCCGTGCCCGTGAAGACGACTGACACAGAAATCAACGAGTCGAGCACTGCCGCCTTCGTGGAGTTTGGACGTCCCTTCGGTAAGGTATTCGTTCAGGCAGGTCTGCGTTACGAGCACCTGAAGAACGACTACTTCAACTTCGGCCAGCGCGAGGACGAGATGTGCCGCGACTATGGCGACTGGTTCCCCACGGCTGTCATCGCTGCTCCAATTGGTAATGTGCAGCTGTCGCTCTCTTACCGTCGTGACATTCAGCGGCCTCCGTACAGCAACCTCACCAGCACGACCGTCTATCTGAACCGCTACACCTTCCAGAGCGGCAACCCCTATCTGCTGCCCACCTACACCCACAGCGTCGTACTGAACGCCGGCTACAAATGGTTGAGCCTCAACTTTAGCTACGGCCGTATCAAGGATGCCATCACCCTTTCGACAGAGCCCTACCCTGGTGCAGATGACCCGCTCATCAGCCTGGTACGTCCCATCAACACCACGGAGGACTTCGACCAGCTGGGTGTCAGCCTCACCGCACGTCCAAATTTTCAATTCTCAATTTTCAATTCTCAATTGAAGTGGCATCCCATGTGGTACGCCTACTGTTTGTTCCAGAACTACAAGACACCTTGTGCCGACGGCAGTATCCTCACGCTCAACCATCCGTACCTCACCCTCGTATGGCAGAACGACCTTGAGCTGCCCTACGGCTTCCGTCTGAACGCCTCGGCACAATGGGCTACGCATGGTGACTACAACAATTTCCGCATCACCAGCAACCGCTTATACACCGGCCTCGGCCTGCAGCGTGACTTCAACCTGAAACGCTGTGGTTCATTGACACTCGACGTGCGCTGCAACGACCTCTTCAACACCAACAAGACTGAGGGTATCGTGTATGGCTTCCGCGAGATTACTTCCCGCAATCCAGCCCGTCGAACCTTCACGGTTGACCTGACGTGGAAGTTCAACGAGGCCCGCTCGAAGTATCGTGGCTCAGGTGCCGGCGACAAACAGAAGGCAAGAATGTAAACTACACCCGCTTAATCGCTGCCTTAACTTGCGCCATGTTGCTACGCGAGACGGGGAGCGATTCGTGACAGTGATTGATGAGTAGTTGGGTGGAACCGGAATGCGAGACAATCTGTTCCACCTGACCAAGGTTGACCAGGAAGGCGCGATGGCAACGGACAATCATCGGATAGTCGTGCAGCGTTTCCTCCATTTGTTTCATGGTGGCACGAAGCATGTCGGTATGCACTTGTCCGTCGCGTAGGTGGCTGACCTTGACGTAGTTTCCTACAGCCTCTATATATAATAGGTGGGAAATCTGGAGCGTCACCGATTCGTTGGTTGTGCCAGTAAGAAGAAGACTCTCCCCCAGCCCCTCCCTGTGAGGGAGGGGTGTAGATAGCCCTTCTGCCTCATTGTCGCCACGAGTGTAATCACTCCCCTCCCTTACAGGGAGGGGCTGGGGGAGAGTCTGCTGGGTCTTCTTCAACTCCTCATTCAGTTCACGTATCTCTTCCAATTCCATCGTCAGATACTTGCTGCGGAACTTAAAGCGCCAGTAGAGTCCGATGGCGAAGGAGCAGAAGGCGATGATGACAAGGGTTTCGAGGAAATTGATGACAGAGAGCTCGTTGGAGGGGATTTGCAATCCCTGACGGTTGCTCAGCACGAAGTGGCGATAGAGACAGATACCCAATGCCACGAGCGGCGTGTTGATGAACTGGAACCAGAGGTTGCGGCGGATGATGTATTCGGCACCTTTCTTGAACGACATCGGCATCTTGATAACATACTTCAAGATGATGTCCGTCATCATGCAGATAGAGAAACCTATCACACCCAAGGCTGCCAGATGTACGTAGGCCTGCCACTGCCACGCATCCAGTCCAAAGGGCTTGAACACGGCCAGCGCCACCACGACAAACGTGGTGCTGATAATCCTCGTTGCAATTGTTTCTTTACGTCCTTGCTTCATACGGGGTGACAAAGCTGCGATTAAGTGAGTGCCAACATGCTCGCATGATTGGCCGAGCGTGAGCAGGTTCGCGGCTTCAAGCTGCAAAAGTACTAAATAAAACTGACATTCGTCACATTTCCGTAAAGTTTATCCCAGAAATTTGGAGAAATGAGCGTTATGTCGTATTTTTGCAGCAAAATATTTAAACCGGATGTAATTAATTCACTGCTTCTGCGACTAATAGGTTAAGTTCGTGATTAAGCGAGAGCAAAAAACAAGCTTGCTTGAATTATGCCGAGCGTGAACGAACTCGATGTGAAACATCAATGATTTAGTTGAACAATGGTGACGAAAGAATTAGAGAAAGAATTCCTGATGATGGTCGAGGCGCAGAAACGTACGATCTACAAGGTGTGCTATATCTATGCCAACGACCAAGACGACCTGAACGACCTGTTTCAGGAGACGGTGCTCAACCTGTGGAAGAGCTTCCCGCGCTATCGGGGGGATAGCAAGCT
>JAILHP010000065.1 GCA_024695705.1 Prevotella sp. | reverse complement strand
CAGGCCTACCACATCTACCAGAAGTTGCTGACCTACGTGGACGCAGAGCACTACAACGGTACAGACAAGCGACACGGAGGCGGCACCTATGCCAACCTGCTGGATGCTCACCCACCCTTCCAGATTGACGGCAACTTCGGCGGCACGGCCGGCGTCTGCGAGATGCTCATTCAAAGCAACGCCAACAACGAGATAGAACTGCTGCCCGCCCTGCCAGCAGCATGGAAGGAAGGTGCCGTCAGCGGACTTTGCGCCCGTGGGGGCTACGAGGTGAGCATGGAGTGGAACGACGGTAAGGTGACTGCCTGTACCATCAAGGCCAAAAAGGCAGGTGTCATCACCTTATTATATAATGGTAAGACCAAAACGCTGAAGCTGAAAGCGGGAGAAGTAGCGGGCCTCACCCTAAATGAGGAATGAGAAATGAGAGATAACGTGACTCATAGACATATACAGTATAGATGGTGGGTGATGGCTTTATCATTTATCATTTGTCATTTAACTCCGTTGACATTTGTCACGACTCGGCAAATCAAGCGCGCTTGTTTGCTCTCACTGCTCCAAATGTTATCATTTAGCCACGCTGTTGCGCAGGAGTTCGGCATGCGCTGGCTTTATTGTCAGCAGGCAGAGGAGACGCAGCAGGTGTGGTTCAAGAAGAGTTTCCACATGAACGAGCCAGCTGCAAAAGCTGTGCTGAGCATTGCCAGCGAGGGCCGGTACATTGTCTATGTCAACGGCTACAACATCTCATCCGACCTGTTCTTCAGCAACCCGCGAGGCACCATCGGCGTACGCGACTATGACATCACCCATTACCTGGATGAAGGCACCAACACCATTGCCGTATGGTACTCGCCCAATTACCAATCACGCCGCCAGTTGTATGCCACCGTCATCGGCGAATGGCAGAGTGGTGGACGGCTTTATCTCTCGAGCGAGGAGGGTTGGCTTTGCCGTCCTGCCAATGCACGAACACTACCCGACGGCACTGAGGTCATAGACGGGCCGGCGTACCTGAGCGACTGGAAGGACTATGACTGGAAGGAAGACAGTTTCTTGCTGTCTGACTGGAAACCAGCCGAGAAAGCTACCGACCAAGATCCAGTGGTCATCACTTTCTGTAGGCCTGATGACGCAAGCTGTAGAATGCAGCACATACTGAAGCGTGCCAAGGTCAGCGAGCAGGGGCGCACCCTGACTTACGACTTCGGACAGCCGGTGGAAGGCTGGGTACGTGTCACCCTGCGCGGTATGAAGAAAGGCGAAGTGGTTGAGGTGAACGGACTACGATACGTCTGTCGAGGCGGCAGCGACGACCAGGCTTGCCGGCGCTTTACCACCAGCACGGCAGGCATTGCCCGCATCCTCTTGCCGGCCGGCCGTTCGCGTTCGAACATCACGAGAGTAGAAGCAATTAGTATCACCAACATACAATAACTCAAGAGAAATGGGAAAAATGATTAAGCAAAACATTCAAGACGCTGACATCAAGAAAGTCAGACAATGGACTGAAACCGGTTTCATTGAAGATGACATCATCGTTATTGACAACATCAAGGACGCCCCTGTTCCCCGTGAGCCGCGACGCATGAGTTTCATTCTGGTCGGCCTTTGTCTGCAGGGGAAGGTCGAGTATTCCATTGACACGAAAGAGCAGGTGGTACAGAAGGGTGATATCATCATCCTCTCTGACAGGCATGTGGTGGAAAAATTCTCTTTCTCGCCAGACATTGAAGTACAGTGCATCGTGCTTTCCATGCCCTTCTTCTATGAGGTCATACGCGACATGAGCGACCTGTCGTCACTACTTTTGTTTGCCAAGAGCCATCCGGTGGTCAACCTCACCCAGCAGGAGGTTAACGTATTCAGCGACTATTTCCAGTTTATCAAACGCAAGATTAACGAAACCGACAACCACTATCGGAAACGTGTGGTAAGTGCACTGACGTTTGCCTTGTTCTGTGACTTGAGCAATGTTATCTACCGACTGCAAAAGCCTACCGTACGGAAAAAGTCGAGTTCGGAAATCCTCTTCACGCGGTTCATCAGACTGGTGGAGGAAAACTATCTGACCGAAAGAAAGGTCAGCTGGTATGCCGAACAGCTCGGTATCACGGCAAAGTACTTATCGGAATGTGTCAAACTCGTCAGTAAGCGGTCGCCCAACGAATGGATTGAAAACTACGTGGTACTGGAGATAAGGCTCCAGCTGAAGAACTCCAACAAAAACATCAAGGAGATAGCAAAAGACATGCACTTCCCCAACCAGTCGTTCCTCGGGAAATACTTCAAGGAACACGTCGGCATGAGCCCTTCAAAATACAGGAAGAGTTGATGGATTACGGATTAGGAATTACAGATTGAGGAGGGCTGCTACGTCACAGAGTTCCTTGTACCATGCTTCTCCGAAACGACGAATCAGCGGTTCCTTCAGGAACTGATAGACGGGAAGGCCAAGTGCCTTCCCTTTTTCGCGGGCATCCTTGCAGAAGTCCCAACGGTGATAGTTCAGTCCGATAAGACCACCCTTAAACCGCTTCTCACGGATGGGATAGAGCGCACAGCTGATGGGTTTGCAGAAACGCGTCTTGCCACTTCGGTAGGCCTTCTCCAAGGCGCAGAGACAACTGTCACCGTCATAACAGGTAAACACGCAGTCCTTTCCCCTCACGATGCTCGTCACCAGGTCACCGTCCTTGTCGGTATAGGCCACACCCTGTTTATCGATAACGCTCTGTGCCGATGCACTCAGGTCAGGCCACACGGTATCCACAACCTCTTCTATGGCCGTCACTTCGTCGAGTGTGACGGGAGCCCCTGCGTCGCCTTCCACGCAGCAGATGCCCTTGCACTTCTCGTAGTCACAGCAGAAGTACTCAGTAAGAATGTCGGA
>JAILHP010000020.1 GCA_024695705.1 Prevotella sp. | reverse complement strand
TTATTTCACTTCAGCAATACAAATACTTACACGGTTCAGGTCGTTCTCGGCGAACGGCTGTACGGTGTCACCGTAAGAGCTGTAAGTAATGCGGTCTGCAGAGATGCCGTAGTCATCGATAAGAGTCTTAACAACGATGTCAGCACGCTCCTGAGCCAGACGGGCATTGATCTTAGCGTTACCAGTCTGAACGTCAGCATAACCACGGATGTCAACCTTAGCCTGAGGATACTTGTTCAGGTAGTCAGCAATGTCCTTAATCTTAGATACCTCGGTATCCTCGATGTTAGACTTGTTGCGCTGGAAGAATACATCACGGCGAATCGGGTCAATCTTAACGGGCTGGCCATCATCGATGATGATAGTCTTGTAAATGGTGTCGTAAACGACAACATCACGATAGACATCGTTAGTCTCAGTCTTGTAAGTCTTACCCAGGTTGATGCGGAAACCAGCCAGACCGTTGAAGTACCAGTCGGGGTTCTCAGCCTTCTTTGAGTTGTACTTGTCACTCAGGATATTGGCATTACCCTCAATCAGGAAGTGAACAGCGTCGCTCAGACGGAAGTCAAACTGCAGACCACCACGTCCGAAGGGGCGAATCTTTGTGCCATCCCATACATACTCGAGCTCGTAAGCACCGAGGTTGTTCTTAACAGAAGCTGCAATGTCATTCAGCTCACCATTATCCCAACCAATGTTAGCACCACCACCGAGGAAAGCAGTTACGTTGAACACACGCTCGGGGTTCCAGCCGCAGAGCAGGTTCGACAGGTTGAACATGAAGTCCAGACCCGGAGCAACATACTTCCACTTGTACTGCTTCGGCAGAACATCAGCGGACCAACCGCCCTTAGACTGCCAGCCATTAGCCTGCAGACGCATACCGAATACCGGAGAGAACTGGTAACCGATAGCAGCCTGTACGTTCGGAGAAATAAGATCCTTGAACTTGGCCTCACCCAGTGTGTACTGAGCACCGCCCTGAAGATTCAGGAACCAGTGAGAGTTAAACTTCTTGGTCACATCCGTGTGATCAAGCACCTTTTCAGTGTGCTGGTCAACGCGGTCAACAACCGTTTCCGTTCTCTGTGCAGTAGCTCCCAGGCTAAACAATGCGAGGGCTGCTACAATAAACATTTTCATTTTCATAACGTTATTAATGTAATTATAAGTGGATATTTGGGTGCAAATATACGAAAAAATATTAAAACCTGTCAAAAACATTCGAAAAAATCATCAAAAAAGTGCAAAAAAGTGCATTATTCGCGTCTTTTTGCCCCTTGGAGCGGTGATTTTGGGCAAAAAAGCGACAAAAACGTTGTTATTCGGCATGATCAAAAACTCCATGAACTTCAAGCTTGACAGGCGCCTCCATATTACCATAAACCCAACAAGACTGGTGGAAATAGCCCGGGACGAAGCCGTTGCCCGAATAAGAAAGACGAATGCTATCTACTTCTCCGGGAAGAACGGGCCTTTTGACATAGTCGGCGTGCGTACAACTGCAAATGGTGACAAGCGAATCAATGACAAAGGGAACTTCTCCCACATTACGGAAGACGAAGGTATGACTTTTCTCCACCTTCTCCTTATAGACGCCAAAGTCATGGCTGAATCCAGTCTGCCACTCAACCTCGGTGAGAGGTCGGTTGGGTTCGGTCTGCAAACTGTCATGGGAAGCAGACTGTATTTCCTGTCGGGCAGCCGGCTTTAAAGTACAGGCAGCAAGGATGGACATGAGCAGAAAAAGGGGTAAGAGTTTTTTCATAAGTGACAAGTGATAAATGACAAGTGACAAGGCTCGACCTAAGGTCATGTAAAAGGAGGGTATGTAGAATGGAGACCATTCACACACCCTCTATACTCATCATCACTGAGCAATCCTCATATACTATTTGCTTAGCGACTATTAATCTTCTTCTTCGTTTTCTTCAAGATCACCTACCTTAGGCTTCTGATTGCGCAGTTCACTGTGCGAATCAGAGACGTTATCCTTCGTCGTTAGGTACCACTTGCCCTCATACTTCACAGGACGGAAGTAGAAAGAGGTCTTGTTGGGAACGTTCTGTCCTTCGGGCTTCTCAAAAAGGATGATATCGAGCTTGGCCTCATTATCTATGTCTGACCTGAAGATAATGCGGTCGAGCTTGTATTCTTGGCAACCCATAATATACATCAGGGTCATTGCCTGGCGCTTACGATCACGCACTTCAGGCACCTTGATAGAATCTTTGTCGAGATAATAAATCATCTCTGTTGCACTCTTGATGTCTTTCTGCTTCATGTACTCCGTGAACTGATTGACCAAGTCAAGAACAGCAGCTGTATCTTCCTTAGTAAACTGCTCAGAATACTCAGCAAAGGGGTCGTACGCCTGGGACTTCTTCTTTCCGCAAGACACTACGAAAGCGGCAATGAGCACGACGGCTGAAAAATACAAAAGATATTTCTTCATTTCCTAATAATCTTTTTTCTTAAAGACTTCCTATGAATATTTGTTTGTTAAAGAAAGGGGAGCATCCCTTGTATGGGAAGCTCCCCTTTGGGTTATTTAGCTTCTTTTACTAAGAATCTAAAGATTACTCACCTTGGTAAGAAGGATCAACGGTGATAACAGCCCAAACCTTCTGAGTGTAGTTCTTGTCGAGCTTGCCGTTGTCAAGATCCTTATCCCACTTAATGTTACCCCAGTTGTACTTAACAGCGATGGGAACATAGATGTGGAACAGCTGAGTGATACCAGAGTTGTTGGTGTACTCAATCTTACCAATACCGGTGCTGTAGCTCTTCACGTTGGTCATGTCAACGAGCTGAGCGATCGGCCATGTGGTACCGTGCTGCAGTGAGTGGTTGTCATCGTTGCTCCAGAGGCTGAGTACGCGCGGCGTTGTCGGCAGGTTGTAGTCAGCGCCCTCAAGACCACCGCGGAGTGAAGGAATATCCTTAACCGGACGGAGGTTGACATTCAGTTCAGCCAGGATCTCAGCGTTAGTGCGGAGAGCACCCTTCTCACGGAAGGCATACGGAGCCTGGTGGTCAGAGAGGATCTCACTGTAGATAACTGCGAGGTCACGAACACCGTAGAACTCATAAGGTACACCCTCGTTCTGCTCCTTCACATAACCCGGATCAGCGAACGTACCGTTAGATACAGCGCTCCAAGACGGGAAGTTAACAACGTTGAATGCGGTCTTGTCCTTAGACAGAGCACCAGCGTAGCGGCCTACTACAGGAACATCACGATAGTCGATGATGTCAACGAGGTCACGGATAGAGATTCTCTGCATTACGTTAGGAATATCCTTAATCTTCTTCTCCTTACCGGCGACGTTGATCGGACGGAGGATACGAACATTGAAGTACTGCTTAGCAATGAGAGGATCGTAGCAATCGTGAGTTACAGCAATCTTGATGTAAGCGGTGAAGGTCTCGTCAACGTTCTTGTTCAGATACTCGACGTCAGCCTGCTCACCCATCGGGGTACCAGCACCGTAGCGCTTGTTACCAACCTCATCGTAACGACCAGACTTGTTAACCAGGTCAGTTGCGGCGGGATAGAGCTGCGGATCAACATCCTCAAGACCGTGATAGTAGAGCTCAGAAGAGTTACCATCAGCAGCAGGACGGATTACGCAAACCTCCTCAGGTCCGTATGTAGCACCATTCTTCTTCACAGCGTTGATGACCTTAGCGTCAGCAGAGAGCTGGAGGGTCCACTTCGTGCCAGAAACACCAGTTACAACCCACTGTCCCTGTGAATTAGCAGTTACACCGTCACTGTTCAGACCATCCTTCGGAGTGGTGAAGATGAAGTCAATAGCAACGTTGGGCTTACCAGCGGTGTAGAACTTCGAGAACTTAGACTGGTTGCCAAGCAGAGTAATCATCTCCTCGGGGCTGTGCCAGTAGTCACGCAGATCCTGCTTGAAGTCCTGAACAGTCAGCCAACGATAACCTACGTATGCAGGAACCGGAGTATTCATGTGAGTATCGAACTCATCCCAGTACGGAGCCTTGTCAGACTCAACACCGTAGTTCTGAGTGTTGAACTTCCACCAGTGTGACCAGTCCTTATTCTCAACCTTACCATACTCGTAGTGAATCTTGGTCTTCGGGATAATCAGCTTAACCCAGATAGAAGTACCATTCAGCTTGTGCTTGAAGCGAACAACTGTAGAGATAGCGTTCTGGCTCTCAGGATGATCGTAGTCGATACCAGCAACGTCACGCAGCTTGTGATACTTAGCCTTGGTCATGTTACCAGCCTGCTCCTTATCAGTTACCTGAGCAGTACCATCGCGCTCAACAGTACCAGGATAGAGGTTCCAAATCAGAACGTTGGTAGCCTCGTCCCATGCGTGAGCATCAGTAGAGTTATCATGCGGAGTGTACCAAACCTCACCGAAGTGGTTGTCGGTAGCAGTGAAGCTGTTGTAAGAAGCAGCGTCGGTCTCGTCAGTAGCAGAGCCCTTAGCAGCCTTGTGGCTGTCGTTGTAGCGCTTTGCCATCCACTTACCAGTGTACAGAGGACCAGCGGGATCAGAAACACCAGCAGCTGCCGGGTTCAGATAAGGCATGTTCTGGTAGTCACCATATACATCGAGATAGTACTGTCTCTCGAACTCCTGCTTTGTCAGACCATCGGTACCGAGCTTAGCCAGGATCAGGTTCTCAACCTGTGACCATGTGATAGCGTGCTCATCACCGCAGTTCATCCAGTAGTCAGGAAGCTCAATCTCAACTTCGAGATCCTTCGGCAGCGTGTCAACGATACGCAGCTTGATGTAACCGTAACGAACGATGTCGCCATCCTCGTCAACGAGGTCAACACGTACCAGCGGCTCACGATCAACAGCCTCACGGGTAGCGGGCTGATCAAGGATAGTCTGACCGTCAGCAGTTACAGAACGAGCAACGAATACACCAGAGGTCTTGTCACCCTTCTGCTGGATGTGCTTAGACTCACCAGTTACGTTAGCACCGATAATGTAGTCAATAGCCTTGAACTCATAGTGCAGTCCCAGAGCCTCGAGCATAGCGTCAGTCATCACCTGGTCAGCGAAGCTGGTACCATACTTAGCAAAGCTCAGATAAGAGAAGTGGGTCTCAATGAAGGGCTTCAGGTCAATACCGTTAGGATCATTGTAGAGCACGGGGTGAGTAGCGGGCATAGGAATAGCACCAGCGCAGTCGATATCATCGCAGCTTGTGTAACCAACGCTCTCATAGAGGTGGTTAGAGCGGATGTGACCATTGTGACCGGTAGAACCTACGAAGGTATTCTGATCAAGATTCGTGTCAGGAGCCTTGTCGGCCAGAGCAACGATGTCGATGATAGCAGGAACAACAACAGCATAGTCAGAAGTAATGGTGGTGTCATTGAGCTCCATCTGAGCAGCGATGAACGGCAGGGGAGCCTCTGAAGGATCGTAGCTGGTGAGCTCACCATCGTCATTGAAGCTGGGATAGCCAGCGCCATGAGCTGTTGCATCGTCATAACGAGACTGATAGAGGTCCCACCAGTAAGGATCGTAGCTCCAAGTAACAACATTGATAGGATCGGTCTCTGCCCAGTTCCAGAACATGGTGTAAAGAACATCCTCATCAACATCGAACGGAATAGTCAGGATACCACCCTGGAACTTATTCTCAGAACCGCTCTTAGAGAAGACTTCCTCCTTCGGAGTAGCCTTGATAGCACCGTTGTTGCCACGAGTGAAGTGAGTAGCATCGTTCTCCCAGAAGCTAATCTTCAGACCTTCGAGGTCAGCAGTTGTCGGGTTGATGTGATACTTCAGAATGCTACCATTGCTAACAATCTTAGTCTTAGCAGCAGCGGGAGCAGCGTCAGCATCGAGAGACAGGAACTCACGGTGAGTACCACCCCAAACGAGCTCGTCCTCACAGTTGGTACCATTGCTCCAAGTCATGTGCTTGTCAACCTTAACCTTAATCTTAGAAGTACCAGCGGTACCACCAGTGGTTACGGTGTACTCGAAGTTGTAAGCGCCAGCCTCCTTGAAGATATAAGGAGAAGCGAAGGGAACCTCAACACCCTCAAGACCTTCCCAATAGAACTCCGGCTGGAGAACCATAGAGGTGAGGTGCTTGTTAACGAATACGTTCAGCACGTTGATCCAGTTCCAGATATTGTCGATGCGCTTGCTCAGTGCCTCGTTCAAAGAGTTCATGTCAGCACGGAGCTGCTCGAGGTCTGACTTCAGAGCGAAGTTCTCCAGTTCAGCACGAATCTCAGCAATAGCCTGGGTGTTGGCGTCAACCTTTATACCCAGCTCGTTAAGCTTCTGCTCCAGTCTTTCCAAGGCCTGCTTCTGCAGCTCTAAGTTGGCCTCAACAGCCTGGCGAGCAGCGGTCTCCTCGCCTAACAGACGGGTCAACTCATCAACTCTACCTGTCAAAGTAGCAACCGTAGTAGCCAAAGCCTCAAGGTCAGACTTCTTAGCGTAAGTGTCCTTGATGGCCTGGATTTCTGCCTCAAGAGCAGAAACGCGAGCAGCAAGGGCGGTCAAGTCAGCCTTGTCTGCCTTCTGCTCGATAGCAGTGTTCAGAGAAGACTTCGTTGCCTCCAGTTCAGCTTTAAGGCTCGACTCCAACTGATTCAGCTCTGTCTGCAGCTTTTCAATGGCGGCAGTGTTTCTGCTGATGTCGTCGTCGTAATCCTTACAAGACACAAACATGCTTGCGGAAGCAATGAAGAATGCTCCGGTAAGCAATGCAGTTAAAAATCTTTTGTTCATACGATTTTAATTTAAAAAATGAATTAATAAAAAATGTTATTTGTTCTCTATTCTCTCACGTTTTTGTCGTTTTCTCTCACGTCAAGATACACGTATCTCTTACGCGGAGTTACGTTTTTGGGTGCAAATATAGGCATAAATCCGATAACTTGCAAGGATTTCGCAACATTTTTTTCGAAAAATACGTAAAAAATTGCTTTTCCACTGCCTTTTCGGTGTATTTTTGCCATTTTTTCTGCACTTTGAGCGTTTTTAGAACTCAGCAGACTTCGGTGTTCTCGGGAACGGAATGACGTCACGAATGTTCTGCATTCCCGTAACAAACAGGATGAGTCTTTCGAATCCGAGTCCGAATCCAGCGTGCGGGCAGGAACCCCACCGCCGGGTGTCCAGATACCACCAGAGTTTGTCGGTTTCCATGCCGCGCTTGTTGATTTCAGCCATGAGCTTGTCGTAGCTCTCCTCGCGGACGGAGCCTCCGATGATTTCTCCGATCTGGGGGAAGAGGACATCGGTACCCTGCATGGTAGGTCCGGGGGCAACGGCGCCTTGGTAACCGATGGAGGGGGTTCCGGCGGGAGAACCGCCGGACACTGTGGAGGCGGCTGTAGAGGCGGCACCATCAGCGGCAGCGTTCTGCTTCATGTAGAAGGCCTTGATGGCTGCAGGGTAGTCGGTCATGATGACGGGCTTCTTGAAGTGCTGCTCCACGAGGTAGCGCTCATGCTCGCTGGCGAGGTCGTCGCCCCAGTTGCAGGGGAACTCAAACTGGTGACCGTCCTTGATGGCCTGCTGAAGAATCTCTATACCTTTAGTATAAGGTAAGCGCACGAAAGACTCCTTGAGCACACCCTCGAGTCGCTCGATGAGTGTCTTGTCGATCATCTTGTTGAGGAACTCGAGGTCATCCTTGCAGTTGTCGAGTGCCCAACGCACACAATATTTAATAAAGTCCTCCTCGAGATCCATGAGTCCTTCCTGGTCAAGGAAGGCCACTTCGGGCTCAATCATCCAGAACTCCGCAAGGTGACGCGGGGTGTTGCTGTTCTCAGCACGGAAGGTAGGGCCGAAGGTGTAGATGGCTCCGAGGGCGGTCGCGCCCAGCTCGCCTTCAAGCTGTCCGCTGACGGTGAGTGAGGTCTGCTCGCCGAAGAAGTCATCGTCATAGATGATCTTTCCCTGCTCGTCCTTCTTCAGATCGTAGAGGTTCTTGGTGGTTACTTGGAACATGTTACCTGCTCCCTCACAGTCGCTGGCAGTAATGAGCGGCGTGTGGAAGTAGAAGAATCCATGCTCATGGAAATAAGTATGGATAGCCATCGCCATGTTGTGGCGGATGCGCATCACAGCGCCGAAGGTGTTGGTGCGAAGACGCATGTGGGCGTTCTTGCGCATGACTTCGAACGACTGTCCCTTCTTCTGCATGGGATAGGTGTTGTCACAGAGTCCGTAGATTTCAATCTCCTTGGCCTGAACTTCAGAGGGCTGGCCAGCGGCGGGGCTCTCCACGAGGATACCGGTTACCGCAATGCAGGAGCCGGTGGTGATGTCCTTGAGAGAGGGAGCGGCAACACAGTCGCTGCTTACAGGACAGGAAGGATCAACGACAATCTGGACGTTCTTGATTGTTGAGCCATCGTTGAGGGCGATGAAGTCAACGGCCTTGGAGCTGCGGTGCGTGCGCACCCAGCCTTTCACGCAAACGTCCTTGCCGTATTCAGTGCTTTTCAGCACGTCTATGATTGTTGTTCGTTTCATTGTTTATTTATTTATTGCTGCGGGGGAACCGCAGCACACTGTTTTTTCAGCACCTTGTTCTTTATTCATACGAGCCCATGCGGAGACGGTCCACCTCTTCCTCAGTCAGGTAACGCCAGTCACCGCGACGCAGGTTCTTCTTGGTGAGTCCGGCAAACTGCACGCGGTCGAGCTTGACGACCTTATAGCCGAGGCTCTCAAAGATACGGCGTACGATGCGATTCTTACCGGAATGGATCTCAATACCCACCTGCTTCTTGTCAACAGCGTCAGCATACTGAACGTCGTCGGCCTTGATTTCTCCGTCCTCAAGCTGGATGCCTTCCACAATCTGCTGCATGTCGTGGGCAGTCACGTTCTTGTCGAGGAACACGTGGTAGATCTTCTTCTTGAGGAACTTCGGATGGGTCAGCTTGGAAGCCAGGTCACCATCGTTGGTCAGCAGGAGCACTCCCGTTGTGTTGCGGTCGAGACGGCCCACAGGGTAGATGCGCTCCGGGCAGGCGTTCTTCACGAGGTCCATCACGGTCTTGCGCTGCTGGGGATCATCGCTGGTGGTCACATAGTCCTTGGGTTTGTTAAGAAGGACATACACTTTCTTCTCCAGCGTGACGGGCTGATCGTGGAACTTGATTTCATCAGAGCGCAGCACCTTGGTGCCGAGTTCAGTGACCACCTCACCGTTGACCGTCACCACACCAGCCTGGATGAACTCATCTGCCTCACGACGGCTGCAAACGCCGGCATTGGCCAGGAACTTGTTCAGACGAATGGGCTCATTGGGATCGAAGTTCTCCTCCTTATACTCAATGCGCTTCTTCATGCTATACTTAGCATTGGGATCATAGTCGGCCGTACGGGGACGATAACCTCCGGGACGCTTGGTAAAACCACCACGAGGCTGCGGCTGGTAACCGCCGCGAGGCTGGTAGCCACCACGGGGCTGATAGCCACCACGAGGCTGGTAGCCGCCTTCCTCATTATTATAACGGGGCTGATAACCGCCACGAGGCTGATAACCGCCCTGGTTATTCTGATTATAACGGGGTTTGTAACCACCCTGCGGCTGATAACCTCCCTGCGACTGGTAGCCGACACGAGGCTGATAACTGCCACGAGGCTGGTAGCCACCACGAGGCTGATAATCGTTATTGCGAGGCTGGTAGCCACCACGAGGCTGGTAGCCGCCTTCCTCACTATTGGCCTCATTATTATTATAACGGGGACGATAGGGGCGCTGGGGAGCCGAGCTCTGCAATGCAGCGCCGAAACCCTCCGGGCGGAAGCCGCCCTCGTCGTCTTGATGTCGGTTGTAACTTCCGCGTTCCTGTGTATAAGGACGCGGCTTCTGAATACGGGGACGCGGTGTGCGTCCTACTGGACGGAAATTCTGATATCCACCCTGGTTTGACGGTTGATAACCTTCATGGCTTTCAGAGGTCTTCTTTTCCGTTGACAATTCGTCAGGCTTTACTTCATTTTCATAATCCATAGTTCTTTTCTCCTTTTTCTTTTTTAGCCTCACGGCTGAGTTAGTTGTTAATTGTTAATTGTTCGCAGTTGTTGTTTATATTATTATTAATAAGGTACGCGCGTTCCTATTTTATAATGGGGGCTTATAAGGCCTAGGGTTACTGGCCGGTGTAGTTCCACGGGGTGATGGCCAGCAGCTCCTGTCTGACCTCCTCGCTGACATCAAGTCCCTCAATAAAGGCGTGGATGGTTTCTTCCGTCATCCGCTCATTGGTACGGGTGAGAGCCTTGAGTGCCTCGTAGGGATTGGGGTATGCCTCACGACGCAGAATGGTCTGAATGGCTTCAGCCACTACGGCCCAGGTGTTCTCCAGGTCGGCATGCAGCTTGTCTTCATTGAGAATCAGCTTGCGCAGCCCCTTGAGCGTGCTCTGGAAGGCGATGAGGGCATGTCCCATGGGAACACCCACATTACGCAGTACCGTAGAGTCTGTCAGGTCGCGCTGTAATCTGCTTACAGGCAATTTCTGTGCCAGGAACTGCAGAATGGCGTTTGCCATGCCCAGATTACCCTCTGAGTTTTCGAAGTCGATGGGGTTCACCTTGTGGGGCATCGCGCTGGAGCCCACCTCTCCGGCCTTGATCTTCTGCTTGAAGTACTCCATGGAGATGTACATCCAAAAGTCACGATCCAAATCAATGACAATGGTATTGATACGACGCATGGCATCGAAGATGGCACCAAGCCAGTCGTAGTTACTGATCTGCGTAGTCCACTGCTCACGCTCCAGACCCAGCTTTTCGCCGACAAACGTATTGCCGAACTCACGCCAGTCGTACTGCGGGTAGGCCACATGGTGGGCATTGAAGTTGCCCGTAGCACCACCGAACTTCGCCGTGACGGGCGTGTCCTTGAGGGCACGCAACTGCTCTTCAAGGCGATAGACATAAACCATGATCTCCTTGCCAAGACGTGTGGGCGAAGCGGGCTGGCCATGTGTCTTAGCCAGCATGGGCACGTTCTTCCACTGTTCGGCATAGTCGTTCAGCTGTTCTATCAGCTCTTCCACCATGGGGTAATAGACCTGCTCCAGAGCCTCCTTGATGGAAAGGGGGACGCTGGTGTTATTGATATCTTGGGAAGTGAGGCCGAAGTGGATGAACTCTTTGGCGTTAACGGGGAAACCGTCAACCACAGAGGCTAAGCGTTCCTTGATGAAATACTCAACGGCCTTGACATCGTGATTGGTGACTTGCTCGATTTCCTTGACACGGGCAGCATCCTTTTCGGTAAAGTTCCGGTAGATGTCGCGTAAGGGTTCAAACAGCTGTCTGTCGATGCCTTCCAACTGAGGCAACGGCAGTTCGCAAAGGGCAATGAAATATTCGATTTCGACCCGTACACGGTAGCGCACGAGGGCATACTCAGAAAAATATCCTGCCAACTGTTCGGTTTTGTTACGGTATCGGCCATCAATAGGCGAAATGGCTGTCAGCACATCTAATTCCATGTCTTCTTCTTATCCTAATTAATAACAATCGTCGTTAAGGGTATTGTCTTGCGGTTCCTTATTATCTTATTGTTTCTTTTCTTCTTTTCTTAAGCGCATGCAAAGGTACTATAAATCCCTGAAACCTCCAAATTTTGGGGAGAGTTTTTTTAGATGTCACGATGACTTCATGACATACGGCACAAGCTGCGACGGTATCGCAGCTTTCAGGTCGGGGTTGAATGTAGTCTTAAAGCTTGTAAAGGTCGCTGGCAGCAAGCAAATCGACCTCTATCTCAGCGAGCAGACGGTCACAGTTTTCCAGATCGGTAGGCCTGATGATGACATGTGCCACATCGCCGTTGGCGAAGGAGTACATATACTCAATGAACACGCCTTTCTCAGAGAGGTGCTTGAGCACTTTCGCCAGTGATCCGCTGGTGTTCGGACAAGTGAAGCCGATGACATCTGTGATTTTCACAGCAAAGTGTGCCTCCTTCAACACCTGATAGGCTTTATCGGGTTCGCTCACGATGCAGCGCAGGATGCCAAAGTCGGAGTTGTCGGCAATGCTCATTGCTGAGAGGTTGATGCCGGCTGCCCCCAGGACTTCGGTCACCTCGGTCAGGCGTCCCGACTTGTTCTCAAGGAACACAGACAGTTGTTTTGCTTTCATTGTTGCTTTTGGTTTTTGTTTTTTATTGTTTGAGAAATAGAGAGCTCAATATTATGGGGTCCAGGGTTTATAGGACCTTTGGGTTACTTGAAACGGCGGTTGTCAATGACACGCTTGGCTTTACCCGTGCTGCGCTCAATGCCCTTCGGCTCGACGAGGCGTACCTTGAAGCCCAGGCCGATGACGCTGCGCAGCTCGCATTCCAACTTCTTCTGCAGGCCCACCATGGTAGCCATGTCATCCGTGAAGTATTCGTCCTTCACCTCAACCTTCAGTTCGCTGGTATCGGTGTTGTTGACGCGATCGACGGTGAGCTGGAAGTGCGGCTCATACTCTGGCAAGGACAGGATGACAGCCTCAATCTGTGACGGAAATACGTTGACACCGCGGATGATAAGCATATCGTCGCAACGGCCAAGGATGCGGTCCATGCGCACCAGCGTACGTCCACAGGCACACTTCTCGTAGTGCAGGGCCGTCAGGTCGTGGGTGCGGTAGCGCAGCAGGGGCATGCCTTCCTTGGTCAGGTGGGTAAACGTGAGTTCACCAAACTGTCCCTCCGCAAGGGGCTCACCCGTTTCCGGATTGAGTATCTCTGGATAGAAATAGTCCTCGTTCAGATGGGTGCCGTTCTGGTGCTCACACTCAAAGCCCACGCCAGGACCTGCTATTTCGGAGAGACCGTAGATGTCGTAGGCCTTGATGCCCAGCGAACTTTCCAGCTTCTGGCGCATTTCCTCCGTCCACGGCTCGGCACCAAAGGCACCAACGCGCAGTTTGAAGTCTTCACGCGCCCACTCGCTTTCCTGCAATGCCTCGCCGAGGAACAGTCCGTAGCTGGGCGTGCAGCAGAGGATGGTGGTGCCGAAGTCGTGCATGAGCGTAATCTGTTTCTGCGTATTGCCAGAAGAAATAGGGATGACGCTGGCGCCGATGTTCGTTGCTCCGTCGTGAGCGCCCAGACCTCCGGTAAAGAGTCCGTAGCCGTATGCCACCTGGAAAATGTCTTCCTTGCCAGCACCATAGGCAGTAAAGGCACGCGAAATGGATTCTGACCACATGGCCAAGTCCTTTCGGGTATAAAGCACGACGACCGGCTTACCCGTTGTTCCGCTTGAAGCGTGAATACGTACAATCTGGCTCATCGGCACAGCAGCCAGTCCAAAGGGATAGTTGTCGCGCAGGTCTAACTTGTTGGTAAAGGGCAGTTTCACGATGTCGTCAATACTTTTCACATCGCCAGGCTCCAAGCCCATCTCCTGAAATTTCTTACGGTAAAAGGGAGTGTTATGATAGACGTACTCTACCATTTTCACCAACCGTTTGCTCTGGATCTCACGAAGTTGCTCGCGGTCCATGCATTCCATTGTCTCATTCCAAATCATTGTTTTCTGTGAGTGTTGGTTTGTATTGATGGCACAAAGGTAGGGAATAATCGGGTAAAAACCAAAGAAATTGGCACTTTTTTTGAAAGAGCCCTGCTCTCACACGTACCAAGTGGCGCTCTCCTGCGTACCAACTGGCGGCCTTTCGTGTACCAACTGGCGAGCTCCTCAAAGCGTAGCGCCCGCCGTTAGATTAAACGGCGACCGGCGTTGAATTGAACGGCGGGCGGCGTTTAATCTAACGGCGGTCGCTAAAATCCCTCTTTCAACCAAGAATCCGCAGGCAAAGACCTGCGGACTCTTGTTGTGTGGGCGCTGACGGATTCGAACCGCCGACCCTCTGCTTGTAAGGCAGATGCTCTAAACCAGCTGAGCTAAGCGCCCTTACTTATTGTAAGCGGGTGCAAAGGTACAGCTTTTCTGCGACACTGCCAAATTTTTTTACAACTTTTTTCGTTTTTTCATCTGTAAACGCTCCAATGAGGGCATTTACTCCGCATAAACGATGACGCGGCGGTTGTATTCAGGAGGCGTAAGGGTGTTAACCCCACCCTTGCCGACAACCGTCAGCTTCTCACGTGGCACACCCAGGCGCACCAGTTCTGCAGCCACAGACTCTGCACGGCGCTGGCTCAACTCCTGATTCAGGGTAGCGTCGCCCGTATCGCTGTCGGCATAGCCCTCCACGACGAGGTTGGCATCCATCACCCTGGCCTGGTTGATGAGAGCTTCCAAGTTCACCGTCTGACGGACATCCGTCAGGTCTGACTTGCCACGCTCAAAGAAGAAGGAAACGCGTACGGGCTCCGGCGGAACGACCTTCACCATGCCAGGACCGTCGAGCGGCTCGTAGGTACGTTTCACCTCTTCGCGCAGTTGTTCGTTCTCACCCATGACATCCGCCAACTGAGCATTGATGGCATCAATTTCCGACTGGTACAGCGCATGAATGGCATCCAGGTCAGGCGTTTTCTTCCACGTTGCCTTTCCGATGTTATAGGTAATACCAAACTCCACGTTAAACGCATGGTCCTTCGTGGTCAGCGAAGAACGCTTCACCTTGGGTCCCTGCTTGACAAAGCCGTCGAAGTCGGGTTCATATACACCGTACGAAACATCGAGGTTCAGGGCCACATTACGGCTCAGGCGGAACTGATTGAGCAGACCAGCCGTCAGTCCTATGCAATAAGTGTTGTACGACATGTTGCGTCCGATGCCTGCACCTGCATAGGGAATGAAGTTCCACACGCGGGTGTCGCTGTAGCCATAGAACATGTTGCTCAGGTTAAGCAACACGTGCTCGTGGAGTGTCCAGTACTTATTGGCGTTCTTGTCCTTATCGGTAGAAATGACCGAACGTCCCCAAATACCGGTAAGCTTCGTACGCAGTCCGATGCCAGGCGTAAACCACTTACCCAGTGCTACCGAGAGACCGAGGTTATTGCGGAATCCTTTCAGCGGGCTTTTGGCATAGCCAAGACCAGCCTCCGTGTTGCTGTAGAATGCACTACCGGCCAGATTGGCCTGAAGGAACCAGTTTCCCCAGAAGGAATTGGTGGAAACGCTGTGGCGTTCCATGGGCGTCTCATCCTGTGCGGTAGCTGTCAGCGACAGGCCGGCCACGATGCAAAACAAAAATAACTTCTTCATACGCAATCAATCTATAATGGTTTAACTTAATAGCTGTTCAATATCCCGCTGCGGCAGAATGCAGAGGATGGGCTTCCCGTCGGGCGTGTAATTCACATTCGAGCAGGCAAACAAGCGGTTGATGACCGACTCCATCTCGTCGTTGGAAAGCACCTGGCCATGAGGAATAGCGGCCGAACGGGCCATACCCAATGCCACAACATGGCTGATTTCGTCGGAAAGACGGTCGGTTCTTTCAGCCGCATCGCTGACTATCTCCTGCAGGAGGCCGACAAAGTCAAGACCTTCAATACCTGCCGGTATGCCATTGACAGCATACGAGTACTGTCCAAGGTCAGACAGGCTGAAGCCAATGGCCTCCAACTCAGGTAAGAGTTTTTCGAGAACGACACCGTCAGACGGCGCGAAACGTACCACCTCAGGGAACAGCAGCTGCTGCGACTTCCCTGTATGCGTGCGCAGCTGCTCACTATACCGTTCATACAAGATACGCACGTCAGCGCGGTACTGGTCAATCACCATCAGGCCTGACTTGACGGCTGTCATGATGTACGTTGCCTTATACTGATAATGCAGGGGCGACTTGTCTTCAATGAGAGGAGCTTCATCTCCCACCCTTTCCCAAGAAGAGGGAACTGTTGAAGGCCCGAAGAGCGTCTGCTCCTCTGCCTGTGGGCGCAGACCCTCGTAGAGCTGCTGCCAATCGTCAGGGACTGACGACTGATGCCGCTCACGATGTTCTCGGAACGGGTTATAGGCCGGATTATACTTCGGAGTTGGCGGTGCCACATGGCGCGACGGGTCGTAAGCCGGAATGTCTGGACGGCCCTGTGTGTCGAAGTCAATGGACGGCACCTCACAGAATTTGCCGATGGCATCCTTGACAGTAGCCGTCAGGATTTGCCAGATGGCCTGTTCGTTCTCAAACTTGATCTCCGTCTTGGTCGGATGGATGTTGACGTCGATGTCGGCAGGGTTCACTTCAAAGTAAATGAAATAAGGCACCTGCATTCCTGCGGGAATGATATGCTCGTAAGCATTCTGCACTGCCTTGTGGAAATAGGCATGCTTCATGTAACGGCCATTGACGAAGAGGTATTGGTGCGCCCCTTTCTTACGGGCCGTTTCCGGTTTGCCCACGAAACCCGTGATGCGACACATAGCCGTATCGACATCCAGCGGCAGCAGTTCCTGATGGAAGCGCCGTCCGAAGACGTCGGCAATACGCTGGCGCAGACTGCCCTCCTTGAGGTTCAGCAGTTCTGAGCCATTGCTGTGAAGCGTAAAGTTTACCTGCGGATACACCAGCACGATGCGCTCAAAGGCCGTCAGGATGTTATTCAGTTCCGTAGCATTGGTTTTCAGGAACTTTCGGCGAGCCGGCACGTTATAAAACAAATTCTCCACCTTGAAATTGCTGCCTACCGGACAAGAGACGGGCTCCTGCCCAACTACACGGGAACCCGCAATGGAAAGCAG
This sequence comes from Prevotella sp., assembly GCA_024695705.1. Lineage (GTDB taxonomy): Bacteria > Bacteroidota > Bacteroidia > Bacteroidales > Bacteroidaceae > Prevotella. Next base: position 581 of record JAILHP010000020.1, on the reverse strand, counting down.
CGTGCCCACCTCATTATCTGCCGTACGGGTACGCAGTTCCACCTGAGCCACGGCAGCTATCGATGCCAAAGCCTCTCCACGGAAACCCATGGTGTGCAAGTCAAAAAGGTCGGAAGCCTGACGGATCTTTGACGTGGCATGTCGTTCGAAAGCCAAACGAGCATCGGTCTCTGACATGCCCTGCCCGTTATCGATGACCTGAACAGACGTGCGTCCGGCATCCACCACCAACACGTTGACTATGGTGGCTCCGGCATCAATGGCATTCTCGACCAGCTCCTTGATGACGGAAGCCGGACGCTGGATGACCTCGCCAGCTGCTATCTGGTTGGCCACCGAGTCGGGGAGAAGCTGAATGATGTCACTCATCGGTTATCGGCTGGGGTTCTGCATCAGTTGGTTGCGGGTCTTCGCTGACTGGCTGGGGTTCTGCATCGGTAGGCTGGGGTTCAGCGTCGGCAGGCTGAACTGCGGCCACGGCAGGATTCTTGAGCGTCTGGACAGGTGCATCACGGCGTTTTTCAGGCTTGAGCTCCTGTTCACGGCGTTTTCCCCGCCAGTTGAAGATGTCGTATTTGTTC
>JAILHP010000012.1 GCA_024695705.1 Prevotella sp. | reverse complement strand
GTTCCCTATCGTCCGAGCATCTGGGGTGCCGGCTGGGACATCCAGCGTTTCGGCTTCGAGTATTATTTCCTGAACGATGCTTATCCCGACATCTTCCCGAAAGAGACGGTCTATAACGCCCTGAACTTCGTGCTCGGCTGTCATCCCGGCAGCAACAACGCTTCGTTCGCCTCTGGCGTAGGTGCCAAGTCGGCTACTGTGGCCTATGGTCTGAACCGTGCCGACTGGTCGTACATTCCCGGCGGCGTGGTGTCAGGCACGGCACTCATCCGCCCCGACTTCCCTGAACTGCTCACCTTCCCCTTCCTTTGGCAGCAGACCGAGTACGTGTTGGGCGGTGGCTCCTCTCATTACATGTTCCTCGTTTTGGCAGCAAGCAAATAGGAGCAAAAGAAAATTGAATGAATACATAATAAGGTATAGAAATGAAAAAGTCTATTGTTTATTGGCTGTTTGCTGTCAGCTGTTGTCTGTTGGCTTCGACAGACGTCTGTGCACAGAAGTACAAGAACTTCAAGGTCTCCACCTATATCCGAGCACAGGACGTGGCACGGATGGAGGATGAGGCATTCCTCAAAGCCACCTGGGATACCGTAAGCATGCAGGTTGATCTCGACAAAATCTATATCGAGACCCACCGCGACGCGTTCACCGTACCCGAGAAGACCATCAAGAAAGTAAAGAAATTCTTCCTTTCGAAAGGACTGGAGGTAGGCGGCGGCATCACCTATACCCGTTCCGAACCTACAGACTTCGAGACTTACAGCTACGCCCGTGAGAACGAGCGGCAGCAGGTCAGGCAGGTAGCGGAATTCACCGCCAAGCTCTTCGACGACTTCATTCTTGACGACTTCTTCTTTATCGACCTGAAGAACGACGACGAGATAGCTGCCAAGGGCAACCGCAGCTGGACCGAATACCGGCTCCGGCTCATGGCTGACGCAGGCCGTGAGCTCGTGGTGAATCCCGCAAAGAAGGTCAATCCGAAAGTAAAGGTCATCGTGAAGTACCCCAACTGGTACGACCATTTCCACGGCCTGGGCTTTAATCTCGAAGAGGAACCCACCTACTTCGACGGCATCTGGACAGGCACCGAGACCCGTGACCCAGGCTCTGCGCAGCACCTGCAGAACTACCTGAGCTATAACGTGGTGCGTTACTTCGACAACATCGCTCCAGGCAAGAACGGCGGCGGATGGGTGGATGCCGGCGGCATTCACATGAGCATGGACCGCTATGCCGAGCAGCTGCACCTCACCATGCTGTCGAAGACACCGGAGATTATTCTCTGGAACTACATGCAGCTCCACGACGTGAAGATAACCCCGGGCATGCGTGCTCGCTGGCAGTCGGCAGGAGGCAACAGCTTCCGGTACGACGACATGGTGGCACCCTATACCAAGAACGGCCAGACCATCACACCGACGACGATGGCCCGCTTCGCCAACGAGACGCTGCACCAGACCGACCAGCTGGTAGGACAACTGGGCAACCCCATCGGACTGGTGTCGTATAAGCCTTACCACTCGTCGGGCGAGGACTTCCTGCAGAACTATCTCGGCATGATAGGCCTGCCCATGGACATGCATCCGCAGTGGCAGGACGGACAGAAGCAGATTCTCCTCACCGAGCAGGCTGCCAAGGACCCGCAGCTCGTGGAGAAAATCAAGAAGCAGCTCCGTCATGGTGGCGACGTCATCATCACCACCGGTCTCCTGAAAGCCATTCGCGAACCGCTGGCCGACATCTGCGAACTCTACTGCGGCGACCTCAAGGCCTTTGTCGATGACTTTGGCTGGTACGGCAAGTCACCCCGTCAGTTCATCATTCCGCAGGTCAAGTACTTCACCAACGACGCCTGGGAAGTGGTCAGCGCCGGTCGTCCGCTCACCGGCGGTGTGTCGGGCTATCCCATTCTGCTGCGCGACACCTATTCCAAGGGCACGCTCTATGTGCTCACCATCCCAGATGATTACGGCGACCTGTATTACTTCCCCGCCGGAGCACTCAACGTCATCCGCCGTACCATGAGCAAGGATGTGGGAGCCTACATCGAGGGACCTTCGAAAGTGGCGTTGTTCCCTTACGACAACCGTACGCTCGTGGTCGAGAACTTCAACGACAATCCCGTCACCCTGCGCATCGTCGTCAATGCGAAGGTCAGCAGCCTGCGGAACCTTCTGACGGGCGAGCAGCTGAAGCCTGCCGACGTGGTCGTCAACAACCACCGCTATGCTCCCTACCGTGAAGGCCAGACGGTGTTCGATGTTACACTCGCAGCCCACAGCTACAAAGCCTACGGTTACTAACACCTATCACCCAACACCCATCACCCATGATACTCCATCACATACGCCGTTCGTTCACCAACCAGCTGACGCTCTGGGTGGCAGGCTTTGTGATGCTTATCAGTGTGGTAGTCATTGGGCTTTTGGCGCTCTTTTCCCAGGATGTCATACGTGACGAGTCGGTTGAAACCACGCTACAGACGTTGGAGAACACGGCCCTGCGGATAGACAACACGCTGCGGCAGGCTGAGATGAGAGCGCGGTTAACGAACCAGCCTCTGACGATAGACCGCGCCCGTATTGAGCGGCTCATCAAGGAGAACGGCTACCTTACCCAACTCCGCAAGTCACTTCCCAACGCATCGCTGACGGTTGTTGAGAAGAATGAGCCAATGACGTCCCCAGGCCAATTCCTGACTGGGGAAGGCGGCTACCGCGAGGCTGATTACAATGGCGAAGACAGCTACATCTTCTACCAACCCATACGCGAAGGAGCCTATAGCCTCATGGTTACCTGTCCGGCCGATGACATCTACGGCAGGTATTCCCGTATGCAGTGGTTCCTGGCAATCAGGGGCGTGGCTGGCGTCTTGATTCTGCTCGTTATACTCTATGTCATCGTGGGGCGTCACCTGCGTCCGCTGCACCGGCTCGCCGACTCGGCACAAGGCATTGCCCAAGGCAATCTGGACACACCGATAACCGACAGCCTCCACGACGACGAGACAGGGCGCCTGCAAAACAGTCTGGCCAAGATGCAGCAGGCTTTGAAGGCCTATCTCGCCGAGATGCAGCAGAAACAATCCGTGCTGAGCCAGCAGAACACCGAGCTGAAGGCTGCCTATGCGGAGGTGCAGGCCTATGAGTCGATGAAGTCCAACTTCGTGCGCGACATGACGGACCAGATGGCTGCTCCCGTCGCCGACCTCTGCCAGCAGACCGATGCCATCTGTCGTGACACAGGCACAATGACCAAGGCGGAGATGGTTCACCGCCAAATGCTCATTATGCAGGATACCGAGACCATCACTCGTCTTCTTGACCAACTTCTAAACAATACTGCCTTATGAAACGTCTCTTCCGCTACATTCGGCAGCACCTCTCGCTGCGTCTCGGCCTGCTCATCACACTGATCATCGCCGTGGCCTTCTCGCTATTCTTCGACTACCTCTTCTATCGCTGCAAGCAATACATACAGCACGCTGCCATCGAACATGCCACGCAGCTGCTCGACAACACCGCCGAGCGCATCAACGGCATCATGGACGAGACGGAGCTGGTGACCAATTTCATGGCACTCACCACGCCACGCCACCTGACTCCCGACTCACTGCTCGCATTCACCCACCGTACCGTGAGCAACTACTCGTTCCTTACGGGATTTGCCATCTCCATGGAGCCCGACTTCTTCCCCGAAATGGGCCGTTATTTCTCTGCCTACTCATTGCGTCAGGGCGACAGCATCACCACCGTGCGCGAAGGACCCTATGAATACTTCGAAGCCATCTGGTACAAGACGCCGCGTACACTCGGAAAGTCCGTATGGGTTGATGCCTTCGACGACTACAACGAAGGAACCCTCTCCTCGCCCGACATCATGACCTCCTACTGCTGCCCCATGCGCGATGCCGAAGGAAATTATATCGGCTCCATCACCGCCAGCCTCACGCTGAAGTGGCTCTCAAGAATGATGACCACCGTACAGTCCTATCCCAACTCCTCTGCTATCATGCTGGGACGTGACGGTACCTATCTTGTGCATCCTGACACGGCAAAGCTTTTCCGCGAAAACATCTTCAGCGATGCCGCCCCCGAGGCACAAGCCGAAATCAACAACTTGGGCAACGCCATGATTGCCGGCCGTAGTGGAATGATTGAGACCACCGTCGATGGCAACCCCTCGTTCATCTTCTACCGTCCAGTGGAACGCACGGGCTGGAGCATCGCCATCGTCTGTCCCAAGAGCGACGTATTTGCCCGCTACAACAGTCTGCTCATCACCGTGTGGGTCATCATCATCATAGGTTTGCTGCTGCTGCTCTTTGCCTGCTACCAGACCGTCCGCCGTGCCATGCTGCCGCTGAAGCAGCTTGACAGTCAGGCACAGCGTATAGCTGAGGGACACTTTGACGAGCCAATGCCCCAGAGCCTGAGGCACGACAGCGTGGGACGCCTGCAAAACAGCTTCATCAAGATGCAGCAGTCCCTTTCCGAGAGCGTTACCAACATACGCCGCGTAAACACCGA
>JAILHP010000172.1 GCA_024695705.1 Prevotella sp. | reverse complement strand
AGGCGGAGTAGCGCGTCCTTCTCACTGATTGTCTTCATTGTCTAACAGCTTTGATCATTCTTTGTTTGTTAAACTGGTCATTTCTCGTCTCCACGTCGGCAAACCCCATGTCGCGAAGCATCGCCATCAGCTCATCGTGGTACAACGGATTGATTTCCAAGAAGAGCAGTCCCTGGGGTTTCAGGGCACTCAGGGCAAGGCGGGCTATGGCCCTATAGAACAGCAACGGGTCGTCGTCAGGCACGAAGAGGGCACCATGCGGCTCCCAGTCGAGTACGTTGCCCGTCATCTGTTCTGCCTCCATCTTAGCGATGTACGGCGGATTGCTGATGATGATATCATAGCGTGGGCTTTGAGCTTTGAACTTTACGCTCGGCTCTGCCGCTTTGCTCTGCAAAGAACTTTGAGCATGAGCCAAGATATCCACCTGCTCGAAGGTCACTTGAGCCCCAAGGTGTTGCGCATTCTCACGAGCTATGGTTAGTGCCTCCTCGGAAATGTCCCAGGCTGTGACACGTGCCTCTGCCACCTCCGCGGCCAGCGTAATGGCGATGCAGCCGGAACCCGTGCCAATGTCCAGAATGTGGGGTCTCTCCCCCCGCCCTCTCCAAGGGGAGAGGGAGCCTAGGCACCACTCACACAGCTCCTGCGTCTCAGGACGGGGAATGAGCACAGCGGGCGTCACACGGAACCAACGGCCACAGAACAGTTCCTCGCCAATGGCATACTGCACAGGCTCCGACTGCTCCAGACGGCGCATCAGCTGCTCCAACCGCTCCGTGTTAATACCTGAAGCTTCCAAGCCGCCACCGTAGATATCGGCCAGCGTCAGCCCGAAGCACCGCTCCAACAGCAGTCGCACCATGGCCTTGGCCTCGCCTTCATCGTATAACGGCGTCAGTCGCCGCCAAAGATCTGAGTATGTCATTTTTACATGTTTTCATCGGCCACCGCCACCGCCGCCGCCTGAGTAACCGCCGCCGCCACTACTCGACGAGAAGCTGGAGAAACCAGAAGAGGTGTGCGACGACGAGCGCTGGGCAGCACGCTCTACGGCGTTTGACGCAGAGGTATAGATAGAACCGCTGAACAGACCAACGATGTGGGTTTCCTGTGCCACCTCAAGGCTTTGTCCCAGCTTCGATACCTCCAGGTACTCCGGACATATCTTCTTCATCTCGGCTCTCACCTCGTCGGCCAGACCGAAGAACTCTGCATATACCATGTACTCGTCCCAAAGCTTGACCTCCATCATGCTGCGTTCACCCAGTAGCGAGAAGTCCTTGAGGAAAGCCTTCAGGCCATAGAGGTCGGCAGCGTTTCGCTCGATGTACTGCTTGTCGCACTTCGTCTCCAGCAGTTTCAGGAAACTCTTGAGAGTGGGGGCGTGACTTTTCACCTTACACCACTTCTGGAACTCGTCGGGTTGTAGTATCAGATCCTTGCCAGAGGCGAGCGTCAGCAGCTTCAGGGCATGACGGCACAGCTGGTCATCGCCTTTCGCCACGTCGCCTATCTCTGTGACGGGATTTACTATCTTCAGCATTTCCGTTACCTTGCCCTCATATTTATCCCTGACGATTGTCACGTCGCCCTTGGCCATCAGCTTGAGCAGCAGGGCACCGATGATGCGCTCATTGCTCATACCGGTGATATACGCCAAGTCGTCCATCACCATCTTGTTCTTCGTCAGTGTCCATTCGCCCTTGATGTCTCGGAAGTAGCGTCCCTCGGCAATACCGAGTTTCTTGCGGCGCCGCCAGGTGCGCAGCGGTGAGAGTGACACTATCCACCACAGCACGCATAGTGCGAGCCAAAGCAAGGCTAAGGCTAAACTGGCAATGAGGTCGGAGCAGACATACAGGATGATACAGCCGATGAACAGTCCGATGGTCCAAACCCAGTCCCAGAATGTCCAATCGTCGTCACCAGCATCCTCGTAGTCGCTGCCATCCAACGCCCGTTGTTTCCTGTCGGCCCACGACTCGTCGGCCTTCGTGTCAGGGCTGAACATGCCCTTGTCCATCTCCAGCATAATGATGATGCGTCTGCCGTTGCCTATCGTTTCTTCGGGTGTGGCCACGACGTCATTGCCCTCAAACACGATGCTACCCTCGTAACCGAAGCCCCAGCGGCGGGTGTTCTCCTCTGAGAGTGCGATGTTGTCGGCAGCAGTAATGGTCACCGTAGCCAGTTCCACCGTACAGTTCATATCGACGAAGCAGTGGTTAAAGCCGTCGCATGTGTCGTACGACTTTACCAGATGCCTGATGTCATAGCGCACTACATACTCGTGTTCCCCCCAGTCGCCGAAGCCCCAGCACACCTCCTGCCCTTTTTTCGCCAGTCCGCATTTGCCTGCCTTCTCCTCGCGACTGGCATCAATGTCCCACTCGCTGAGAGTCTCAAACGGCGTCAGTCCCTCATGGCCAGGCACAAAGCCCTCTACCGACAGGTTCTCTATAGACATTCCGTCCATCAGCCGATGAGCCACGTACCACTCTGTCTTTGCATCGGAGTGGTCGAGGCTGATGAGCCAGCGTTCCTCGATGGTCGCTGTTCCGTCCTTGTGCAGCACGGCCTTGACGTCGAGCCGTTTCACCGTGCTGGCCATGCTTCCTACAGACCATAGGCATGCCAGCAGCAACAGCACCTTGAATAAACTTCTTGTTATTATATGCTTCATATTTTACGAGGCGCAAATTACGTAATAAATCTCGGAAATTCCAAATAAATTGAGTTTTTTTAGCAAAAACACTTTGATTGTTGCAGACTATTATGTACCTTTGCGTCGTTAACTATATATAATAAGGAATATATGAGAGTAGGAATGGGATACGACGTTCATCGGCTGGTGCCGGGACGTGACCTCTGGATGGGCGGCATCAAGATAGATTATGAACTGGGACTGTTGGGTCACAGTGATGCCGACGTATTGATACACGCTATTTGCGATGCCATACTGGGCGCCGCTAACATGCGCGACATAGGCTACCACTGGCCTGACACCAGTGATGACACGCTGGGCATGGACAGCAAGGTCATCCTGAAACGTACCATCGAGCTGATAGCCACCAAGGGCTACCACCTGGTCAATATCGACGCGACCATCTGCGCTGAAAAGCCTAAGATGAACCCGCACATCCCGCAGATGCAGCAGACGATGGCCGAAGTCATAGGTACAGATCGTGATAACATCTCCATCAAGGCTACCACCACCGAACGTTTAGGGTTCACCGGTCGCATGGAAGGTATCTCTGCCTATGCGGTGGCACTGATAGAGAAAGAGTAAGGAGAGATGGAAAAAGGCGAAAAAGGGCAAAAATACACCCAAAATGGTGTTCGCGCACACAAATCGCTTGATTTAAGTCAAGAATGAGACATTTTTTCTCGTTTTTTGGATGCATTTTGTTGCAGGGAACTGAAAAACGTTGTACCTTTGCATCGTCAAAAGTTAATAGATTGTTTTAGGTTAGTAGTAATATTTATAGTTTTAGGTTTTTAGTTATTGGTAAGAAGAAAGTTTTAAATGTGTTAGGATAACAGTGGTCGCCGTGAGGCTCCCATAACTTTCTTTTCTAAATGAAAGTTAGTATTAGTTATTGATATTCCCAAACCATTGGTTGGTAAGGGCCCCTGGCTGAAAAGCCAGTTCTTTTGAAAATAGGATTTTTAGTTAAACATAGGCTTGAATGTCACCGCTCGTTGATGAGTAGTGGCATTTTTTTTGCGTTATTGCGTAGCCTCATTCGCATTGTTCTTGATGCGCATTTTCTCCAGAAATGCCCTGCGCTTCTTGACTTTGTTGCGGTAGGGCACCAGATGCAGCAAGCTGAAGGTCAGCCGTTCGTTCATGTCCTTGTAGATGATGTTCAGGGCACCCATGCCGTCCATGATGCTGTTTCTCCACTCCGTCCTGACTTTCAGATAGTTCTTGGCATACTTGTCGTTCTGGAACGAGGCCATTTCCATGAGCTGCTTGTCGGCCCAGAAGTCAAGAATATCAAGGAAACACTGATAGTAACGGTCAAACTGTTTGATTTTATTCTGCTTGTAGGAACCCACAACAGCTTCCGACAGGCATTTCAGTATCTTGATAATCGTATTGTTAAACGTCAGGAAATAGTTGGAGTAGGCTATGCTGATCTTCGTGAAATCCGTTTTCCGCAGGTGCGTCAGCACTATATTCTCGTTATCTCTATTGTTGGTAAAACGGTCAAAATAAGCCTTTTCCGCTTCCTCGAAATCCAGGAAACCTGCAAAGTCGGGCATTCCTTCGCTGTCAGTCGCAATGAGGAAGAAATGATTGTTCTGCAGCTTCAGCTTGTTCCATTTCTCCCTGACGTCCAGATAGTTTCTTGCAAACACCTCACCCAGTTTCATGATGTAGCTGCGACTGATCATGATGTCGGCAATGCGATACATGTCGTCCTTCGACAACTCCTGAAGGTCCTTTGACATGAGGAAATGGAAGTCAAACAGGTCAGGACTGACCTTGTTGCCGTACTCCTTCAGTTTGCTGGCGTAAAGCAGGTCGGTAATCTCCACCAGCGTGGCCCAGTTGTGGTGTTCCAGCGCACGCAGCTGAATCTCCACACGTCGGTTGTCGTCTCTGAGCGTGACGTTCAGGTGAACCGACTTGTAGCCGCTCTCCTTCGGCTGCTCAATGTAGTCGTGAATCACGCCCTTTACTTCATAGGGCAGCCGGTCCTGGTTCTTCAGTATTTTGTTGTAGAGCTGATAGACCTGGTCTGTTGACGTCATGATACACCTGCAACCGGCAATATCCTCTGCCCTGTTCACCTGCATCTCAGGAAAACGGATGAGCTTGCTGATGATGGACTCTATACGCTTTACACGATAGGTGCAGATGCAGTTGGCATCCACCTTATAGGCCATTTTCTCTATTGATGTGAAGATAACAGCCAGCGGGTCCTTATAGGTGAGCCTCAGCTCCTGTAGCATCAGATAGTCCTCGTCGGAAATGTCCTTGGGATTGCTTCTGATTCTGTCGCCCAGCTTCTTATATTCCTTGTTGGAGTAATTCATGTCAATAAGGATAGCTTTGTCAATTCATTTAAGTTTCGCATTTGTTCCGCTCGGCTTTGCCGCTTTGCTATTTCATATTGAAAAATAGTCAAACCCCATAATGGTATCAACGAAGCGATGGACGTAGTCGGCTGCAGTCGGAGGCCACTGGAAACCGAGGCGGTAGAGCACCTGCGTGGTGTAGTAGTGGGTTGAATCTATCCAGCGCGTCTGGTGACCTGTACTCAAATTGTAGGCCATCAGCGGACGGAGCAGGGTTACCAGATCGGGATTCTCCATCATCCGCTCCAAGGCCTGTTGGAACTCTTCACTCTCTACACGTTTCAGCGTAATGCCTGCCTCGGCAAAGCCCATCAGGATGTCACTGAGGAACTGGAGGTGGGTGTTTGAAGGATGGAACACGATGCACTCCTTCGGTGTCTGGGAGAGTTGCATGATGGCACAAGCCACCTCGTCGATGGGCGAGAACTCGAAACGCTGGTCGAGGTCTTCGTAGGGCACCATACCAATGATGACATAGGCGCGCAACTTGGCCAGGAAGTTGTTGGTATTGAAGTTGATTTGGAACTCGCCGTCTTTCTGACGTGCCGAGAGGTTGCCCACACGCATAATCTTTGCATTCAACCCATGGTGAGCAATGGCGTCAAGCACCAACTCCTCGGCCTTGAACTTCGAATAGACGTATTTGTTGGCATCAACGTTCTGTCCGATGTAGAAGTCCTGTTCAGACAATCTCACCTCAGGCCCAGGCACGTTGTCGATGCTGACGCCGGCAATGCTATTGGTAGAGATATGGATGAGTCGCGAACCCGTGCGCAGACAGAAGGTAATCAGGTGGCGCACCGACTCGATATTGACCATCTCGATGTCGTTGCCGGCAGAGAAGTGCTTCACGTTGGCCACACAGTTGACAATGGTTAGAGCCTCACCACCAGTTCCTCCCCCGGTAGAGAGGGGAGCATTATCCAAGGCATCGGGTTCTGTCACCTCAGCGGCGAAGGCGGTAACACGTTCGTCGAAATGGCTGAAGGCCTCCGTATGTCCGAAGTAATAGAAGTACAGCGTCTTGATGCGACTCAATGCCTCATCGTTGCCCTTAGCACGTACAGGACAGAGAATCTTGCCGTGATAATTGCTCAGCAACTCATTGAGTATGTGGATGCCAAGATAGCCTGTGGCTCCTGTCAGCAATACGTCGCCAATAGGCTGACGCTTACCCTCACGGAAGTTTTCGAGCGTATTGGCAGCAAGGAGCGAATTGAACGGAGCAAATTGTGCTGCCTCAGGGGTGTCGGCTTGAGGGCTAGCCTGACCAGTATCACTCGTAGGACTTGTCTGACTAGTTTGGCCAGAATCCACGAACGCCGCCAGTGCTCTTGGCGTCTTCAAGTTGAAGAGGTCATTAAAGACAATCTGCACACCGTGCTTACTGGCCTCAACAATCACCTTAATGGCATTGATGCTAGTGCCGCCAATATCAAAGAAGTTGTCGGTAGCACCCACCTGTTCTATGCCCAGCACCCCGGAGAAGATACGGCAGAAGAGTTTTTCCGTCTCGCCTTCAGGAGCCACGTAATCCGTAGCACGCTTCAGTTCCGGCAGAGGTAACACCTTACGGTTAATCTTTCCATTTGGTGTCATCGGCATCACATCCATGCACATATAAACATCAGGAACCATGTATTCAGCCAGGGAGGATGCCTTGAGGGCGGCGAGGAGGTCATCATCATCGATGGGGGAACCATCGACAACAGTATAGTAAAGAACCAGGTGTTCGTTGCCCTGCACCTTACGCACCTCAGCTGCCGCCTGACGAATGCCGTCGATGTTCAGTGCCTTACTCTCTATCTCACCCAGCTCGATACGGAAGCCACGCAGCTTCACCTGGGTGTCGATACGTCCGAGGTATTCTATCTGGCCCTCATCGTTCCAGCGACAGAGGTCGCCTGTGTGGTACATACGGACGGGACGTCCCCAACGGTCTTCCTTGACGAAGGGACAATCGACGAACGACTTGGCTGTACGCTCTGGCAGTCGCCAATAGCCTCGACCTACCTGAATGCCGGCAAAGCATAGCTCACCAGCCACCCCCTGCGGCACGAGATTGCCTGCGGTATCTACGATAAAGTTCCAGTTGTTGGCCACACTCTGTCCGATAGGGATATTCTCAACGCGACGACCAGGAGCGATGCTATAATACGAGGTATCATCTGTACACTCCGTCGGGCCATAGACGTTGATAATCTCAATGTGGTCGCTATAGACACCGTCCATCTTCTCGCCGCCACCCGTAGTGAAGCGGATGGGCAGGTCATCATAGGCATTGAGCAGCAGACTGGTCATCGCAGTAGAATAACCTCCACCTGTGCATTGGTGGTCAATAAGGAACTGACGAATAGCAGCAAGGTCTTTTCTGATTTCTGTTGGCATAATGTGGAACGAGCCGCCCAGCGTCAGCACGGGGTACATATCCTCGATATGGGCATCGAACGAGAACGAGCGGTGTCCGCTGATGCGGTCGTCGGCAGTCAGTTTCTCCATATCAATCACCACAGCAATGAAGTTCCTCAAACCTGCCTGGTGTAACATGGCACCCTTGGGCTTGCCTGTAGAACCAGAGGTATAAATCATATAGGCCAGACCATCAGGGGAAGAAAGGTCGATAGCGTCGGCGACGGAATCGCCGACCACTGTAGTCATAAAGTCATCGATAAAGAAGGTTTTGGCTGCAGCCGTACTGAAGTCGCCCTCTGCCATCTTGGCCTCCAACACATCATGCGAAGTAATCAACACTTTCGACTCCGAGTTCTCCAGCATGTAGCTAAGACGCTCGTTGGGGTACTCGAAGTCCAGCGGCGTATAGGCAGCACCGGCCTTGTGGATGGCCAGTACAGCCAACGGGAACTCCTTGAAACGGTCGAGCATGACACAAACGAAGTCGTTGGGTTGTACGCCAAAGTCAATCAACTGACGTGCCAAGGCATTCGAGTAACAGTCCATCTCGCCGTATGTCAACTGGCTGTCCCTGTCCACCACAGCAGGGGCATCAGGTGTGCGTTTGGCCTGCTCTGTGAAGAGGTTGGCGAAGGTCTTGCTCAGATCCACGTCAATTTCCTTGCCCGTACCTATCTTGATGATACGCTCAGCCTCCTCATCGCTCACGATGCTGATGCTGTCAATAGCAGCGTCGGGTTGTGCCATCATGTGCTCCATCGTTGCTTTAATGGCATCAGCCATCATGCGCATCTGCTTGCGGCTGTTCATGGCCAGACTCGACTCCATGCGGATGTCATAGTCATCGCCTGTCAGGAAGATGTGGGTGAGCATGTCGTAGAACACATCACCACGATCTTGCTGTACCAGCGGACAATGGTGTTCCCCAAAGTAGAAGGCTTCCTCCCACCCAGGCAAAGCACTGAAATTGAACGAGATGCCCGGCTGCATCCCCAAGTCGCGACAGAAGTGCGAGAAGGGATATGCCAACAGCGATAGCGTTGCCTTCATCTCCTGATGAACGCTGGCGATGTATTCACGGACGGACTGACCCTTCTGTATCTCCATCATGAACGGGATGGTACGCACGAACATGCCGTGAGCCTGTTTGACGCGTGGGTCGCGCCGACCATGATACACCGTGGTATAGGCCACCTTCTCCTCACGCACCAGACGGGCCAGCACATAGCTGAAGGCTGCCTGGAACAGCTGGTAGGGAGCAACCCCCTGCTCTTTGCACCAGTCGTCCACCAGCTGCCTGCTGATATAGGCCGACTCCTGCCCCATCTCGCCCACAGGATTCTCGGGATGTGCCGACAGCGTGGACAGCTCCACACCAGCATACTTCTCAGCGCAGGCAGCCTTCGCCTGCTCGTATGCTTCGTTGCCAATGCATGCAGCCTCGTCTTCGGCAGCCTGCAAGATGCCATATTCCTGTGCTTGCAACGGTTTGCCTTCGTAGGCCAAAGGCAGGTCGCGCTGTGGGAAGAGCACCAGATAACTGGTGCCGTCAGACACCAGATGGTGGATATCCAGCAACATATAGTGGAGTGGTGCGACTGTTATCAATTCAACGCGTAACAGCGGCTCTTCGCCCATAATGTCGAACGGACGGCAGAAACCATGATGAGCGTAGTCATCAAAAGCCTCCTGCGTCATCTCGCGGCGTACTACAGTCAGTTTCTTGTTCTCATCCACATACTGACGCGGCTCACCATTCTCGTCGATGAGAAAGCGCATACTGAGTTCCGGCCTAGCGGTGAATATTGCTTGTATGGCCTTCTCCACGCGATCAAGGTCAATATCGTCAGTCAACTTGGTGATACACGGAATATTATACTGCATCACCTTCGGATATTTCAGGCAGTCGTAAAACACGCCCAACTGGGATTGTAACAAAGGATAGGTCTTCATATTATTCATTATTTATTCAAAGTATCCGAAGCCGTTGATGGCAATCAGGAAGCGCTCAATATAATCCCACGAAGTGGCCGACCACTTGAAGCCCAAGCGGTAGAGCACCTGGGAGGTGTACTGATTGACCGGTTCTATGGCTCTTACTTGCTGGCCGTGGGCCATATCCTGATATGCC
>JAILHP010000175.1 GCA_024695705.1 Prevotella sp. | reverse complement strand
ACCTCGATAATCTCTATCAGACGGTCGGCATATTTCGGATTTGTAGCATAGCCTGCTGCCTTCAAGCCACGGGCCCAACCTTTATAGTCAGTCATCTTCAGCGAGAAGAGCGATTGGTAGCGCCGTCCGTTTACCAGAAAGCGCGAATGGTCCTCGTAGCTCTCACGAGCAGTCTTGTAGGAGCGGAAACAGTCGTTGCGCTGGTCGTCGTCCTTATAGACCGTAGGTCCCGTCCAGCCGTTATGACACTTGATGCCGAAGTGGTTGTTTCCCTCGCGGGCCAGTTCACTACGCCCTGCCCCACTCTCCAGTAGTCCCTGTGCCAGCGTGATGCTAGCAGGTATGCGGTAGCGGTTCATCTGTTCAATGGCCACGCTGCTCCACTGGTCAACATACTCCTGGTACTGGGCATTCCACCGGGTCTGCGCCCCAACAGACAGGAAGGAAAGAATGAAAACAAGAAAAAAGAGATTGCGCTTCATCACACCACTCACTACTCACCACTCACTACTCACCACTCACTACTCACCATTAATATATCTCACTATCCACTCGCCGACTTCCTTCGTTCCATAGTGAGCTCCGCCTTCCACCTGGATCTCGGGTGTGCGGACATTGGCATCGAGCGAGGCATTGACGGCCTCACGCACCAGCGCCCCTTCCTCGTTCAGGCCGAAATGCTCCAGCAACATGGCAGCTGAGAGAATCTGAGCCAGCGGGTTGGCCAGGTTCTGCCCTGCAGCCTGCGGCCACGAGCCGTGTACCGGTTCAAACAGCGGCGTATGCTCGCCCAGGCTTGACGAAGGCTGCAGCCCCATCGAGCCGGTGATGCACGATGTCTCATCGGTCAGTATGTCGCCAAACGTATTCTCCGTCACGATGACATCGAAAAACGTCGGCTCTGTCAGCACGCGCATCGAGGCATTGTCAATAAACATATAGTCGGTCTGCACCTCGGGGTACTGCGGTTCCATCTCCTTGGCTATCTGGCGCCACAAGCGGCTTGATGCCAGCACGTTCGCCTTATCCACCACAGTCAGGTGACGGCGTCTCGTCATAGCCATTTCGAAGGCAACCTTCAGGATGCGCTCAATCTCAGGCCGTGTGTAGATGTCCGTATCGTAGGCCTTGTCGTTGTCCTGATATTTCTCGCCGAAGTACATGCCGCCCGTCAGCTCACGTATCACCACGAAGTCGGCACCACGTATCAGCTCGTCCTTCAGCGGCGACTTGTGCAGCAGACAGTCAAACGTGGCGACCGGACGCACATTGGCAAAGAGCCCCAGCTTCTTGCGCATAGCCAGCAGACCCGTTTCAGGACGTATCTTTGCCGTTGGATCGTTGTCATACTTCAGCGAACCTACTGCAGCAAACAGCACAGCGTCAGCCTTCATGCACACCTCGTGAGTCGCATCAGGATAAGGGTCACCCACCTCCTCAATGGCATGGGCACCGCAAATGGCCTCCTCATACTCGAACTCATGTCCAAACCGCTGGGCTATGGCGTCCATTACAGCCACACCCTGCTTCATAATCTCCGGACCTATTCCGTCGCCCGGCAACACGGCAATCTTCAGTTTCATTGTCTATTTAGCTTAATATAATCATCTATTTGCTTTTCATCTGCAAAGATACAAAAAAAGTTGAGAGTTAAGCGTTGAGAGTTGAAAGAATTTCTTTCCGCTTAACCTTTTTTATTCTTTAGTCTTTTGCGAAACATCACGCCCCGCTCTCAAAGATATTCAGCATTTTGAAGGTTGCCTTGATAGCAGCTTCAGTCTGGTCGGCATCAAGGCCTCGGGTGCGGATGAGACGGCCGTCGCTGTTCCAGGTGATGACGGTCTGTACCAAAGCATCGGAACGTCCGCCAGGCGGAATCGACACCTGATAGTTCTGCAGGATGGGGAACGTACGGCCGAGATACTTGCGGTAGATGTAGCGCAGGGCCTTGACAAAGGCGTCGTACTGACCGTCACCCGTAGCACCAGCCTCATATTGCTGGCCGTTAATCTCCACCTTCACGTTTGCACCTGGCTTCAATCCATAAGCCGTTGACACTACGTAGCTTATCAGTTTTACCTTATCCTCTGGTGCATCATGCTTCAGCACGTCGCTGACAATGTAAGGCAGGTCCTCCTGCGTCACTATTTCCTTCTTGTCACCCAGCTCCGTGATACGCTGCGTCACACGACGCGTCTGCTCAGGAGTCAGCTCCAAACCCAGCTCCTCCAAGTTCTTGGCAATGTTGGCCCGTCCGCTCGTCTTGCCTAAGGCATACTCCCGCTTACGACCGAAGCGCTCAGGAATCAGCTCATTGAAATAGAGCTGGCTCTTCGTGTCACCATCGGCATGCACACCAGCCACCTGCGTAAAAACATTCTCACCCACAATGGGCTGGTTGGGCGCTACGGCAATGCCGCTGTAGCCCTCGACCATGTGGCTGGCATCGTTCAGCTGACTCTCGTTGATATTGGTCTTGGCGTGGAACTGGTCCTTCAGAATGGCCTGCACCGAGGCGATGGGCGCATTGCCACAGCGCTCACCAAGGCCATTCACGGTGACATGCAGTCCCTTGGCACCGCTCAGCACGGCAGCCAACGAGTTACTGACAGCCAGGTCGTAGTCGTTATGGGCGTGGTAGTCGAAATGCACCTGCGGATAACGCTTGATCATCTTGCGGAAATACTCCACCACCTGCAAGGGATTCATAACGCCCAGCGTGTCGGGGAGCATGAAACGGCGGATGGAGAGACCCTCCCCCAGCCCCTCCCTATGAGGGAGGGGTTGTAGGCTGTCCATCAACTGATACACATACTCAGGAGAATCCTTCATGCCGTTCGACCAGTCCTCTAAGTAGAGGTTGACGCTCATACCCTTCGATGCGGCATAGCGCACCTCGTCCTGGATATCGGCAATGTGCTCCTCGGGCGTCTTACCCAGCTGCTGCGTACAGTGCTTCAGTGAACCCTTGGCCAGCAGATTGATGACCTTACAGCCACAGTCTGCCACCCAGTCGATGGACTGATGCCCATCAACAAAGCCCAGCACTTCTACCCTGTCAAGCTTCTCTACACGACGGGCATAGCGGCAAATCATGCGCACGGCCTCCTGTTCACCTTCCGACACCCGGGCCGAAGCCACTTCTATGCGGTCAACGTTCAGGTTGCCCAGCAGCATACGGGCTATCATCAGCTTCTCGTGGGGCAGGAATGACACACCATTCGTCTGCTCACCGTCGCGAAGCGTCGTGTCCATAATCTCAATAAACCCCTGCTCCATCTTTCTCCCACTCTTCTGTCTTTTCCTGATTCTGGACCAAGAAGTCTATGTCGTCAAGTCCCTGCATCAGACAATGTTTCTTGTAGCCATTTATCTCAAACGTCTCGCTGCGACCCGTCGCCTTGTTGGTTACCGTCTGACGTGGCAAATCCACCTCCACCTCTGTCTTCGGGTCAGCCTTGATACTGGCGAAGAGCTCTTGCAGGAAGTCCTCACTCACCTGCACGGGCAGCACGAAGTTGTTGAGCTCATTCTGCTTGTGGATGTCGGCAAAAAACGAACTGATGACCACCCGGAACCCATAGCCGGCGATTGCCCATGCAGCATGCTCACGACTGGAGCCCGAGCCAAAGTTCCTGCCTGCTACGAGGATGCAGCCAGCGTATGTGGGGTTGTTGAGGACGAAATCC
>JAILHP010000153.1 GCA_024695705.1 Prevotella sp. | reverse complement strand
AGTGGGAACGCATGAAGGAGCGTACCAAGCAGAAACTCAAGGATATAGCCCGCGACCTCATCCTGCTCTATGCTGCCCGTCGTCAGGAGAAAGGCTTTGCCTTCAGCCCCGACTCGTCATTGCAGCACGAGCTGGAGGCATCGTTCCTCTATGAGGATACCCCCGACCAGCTCAAGGCCACTAACGACGTGAAGGCCGACATGGAACGCTCACGTCCCATGGATCGCCTGGTGTGCGGCGATGTGGGCTTCGGCAAGACCGAGGTGGCCGTCCGTGCTGCCTTCAAGGCGGCCGTCGATGGCAAGCAGACCGCCGTTCTGGTGCCCACTACCGTGCTGGCCTTCCAGCATTACCAGACTTTCTCCTCACGCCTGAAGGACATGCCGGTGCGTGTGGAGTACCTGAGCCGTGCCCGTAGCGCCAAGCAGACCACTGCCATCCTGAAAGACCTGGCCAGCGGACAGATTGACATTCTCATCGGTACCCATAAGCTCATAGGTAAACAGGTGCAGTTCAAGGACTTGGGACTGCTCATCATTGACGAGGAACAGAAGTTCGGCGTCAGCACCAAGGAGAAGCTGCGCCAGCTGAAGACCAGCGTCGATACGCTCACCATGTCGGCAACGCCCATACCGCGAACGCTACAGTTCTCACTGGTCGGTGCCCGTGACCTGAGCACCATCCAGACACCGCCGCCCAACCGCTACCCCATACAGACGGAGATTCACACCTTCTCGCCCGACATCATTGCCGAGGCCATCAACTTCGAGATGTCACGCAACGGTCAGGTGTTCTTCGTCAATAACCGCATCAATGACCTGCAGCGTCTGAAGGAGATGATTCATAAGCACGTGCCAGATGCCCGCATCGCCGTGGGACATGGTCAGATGAAACCCGAGGAACTGGAGAAGATACTCTTTGACTTCATCAATTACGACTATGACGTGCTGCTTTCCACCACCATCGTGGAGAACGGCATTGACATTCCCAATGCCAATACCATCATCATCAACGGGGCCCACAACTTCGGACTCAGCGACCTGCACCAGATGCGTGGCCGTGTGGGACGTTCCAACCGCAAGGCGTTCTGCTACCTGCTGGCTCCGCCGCTCTCCGCCTTGAATGTGGAGGCTCGCCGACGCTTGGAGGCGCTGGAGAACTTCAGTGACCTGGGCTCCGGCATCAACATCGCCATGCAGGACCTTGACATCCGTGGTGCGGGAAACCTGCTCGGCTCTGAGCAGAGCGGCTTCATAGCCGACCTTGGTTACGAGACCTACCTGAAGATTCTCAACGAAGCCGTGACGGAACTGAGGAATGAGACCAGGACTCTCCCCCAACCCCTCCCTGAGAGGGAGGGGAGGAGGCAGAATCAAGGGCCGAAACTATCTGCTCCCCTCTCTCAAAGAGAGGGGCTGGGGGAGAGTCTTTTCGTTTCCGACTGTACCCTCGAGAGCGACCTTGAGATGTATTTCCCTGACCAGTACGTGCCCAGCGACTCTGAGCGCATGCTGCTCTATCGTGAATTGGATAATCTCTCGGGTGATGATGAGCTGGAGCGTTACCGCAGCCGCATGCTCGACCGCTTCGGCCCCCTGCCCAAGCAGGCCGAAGAACTTCTACAGGTCGTTCCCCTGCGCCGTCTGGGTAAGCAGTTCGGTATTGAGAAAATTGTGCTCAAGCAGGGACGCATGGCCCTCTTCTTCGTTTCCAACGCTGACAGTCCGTTCTATCAGAGCCAGGCCTTCGACCGTATCCTCGACTATGTAGGCCAGCATCCGCGCCGCTGTCAGCTCCGCGAGCAGAACGGCCGCCGTTCACTGGTCATCACCGACATGCCGACGGTCAGGGATGCCGTCACCCTGCTATCGGAGATGAATTCCTCCTCCACTCCGTAATCCTGTAATCCGTAATCCGTAATCCAACCTTCACTCCACGGGCAGGCTCATCACGAATCGGGCACCTTTGTCGTAAGAAGTGTCCAGCACGATGTCGCCGCCCAGTCGGCGGGCAATGCTGCGGGCCACCGTCAGGCCGATGCCCGTTCCGTCGTAATACTCATTCAGCTGCACAAACTCGTCGAAGATACGTTCCGCCTCCTCGGCAGGCACGCCGATGCCGTCGTCCTCTACAATGAACTGCAACATTCCGTCGGCCACGGCCATGCGTAGAACGGCGTATTTCTGCTCATTGGCTTTGGCGTTGAGGGCCTCTGCCGGCTTGGTAAACTTCCTGGCGTTGTCAAGCACCAGCGTCAGGGCGCGGGTGGCCGAGATGAGATTGGTCTGCAGCATGACGCTGTCGGCCCCTTCGCCAAACTGCATATCGAAGTTCAGGTGCGAAGCCTGTGTAATGCCACTGTCCTCGGCAGCCTGTGCGGCAATCTGCACGCCCAGCACCTGGTCGTTGCGTTCCAGCACCGCCTTGCTGTTCACGTCCGACAGTTCAAGCATCTTGTTCACCAGTCCCGTGATGCGGTCGGTGTTCTCGGTAATCTGGCGGTTGATGTCCTGTCGGGTGTCGTCGTCCAGCTCCATGCCGGGCGTGGTGACAACCTGTGTGTAACCGCTGAGAATGTTGAGCGGCGTGCGTATCTCGTGGGAAATCTGCTGAATGAAGTCGGTCTTCATCCGCGATGACTCCTCGGCACGGGCGTTGGCCACCATCAGCTGCTCGTTTTTCTGCTCCAGCTGCCGGTTGGCTTCCTCCAGTCGTTGGTTGGCTTCTTCCAGTCGCAGGTTGGCCTCCTCCAGTTTCTGGTAGGCATGGGCCAGCCGTCGCTGTGCCTTGATGCGGTGCAAGACGTAGATAATCAGGAACACCAGCACCAGCACGGAGGCCACGCTGATGCCGTAGAGCCGTTGTCGGGCCAGTGACGCCTTCTGCTGCATGATCTGCTCCTCTTTCTGCTGCGTGTCGTAGATGGTGGCCAGCTCGGCGGCATCGCTGTTCTTGGCACTCACTATGGCACTGTCAAGCGCGTTGCAGAGCATGGTGCCGATATAGACGGCGCTGTCCCTGCGCCCAGCGGCAATGTTGGCACGGTACTTGGGCAGCAGATAGACGCGGATGTTGTCCAGCGTGAGGTCCATGCCGTGCTTCGCCAGGTAGCGGTCCAGTCGGCCGTAGTTGTCGGCTGCCTCTCCATAGCGGTGGGCCGCCATCAGGTACTCGGCCGCCTCGATGCTCCCGTCGTCCGTCCGTCCGTAGGGGTTGTCCAGCTCCGAGCGGTAAGCCTGCAGCGCCTCCTTGTCACGTCCCAGTCCCTGTAGGGCAATGGCACGGCGCAGGGTAACACGGGCCTGGTACTCCTGAATGAGCGGCACGTCGTAGTCAGGCGCCAGCTCTGTGCGCTGTTTCATGAGCGTATCGGCAATATCCACCCAGTGCAGCGCCTCGTCATACCGGCTCATGTTGATGTAGTCCAGTGCAATGTCATCGGTGGCCATGATGGCGTCGTTCAGCTCACGAACGGTGACGGTGTCCTCCAGCAGCTCCCGGTATTTCCCGTATGCCGTGGCATAGTTGCCGGCAGCCTCCTTGTCACGCCCCAGGTTCAGCTGGCAGCAGCCTATGGTCTTCAGCAGAATGGCCAGGTCCTTGGGCGAGTAGCCGCCCCACTTCTCCATCTTTTCCGTTGCTTCCAGAGCTGTTTTCAGCCCCTCCTCATACTCTCCGCGCTTCACCAGTATCTCTGCCAGCCGTCGTGACGACTTGTAGTAGTTATACTTGTCGGCGTCGGTCTTGATGGGGGCGTCGAACACCTTTTTATAATAGAACTCCGACTGACGCACGCTGCCCAGGTAGTTGTAGGCCACACCACGCCAGCGGTTGGCGGCAATCTCCGAGATGGCTCCTGCCAGTTCAAAGCTGTCGGTAAGGGCCAGCATGCCCTGATAGTCGAGCTGCCTGCCCCGTTCGAAGATCATGCTGTCAGCCTTTGAAACGGCCTTGAACTCAATGGTTGCCACGCGTGCCTTCTTGCCGCAGCCCGCCAGCAGGCATGCCATGACGGCCATCGTCATCACTACATATGTCTTTGTCCCGTGATTCATAGTGTCATTGTTTTTAAGTTGGTAGTTGCTATTTGGGTACAAAGATAATCATTTTAAGTGAAAAGTGAAAAGTGAAGAGTGAAAAATTTGCTACCGCCCGGAAAAAAAAGCCCGATGCACATGCACCGGGCTTACCAACAACTAACACATTATGAATCTATCCGATGGCAATTTGGCGTGCCACTTTCGCCTTTGTCTCTACCTCCTTCGGCAGTTCCACGGTCAGTACGCCGTGCTCCACCTTGGCTGAAATCTTGTTCTTGTCAACGTCGTCAGGCAGAATCAGCGTCTGCTCGAACTTCGTGTACGAGAACTCGCGGCGCAGGTAGCGAGTGTTCTTGTCTTCCTCCTTGTTCTCCTGCTTCTGTTCCATCTTGATGATGAGGTTGCCCTCGTCGTTGATATGAACATTGAAGTCCTCCTTCTTCATGCCCGGGGCGGCCAGTTCTACGGTGTAGGCCTTGTCGTTCTCCTTTACATTGATGGCCGGTGCAGTGCAGTTGGCCTTTGGTACGAACGTGTTGTCGAAAATGTCGTTAAACACTGTTGGTAACCATGCGGAATTTCTCATCATTGGCATCATAATTTTTACCTCCTAATTATTTTTTAAGTTATACGATGTTTATTGTTCGTGA
>JAILHP010000137.1 GCA_024695705.1 Prevotella sp. | reverse complement strand
GTCGTCGCCCTTGGTGGGGCGCTTCAGCAGTTCATACTTCATTCCGTCCTTCTTCCTCGGCATGGCTTAAGTCTTTTCTTCGGCTGCAAAGATATATCATTTTTACGGGAAAAGCAAGCTTTTTGGCTGAATTATTTTTTTTTCTTCCAAAAAGTCTTCGCTATTACAAGTTTTTGTCTTATTTTTGCAGAGACAATCAACAGAACAAGCACATGGCAACTAAAAAATCAAAGGGAAATACCCAATTCATGCATATGTCGTCTGTCAAGGAGAATGACAAAGAAATGCAGTTTCTCATTAGCGGTGACCCTATGGTGAGACTGATCAAGAAGCATGACTATTTGCAATATATCAAAGAGGGTTATAACATTCCCTATTTGTCATCTCTTCAAAGCATTGACGATGTGAAGGAAGCCCTGAAGGCAGCCAGCAAAATCAGCGCAACGGGCGGTGTCACACTATTGGTTGGTGAATCTTTGACGTTATTCGGCGATATTAAGTCTTTTGGTAAGTCTGATAACGAACTTATACAAAAACATATTGAAGAGCTAAATGCCGAGGGCGGTGCTTCGGTTATTATCACCAATCCGCCTGGAAAAATATCTATTCGCAAGTATAAAGAACCCACGGATGGCTCACAGGAGGAAGGTGACGACAGCGCGGCACTGCCTACTGGGGCCAATAATCAGTTCCTCAAGGCCCCGATGACGGATGACCTGCTGCCCGAGGCCCTGAAAGCGGCCGTTACGGCACTGCTCAATGATGAGCACAAGGCCCGCATGAGGTGGAAGGACCCTGAAGGCTACCACGAAAAGGAGTATGGCATCAACCACCTGCTGGTGTGCCTCTTCTATTATATAGAGGTTCGCGCGTATAACGTGAGCAGCAGTTTCTTCTGGCGGCAGCGCACGCTGTTCCATGATTACTTCAGCGAACACTTGCCGACGGGCATCAGCATCTGTTCGGAGCGGTACTTCAGAATCTGTATCCATAAGCTGCAATGGAAGTCGTGCGGTTTTGACGAATATGTCAGAAACGGCGTGAAGCCTCAGGTGGAGTGGCAGAAAGGCCAGTTCAACGTAGAATTTTGGTATGCCGTTTATTGTAAGGCCTCACGCTGTTACGACGAGTTTTTTGAGAAAATGATGCGGAAATAAGCCTAAAACAGCGGTCTTTTTTCTTCCTTTTGTTCCTTTCTGAAGAATGGAACAAAAGGATTCTTTTTGTTCATAATCTTTTCGGATATTTGCACCGACAAATCAGTCAAACGTGTTTCAATTTAATGTCTAACAATTAAAAAATAAAAGATTATGAAAAAGACCAATCAAGTAGTGATGCGCATTAACCTGCGCGAGAACACCAACGAGAAGAGCGACCAGTTTGGACGCCTCTATCCGTACATCGACCGCGTCAACACCATTACCCAGCGCGGACTGTGTGATCACATTGCCGATGGCGACACCATCTTCGGACGTGAAGTCATTGAAGGCGTAGTAACCCTGTTTTCAAAGAACATCTTTGATTACCTCGCCATGGGCGTTGCCGTACAGCTGGACAGCATCGGCATCTTCTACCCCACAGTGGTAAGCCGTGAGGGTGGCGTAGCTAACGAGGAAGAGGCCGTACGTCTCGGAGCCGACGACCTTGTCGAGGGCATCCACGTTCGCTTCCTCCCCGACTCTACAAAACTTGACAACATCACCAGCAAGAAGTTCAAGGAACGTTGCTCCCTCCAGCTCCACATGCGCCAGACCATCACCCACAAGGTCGTTGAGGGCAAGGAGGTAACGCTCTACAACTACACGCCCATCAACCAGGCCAACGATGCCCAGGATGACGGTGATTAACCGATGACCTAATCAAATTTCCCTCTTTAAACACAGGCGGCAGTCCCAACGGGTTGCCGCCTGTATTTTCGCTCGATTTGCACTACCTTTGACCCCCCTGATTGACCGCAATGTACACTTTTCCAGCGAATTATTTGGTGCTTTTGAGAAAAACATGTAACTTTGCAGCCAAAGGCTGCGAGCACGGAAATTTTTTACCTTTGCGGCGGAAAACTTCACATTCGAATAAGAGCTTTGAGCTTTGAGCATTGACGATTGAACATTGACGATTGATAATGAAAAAGTATTTATTGGCCGTAGCCGCCATGATGGCTACAATGAGTGTTAACGCACAGGACCCTGACGGTGAGAAACTTACCGGCACAGTGATTGGCACGGAGACGAGCGTGGATTACAATACCGGCCAGCAGTCAACAACGGTGAATACCCGCGAGATGGCTTTCGACGGTGATATGGAGACGTATTTCGCTTCGTATGACCGCAGTTATACGTGGACGGGCCTTGACCTGGGCACCACACATGTCATTACGAAAATTGGCTGGTCGCCCCGCAACGACAGTCAGGGTGAGAAGCGCGTGCAGCTGGGCGTGTTTGAAGGTGCCAACAGCGCAGACTTCATGGATGCCGTACCCCTTTATATCATCCCCGACAAGGGCACCATCGGTCAGATGTCGTACGCCACGGTCAACTGTTCCAGGGCTTTCCGCTATGTACGTTACATTGGTCCCAGCGATGCCCGCTGTAACATTGCCGAGCTGGAATTCTACGGCTACGAGGGTGAGGGCGACGACTCGCACCTGTACCAGCTGACGAACCTGCCTACGGTGACCATCCACACGGAGAACGGCGTCATTCCCTACGACAAGGAGAACGAGATACCTTCTCAGATTTCCATCATCTCTGAGGACGGTGCCCATGAGCTGTATGCCCCAGGCGGCGTACGCTTGCGCGGAAATGCCTCGATGTCATTCCCCAAGAAGCCCTACCGCATCAAGTTCGACAAGAAGCAGAACGTGCTCGACGCTCCTGCCAAGGCCAAGAAGTGGACACTCATCAACAACTACGGCGACAAGACGCTGATGCGCAACCTGCTGGCCTTTGAGCTGAGCCGCATGATGGGCTTGTCATACACTCCTTACGGCAGGGCAGTCGATGTGATGCTGAACGGTGAGTACAAAGGCTGCTACCAGCTGTGCGACCAGGTAGAGGTGAACCCCGGACGCGTGGAGATTACGGAGATGGAGCCCACGGACGTTTCAGGAAGCGAGCTGACGGGCGGCTACTTCTTTGAGGTGGATGCCTATGCCTACGACGAGGTGTCGTACTTCGTCTCCAACAAGGGCAACCCCGTGACCATCAAGTCGCCCGACGAAGACGAGATTACCACCGAGCAGTACAACTACATCAAGCAGTACTTCAACAAGATGGAGAACCAGTGGCAAACGTATCTGGACCTCAACACCTTCCTGAGGCACTTCCTGGTGGGCGAGCTGTCGGGTAACACGGACACCTACTGGAGCACCTATATGTATAAGGAACGCGACGACGACATGATATACACCGGTCCTGTGTGGGACTTTGACCTTGCCTTCGAGAACGACAACCGCACCTACCCCATCATGAGCCTTACTGACTGGATCTACAGCACCAAAGGCAGCTGTGCCGGCAACATGCGGACGTTTGTCAACAACATTGTGAAGGTTAACGCCAATGCCAAGGCCCAACTCAAGGAGATATGGGGCGAGGTACGCGAGGCCGGCCTGACGGAGGACTACATGACAAGATATGTCAACTTCTTGGAAGAGGAGCTGCAGCAGTCGCAGACGCTCAACTTCCTGCGCTGGCCCATCATGAACGAATATGTTCACCAGAACCCACGCCTGTGGGGCAGCTACGAAGCCGAGGTGCAGAACGTGCGCCGCTATATCCAGGAGCGCATCCCCTGGATTGACAACAAGCTGGGCTATACGTATGAGCCGCCGACAGGCCTCATCCCTACCCTCTCTCCCACTGGAGAGGAGAACGAAAACTGGTACAGCCTGGACGGACGGCGCGTGAATCATCCCACGAAGGGCGTGTTTATCCAGAACGGAAAAAAGGTCGTTGTGGAGTGAGTTAGGAATAAATGGTAAATGGTAAATTGGTAAATTGTAAATATATGGAGGCCGAAATCATGGCACCCGTCGGCTCCCGCGAGTCGTTGGCTGCTGCCATTCAGGCGGGAGCGGACTCCGTCTATTTCGGCGTAGAGCAGCTGAACATGCGTTCGCACTCTGCCAACCACTTCACGCTGGACGACCTGAAGGATATTGCCCAGGAGTGTGACCGTCACGGCATCAAGAGCTACCTGACGGTCAACACCATCATCTACGACGAGGACATTACGCTGATGCACCAGATAGTAGATGCCGCCCACGAGGCAGGCATCTCGGCCGTTATTGCCTCCGACGTGGCGGTGATGACTTATTGTAACAGCATTGGCCAGGAAGTGCATCTCTCCACCCAGCTCAACATCTCGAACATCGAGGCGCTGAAGTTCTACGCCCAGTTTGCCGACGTGGTGGTGCTGGCCCGTGAGTTGAAGCTGGATCAGGTGGCAGAGATTCATCGTCAGGTGGAGGAGCAGCACATCTGCGGCCCCAGCGGTGAGCTGGTACGTATAGAGATGTTCTGCCACGGAGCCTTGTGCATGGCCGTCTCGGGCAAGTGCTACCTCTCGCTGCATAACATGAACCGCAGTGCTAACCGTGGCGAGTGTGTACAGATTTGCCGTCGCAGCTACACCGTCACCGACAACGAGACGGGCAACCAGCTGGAGATAGACAACAAGTACATCATGTCGCCCAAGGACCTGAAAACCGTCCGTTTCATCGACAAGATGATGCAGGCCGGCGTTCGCGTCTTCAAGATTGAGGGGCGTGCCCGAGGACCGGAATACGTCTATACGGTGGTGAAGTGCTACAAGGAAGCCGTCGAGAGCGTGATGGCCGGCACGTTCACCGACGAGAAGAAGGACGAGTGGGACCACAGGCTGGCTACGGTGTTCAACCGTGGCTTCTGGGATGGCTACTACCAGGGCCAGACCTTAGGCGAGTGGAACAAGAACTACGGTTCGAATGCCACGGAGCGCAAGGTATATATCGGCCCTGGCGTCAAATACTTCTCGAAGCTCGGCGTGGCAGAGTTCTCGGTGGATGCCAACACCTTCAAGGTGGGTGACAAACTGCTCATCACCGGTCCGACGACAGGTGTCATGTATGTGACTGCCGACGAGATTCACGACGACAAGGGTCCTGTGGAAGTGGCGCAGCAGGGCACCCGCGTGGCCATCAAGGTGACGGGCAAGGTAAGACCGAGTGATAAACTGTTTAAACTGGTTGACAGCCCCCTAAGTTAGGGGGTTGGGGGTCTGAACAGACAACGATACAAAAGAATAGCTATGATGGAAGATATAATACATAACGTGGGGCGTTCAAACCCCCAACCCCCTAACTTAGGGGGCCTAAACGAGATACAAGACGAGATTATCGAGGAGTTCAGCGCTTTTGACGACTGGATGGACAAGTACCAGCTGCTGATAGACTTAGGCAACGAGCAGGAGCCGCTGGACAATCAATACAAGACGGAGAGCAACCTCATTGACGGTTGCCAGAGCCGCGTGTGGCTGGTTGCCGACTATGAAGACGGCATCATCCGCTTCAAGGCAGAGAGCGACGCCCTGATTGTGAAGGGCATCGTGACGCTGCTCATCCGCGTGCTGTCAGGCCATACGCCCAAGGAAATCCTTGATGCCGACCTTTACTTCATTGACCGCATCGGCCTGAAGGAACACCTCTCTCCCACCCGCTCCAATGGCCTGCTGGCCATGGTGAAGCAGATGCGGATGTATGCGTTGGCGTTTTCTACAAAATGAAGAATGAAGAGTGGATTCACTCTTCATTCTTCGTTTTTTCACTTATAAGCGTCCAGCTTGTTCAGGTAGTATTCCCTGACTTCCGACCACTTATAATAAGGCTCTATACTGCTATGCAGGGGGAGACGTGCTTCGTTTTCGTTGAGCAGCACCTTGACCAGAATATCCTTGTCAGCAAAATCCTTACGATAGAAGACAAACTGGATGTTGGCTCCCATGGGGAAAACCTTATAGTTCAGCCAGCCCTTGCTTTCCAGACGTTCCAGGTTGCGCTCCTGAATGCCGAAGTTGTCGAGTTCCAGCAGACAGGTCAGGGGCAGTACCATGGTCTCGTGGCCGAAGCGCAGCGTGGCACCGGGTTTCTTCAGACGGAGGCAGGAGTCAGCCTGCTCAATGATGTTGCGCAGCAAGTGACGCTGGGTATAAGGCTGGGTGCCGCCGTTGAGGGGACAGGCTCCGTACTCCATGTACCAGCGGGCATTGATAATGAGCCAGTTGCTGTATATCTCGTCGTCGGTGAAGATATCGTAGAGGGTGATCTTCTTGTGCAGCTCGCTGCTCTGCAGGTTGCTGGCCAGTTTGAAGAGGTAGTTGTTCAGTTGCCAGGCATCCACGTTCTGCTCCATGTACTCCTGATCGTTGAAGAGCGCCGACATGGCACGCAGGTAGTCGCGGTGCTTCTCCATGAAGCTGTAGTAGGCACTCTCCGTTTCAAAGTTATGACGCTTGCTGACCAGCTCCCTGTCGGTGTAGTTCATGTACCACATGTCGTGCTCCGACGCATCATGAGTGATGTGAAGCTTGGGGTTCATGAGAAGTAGCTGCTGGAGGGCATTCTCCATGGAGAGGATGCAGCGGATGACGATGGTGCTCTTGGCATCGATGTTGGCCTCGCCCTCAAAGACTTCAGGGAAACGCTCAAACATGCGGCGTGCTATCTGCTTGTGCTGCTGTGCTCCTAAAGGAGTGAGTTCGCCAAGCCGCTTCTCTGACTCCTCGTTCATCAGCTTCACGCGCCGCAGCACGTCCTGTCCCAATGGGGTGAGCTTGCCGGCCTTGTCGGCAGCCTGCAGTATCTCCATCGGACGCTTGTATTCGCTGGGATTTATCAGATAGCGGGAGCCGTGTCGGCCGTAGTGGCTGATGTAAAAGGGCTTCTTGCCGTCGGGGGCTGGGGTAAGCTTGCCCTGGGTGGGACCAGGATAGGCCAGATAGTTACTTGCCGACAGGTGCGTATCGTTCTTGAAATCGTCACGTGCCGACTGCGCAGCTGCGCTGCTAAATGATAAATGATAAATGATAAGCGATAACGCTATCAGATGAATCTTTTTCATATTGATTGTATTTTAAATTATTTCTACTCACTACTCACCTTTCACCATTCACCTGCACCTTCAGCTGAATGACGTATTCATCGTGAACATTCTTGTAGTAGCACGTTTCAATGCGGTAAGTATCATGAACGGCAAAGAGCGGTTCCTTGTCGCCTTTCTCACCTTTATGGGGCGTCAAGTTGAAGCCCAGCACCTCCAGTTCCTCGCAAAGCGTCTCGTAATGCTCCCTTACGGCTTTCTTCTCCTTGGAATACAGCTGCATATAGTAGTTGTAGCCCTTGAACACCATGGCATCGGTATTCGTACGACTGCTGCCGGCCGGCGTGTCCCAGCACATCTCGGCACTGAGGCGCAGCCCGTGGTAAGTAAAGTCGTAGTTGTCGGCCTGCGAAAACTCCAGCTCGTGGAAATCGGGTTCGTCATCCACAATCCATTCCGTGTTGTCGGCAATGAGCTGCAGGGCATCGGTAGGCTTGATGTTACGGATGTCGGAAGGGAAGCAGCCCAGGGCATGGAACACCAGTTCGTCGATGCTCTTCTCGCGGTGCATCCTACGGAATCCGCTGACGTCATAGTCGCTGGCCTCGCGGCTGTCGGGGGTATTGAACGAGGCGGTATTACAGCCTGCCAGCATCAGCTCACGACAGATGCCGTTGATGTATTCCGACGACTTGAGGCCTAAGAGCCGCAGGCTGAGCGTGGCATTGGCAATGGTAATCGACACAATATCATACCTACGCAGCTTCGTGGCCAGTTCCCCGTACATGGCACTATTGCCCGTGTTGTCGGGGTCGGAGATGGGTGCCGTCAGCATGACGGAGTGGTGGGTGTAGTCCTCTGTGAGGTTATTGATGGTGAAGTTCAGCGATACCTCTTCGCCGTTTCCCAGCAGCAGGGTGGCAGGATGGCGGAACTGCCCGTCAACTATCTTAGAGCCCGCCTTGGCTATCTGCTTGATAATCAACTCCTGACTCTTGGTGCTAAAGGCATCGGCATGCAGCCAGATGCTCAGCATGGTGGGATAGATCTTGTTGCCCTTGGGTTTGTTCTGGGTCAGCGAGAAAGTACAGATGACCGTCTCGCTCGGCGAGAAGATGGCATCGGTAGTTCCGAAATAGCCGTAGTCGGTCTGCATGGCCTCGTACTCCACGGCATGCTGATCGGTTTCCGGCGGGGTGTCTTGTGCAGCTGCCACGCTGAACGACAAACAGGAAATGACAAATGATATGCTCAGTAATAACGGTCGATTCATAAACGAATAGATAATTTGGATGCAAAGGTAAAAAAAATAATTATGAATTATGAATTATGAATTAAAAAATTTTTCGTACCTTTGCCGACAAAAGGAGAGAACGACAATGAAAAACGATAAGTGGTCAGACGATTATTGGCTGTTGCTGCTGCAGGTGTATATGATGAAACCTGTGGGCATGAAGCCCATGTACAGCCGTCCCATGGTGGATCTGGCGATGGAGCTGCACATTCATCCGCAAGTGTTGTTTGGCAAGATGTCTGCCTTAGTGGCTTTGCAGACACCGCGCATTGAACGCCTCTGGGAGCTGTATGGCGACAACCCCCGCCGTTTGAGCCGTGCCGTACGCCTGCTGCGCGAGATGAAAGGCTATGGCAATGCCGATGAGTTCTACGAGGGGGTAGAAGTCAACGAGTCGTTTGAAAAGGATTTCAAGCCCGTTTCTCCCGATTCGCCATGGACTCCCGTGGCACTCATCCTGGTGCTGGACCTGTATTTCCATCTGACGCCCAACACCATGGTGACGGCAACGCCTGAGATTCAGGAACTGGCCAGAAAGTTGAAGGTGCGTTCAGCCGATGTGGTGGAGGTAATGGAAATCTACCAGCGTCTGGATCCCTACCTCAACCGGCGTGACGTCATGTTCAATGAGCTCCTCGGTCCTTGTTCCAACATCTGGCATCGCTATGGCAACAGCGACATTGAACGTCTGGCAGCTTTCGCCAAGGAACTCATGGAGTATTATGCATAAAAACAGTAACTATGGGCCAGGGACAGATTCAAGTTCAAACGCAGGAGCAACAACTTAAGCAGACGCTCAACATCTCACAACAGCAACTGCTGGTAACGCAGCTGGTGGAGCTGCCTGTCACGCAGCTGGTGGAACGTGTCAGGACGGAAATGGATGACAATCCTGCCTTGGAAAGTAGAGAGTTGAGTGTAGAAGGTGGAGAGTTTCTTGCAGAGCAAAGCGGTAAGACCGAGGGGAGCGTTGCGAGTGGAGATGAAGGTGATGCAACCGATGACTATGCCTTGGAAAATGAACGCGAGGAACGCCAGTCAGCCCTTGATGCCGCCCTGGCAGGCATAGGCCGTGACGACGAGGAGCTGCCCGTCTATCATGGCGGCATCAGCAGTCAGGAGGAGCGTGAGCAGATGACTTACGGTGAGACGGAGACCTTCTACGACTCCCTGAAGGAGCAGATGGGGCTGTTGGAACTCAGCGACACCGAAGCCGACATCATGGAATACCTGATAGGTTCGCTCGATGATGACGGTCTGCTGCGCAAAAGCACCGACAACCTCTGCGA
>JAILHP010000121.1 GCA_024695705.1 Prevotella sp. | reverse complement strand
ACACGCCAGTCACCATCCTCGCGGCAGAAGGCGAACTTCTGGTGAACGGTCTGAATGGAACTCCAGAGTACGAAATCAACCAGGGCCGTGCCCTTCTCAACGTCCAAGGAAACAAATTTGAGGTCGCGAATCTCGAAATAGTCAGGATTGTCATCCTGCATCTGGGTCCAGAGGTCATCGTTGAAGAAGCCGATTTCTTCCACTTCGGCGTCTTTCTCTTCAACCGCTGCTACCGTTTCCCACCAGGTATGACAGGCAAAGCGAGTCGTGCCTTCTTCCTTTTTCTGGGCTATTGCGGCATAGAGCTCATTGATACAGCCAACAATTTCTTGCTTGGCTATTGTTGAGTCGGCAGGAACTACGTCCTCAGTTTTCACCTGCACCTGTTGGTACACATTATTGCCGTAAGCTGACAGCATCAGCAGGGCGGAGATAAACAACATACACTTTCTCATAGCTTAACCCTTAATCATTCATAAAATTCGATGCAAAGATAGCGATAATTCGTCAAATGTTTCTATTTTTGCAAATAAAATTAAGTGAATTTAGGTGTTACGCCTATTATCGGACACAAAAACAAAGATTCTATGGACAGAAGAGATTTTATCAAGAAAGCCACTATGGCAGCTGCTGCAACTGCAGTCGTATCGCCGGTATCGGCCATGTTGAATTCGGTGACAGGCAAAAAGTGCAAAGTTCTCCTTGTTAACGGCAGTCCAAGGCCTGACGGCAACACGTACTGCTGCCTACAGGAGATTGAGGCAACGTTGCAGAAACACGGCATCGAGACCGAAATCGTTCAGATTGGTCAGCAGCCTGTCCGCATGTGCATCAACTGCGGTGGCTGTCACCGCAATGGCGGCAAGGGTTGCATCTTCGACGACGACCTGTGCAGTGTGATTACCGAGAAGATGGCCACGGCAGATGCACTCATCGTGGGAACGCCCGTTTATTATGGTCAGCCTAACGGTGGAATCCTCGCCCTGATGCAGCGCCTGTTCTTCTCGGCAGGCCATCTGGTACAGAACAAGCCAGCTGCCGCATTGGCCGTCTGCCGGCGAGGTGGTGCTACAGCCACACTCCAGACCATGAACATGATGTTTGAGATGATGAACATGCCCGTGGTCACCTCACAATACTGGAATATTGCCTACGGTGCTGGCAAGGGCGAGGTGAAACGAGACACCGAGGGCATGCAGACCATGCGCACTCTGGCCAACAACATGGCCTTCCTGCTGCAGAAGATTCATGCCGACGGCGATTCTGTCCCCCAGCGTGACGAACGTCCCCAGTTCATGAACTTCATCAGATAATCCATCTGCAGCAGGTGCAATGCCATCTGCTTCTATTTAGCTTCGGCAATCACTTCTATTTCCACCAAGGCACCCTTTGGCAGTGTCTTGACGGCTACGGCAGAGCGGGCAGGGTAGGGCTCTGCAAAGAACTCTGCATAGACGGCGTTCATGTCGGCAAAGTCGTTCATGTCGGCCATAAACACGGTAGTCTTTACAATGTTACTCATGCTGAGGCCGACCTCTTCCAAAATAGCTTTCACGTTGGTCAGCGACTGGCGGGTCTGTTCCTTGATACCGCCCTCGACGAATACCCCTGTGGCAGGATCAATGGGTATCTGACCGGATGTATAAACCAGATTTCCTACTTGATTGGCCTGACTATACGGCCCGATGGCAGCGGGTGCCTTCTTTGTACTGATTGTTTTCATCGTCTTATCCTTTTTGTTTTGGGTTACTTGATAAACAATATTAAATTTTGATGCAAATATAGTGGAATTTTCCTGATTATCACTATCTTTGCAAAAATATTTAATTGAATTTAGGTATTACACTTATATTAGAACTAAAATAGACGATGATGAAAAGAATGATTTTAAGCCTCATGGCAATGGTTTGTGTGCTGACGCTTTCAGCACAGAGTATCTATGATTTTAAAGTGAAGGATGATGTGGGCCAGGAGGTATCACTCTCTGACTACAAAGGTAAGGTGCTACTCATCGTGAACACCGCTACCCGCTGTGGATTCACGCCTCAGTACAAGGAACTGGAGGCACTGTATGAAAAGTACCGCAGCGAGGGACTGGAGATTCTGGACTTCCCCTGCAACCAGTTTGGACAGCAGGCTCCTGGCACGATTCAGGAGATTCACCAGTTCTGCGAAGCTAACTTCGACATCCATTTTCCACAGTTCGATAAAATTGAGGTGAACGGTGCCAATGAGCATCCGCTTTACACTTATCTGAAGGCACAAAAGGGTTTTGGCGGCTTTGATATCAACGACCAACGGGGAAAGATGATGGACGGCATGCTTCGGAAGCAGGATGCCGACTACGATAAGAAGTCTGACATCAAGTGGAACTTCACCAAGTTCCTCGTGTCGCGCGACGGACGTGTATTGAAGCGCTATGAGCCGACGGATGAGATGACCGGCATCGAGGCAGACATTTGTATGGAAGTGAATCCTGTTCTGAGTAGCATCATGGCCCGTCGCTCCATCCGCAAATACATGGATAAGCCTGTAGAGCATGAGAAACTGGAGGTCATCGTGAAGTGTGGCATCAATGCACCCAGCGGCATGAACCGTCAGCCGTGGGTGGTTCGTGTGGTTGAAGACCAGCAGCTGATTGCCGACGTGACGGAGGTCTATAAGCAAGAGAATGCCGAACAAGTGAAACGCGACAAGGACTTCAAGAACATGTTTCGCAATGCGCCTAATCTGATTTGTGTCTGCACCCCTGCCAATGGCGGTGGCGAGTTGGATGCCGGTCTGCTGGGTGAGAACATCATGCTGGCCGCACAGTCCTTGGGACTCGGCACCTGCTGTCTGGGTGGTCCCGTGCGCTTCCTGCTGTCGAACGAGAAATGCAAGTTCTTCCTCGACCTTCTCGACATCCCCGCCGACTACAAGCTGAACTACATCATCGCTATCGGCTATCCTGACGAACAGCCCGACGCCAAGCCCCGTGATGCCTCGAAGGTGAAGTTCATCAAGTAAATACTTACTTCTTGCTAAACGCCGTTGTTTACGGCATCTTGTACCAACAATCCTGCCAGCATGAAACCGAAGATGGCGGTGATGTGGGCAATGGTTCCGTTGCCTCTGTCAGTTGGATCGACAGGCATCTTGTTTTCCAATAGCTCGTCGGAATATACACACTTGAACTTGCGTTTGGGGAACTGCTTGTCGCGTTTGAAGCGGTTGCGGAGGGCTCGGGCCAAGGGGTCGCCCTTCACCTTCCAGAACTCAGCCACTTGTATTTTGGTGGGATTGAGCTTCAGGGCAGCACCCATAGAAGAGAAGAACTTGGGACCAGCCCCCTTTTTATCCCCCCGATCGGCGGGAAGACTCGTTGCCAGTAAGATAAGTAATGCCTTGTCCTTCAGTGAGTCAATG
Source organism: Prevotella sp. (assembly GCA_024695705.1). Lineage (GTDB taxonomy): Bacteria > Bacteroidota > Bacteroidia > Bacteroidales > Bacteroidaceae > Prevotella. The sequence continues at coordinate 242 of JAILHP010000121.1, read as the reverse complement.
GCATCGATGATGTAATCGTAGGTGTCGAGCTGGAAACTCTCTGCCGTCTCTGCCGTAAAGATCTGCTGCAGGGCGGTAATCTCTGCCGAAGGGTTGATGGAGAGCAGACGCTCCTTCAGGGCGTCCACCTTCACTTGTCCTACGGTCTTCGTCGTAGCCATCAGTTGGCGGTTAATGTTGGTGATGCACACACGGTCGGAATCGACAATCGTCAACTTCCGGATGCCAGAACGAATCAGACT
>JAILHP010000036.1 GCA_024695705.1 Prevotella sp. | reverse complement strand
TGAGAAAATGGTACAGCTGCAGAAGACACGCAGCGAGTTTGAAGGTAACCTCACCCTGGTGGTTTTTCCCTTTGTCAAGATGGCCCGCAAGAGTCCTGAGCAGACGGCTCAGGAGCTGGGCGAATACCTGCAGGCCAACTGTGAGGCAGTGGCCAAGTTCAACGTGGTCAAGGGTTTCCTGAACCTGACGGTGTCTAACGAGGCATGGCTCTCGCTGCTGGCCGATATGGACAAGGAAGAGCACTACGGTGAGAAGAGTGCGGACGAGGGTTCACCCCTTGTCATGATTGAATACTCTTCCCCCAACACCAATAAGCCCCTGCACCTGGGTCATGTGCGTAACAACCTATTGGGCTGGTCACTGGCACAGATCATGGAAGCTAACGGCAACAAGGTGGTGAAGACCAACATCGTGAACGACCGCGGCATCCACATCTGCAAGTCGATGCTGGCGTGGCAGAAGTGGGGCAACGGCGAGACTCCCGAGTCGAGCGGCAAGAAAGGCGATCACCTCATTGGCGACTACTACGTGCTCTTTGACAAGCACTATCGCGAGGAAATCAAGGAACTCGTGGCTCAGGGCATGGACGAAGAGAAGGCCAAGCAGGAGGCTCCGCTCATCAAGGAGGCTCACGAGATGCTGGTGAAGTGGGAACAGAACGACCCTGAAGTACGTGCCTTGTGGGAAAAGATGAACAGCTGGGTGTATGCCGGATTCGACGAGACCTACCAGAAGATGGGTGTCTCTTTCGATAAGATATACTACGAGAGCCAGACCTACCTGAAGGGTAAGGCCAAGGTGGAGGAAGGACTCGCCAAGGGACTCTTTGAGCGCCACGACGACAACAGCGTGTGGGCCGACCTCACCAACGAAGGACTCGACCAGAAGTTGCTGCTGCGCTCCGACGGCACCTCCGTCTATATGACGCAGGACATCGGTACCGCCGAGATGCGTTACGAGGACTACCCCATCGACAAGATGATCTACGTGGTGGGTAACGAACAAAACTATCACTTCCAGGTGCTCTCGATTCTGCTTGACCGTCTGGGCTTCAAGTGGGGCAAGGAACTTGTACATTTCTCTTATGGCATGGTGGAACTGCCCAACGGTAAGATGAAGAGCCGCGAAGGAACGGTGGTTGACGCCGACGACCTGATGGAACTGATGGTCGAGGATGCCTACCGCACCTCAATGGAGCTGGGTAAGTTTGACGACATGACCGAGGAGGAGCGCCGTGAGATAGCCCGCATCGTGGGCATGGGTGCCCTCAAGTACTTCATCCTGAAGGTTGACGCCCGCAAGAACATGCTGTTCAATCCTGAGGAGTCCATCGACTTCAACGGCAACACCGGTCCGTTCATTCAATATACCTATGCGCGTATCCGCAGCATCCTTCGCAAGGCGCAGGATAATGGAAAATGGACAATGGATAATGGACAATTAGCTGCTCCTTCTGAAGCGGAAGCCCAAAATTATCCATTATCAATTGTCAATTGTCAATTATCTCCAAAGGAGATTGAACTGATTCAGAAGATGTCAGAGTACGGTGCAGCCGTCGAGCAGGCAGGCAAGGACTACTCTCCCAGCGGTATTGCCAACTACTGTTACGAGCTCACCAAGGTGTTCAACCAGTTCTATCACGACTACTCGATCCTCAACGAGCCCGACGAGCAGAAGCGTGCCATGCGTCTCGTCATTGCCCGTAACGTGGCTAAGATCATCAAGAACGGCATGAATCTCCTCGGCATCGAGGTGCCGGAAAGGATGTGAGCCCCACCAAACCTCCCCGAAAGGGGAGGCTTACCTACGGAGTTGATATATAATAAATCGAAAGATATCCTATGTATATCTACGAAACTGGTAACGAGAATTATTCTGTTTTAGAAACATTCGCAAAAGAGAATCGAAAGAATCCAACTGAAGCAGAAAGCATCATTTGGGATTTAATTAGAAATAATCAGTTAGGCATAAAGTTTAGAAGGCAACATGTCATTGATGATTATATTGCTGATTTCGTAAGCCTTCATTATAAACTGATTATTGAGATAGACGGTGGTTATCACTTTTCAAACAATCAAATTGTCAAAGACAAAGAGAGAACGGAGGAGCTATTAAACAAAGGGTTTACAATTATTCGTTTTACGAATGACGAAGTAATTAACAGTCCAAATGCTGTCCTTGAAGCTATAAAACAAGAAACAATGGAGATTATCAAGAAAAAGGAAGTCCCTTCCTCCACCCCTGACTTATCTCAGGAATCCGTAGGCAAGTCCCTCCCTTCGGAGGGATTTAGGGAGGCTCCGCCTTCTTCTGGGAGGTTTGGTGGGCTAGATGCCTGGGCCGTGGATGCTGCTTGTTCTGGCAACCCTGGACCTATGGAGTATCAGGCCATTGACTTGGCGACAGGAGCCCGCGTGTTCCACTTCGGCCCGCTTCACGGTACCAACAACATCGGGGAGTTTCTGGCTATCGTGCATGCCTTGGCCCTATGCTGGCAACGGGGATTGCACGATAAAACCATCTATAGCGATTCTTACAACGCTATTCTTTGGGTTAATAAGCGCAAGTGTAAGACAAAATTAGAGCGTACCCCTCAAACGGAGCCGCTCTATCAGATTATTGCCCGTGCTGAACGATGGCTACAGACCCACGACTATCACAACCCCATCATCAAGTGGGAAACCGCACAATGGGGTGAGATTCCTGCCGACTTCGGACGAAAATAAAAAAACGCCGCTTACGAAAGTGTAAGCGGCCGCAGCTCATTTCAACATTTCTACATTCACATTCCTCATTTCTCATTCCTCATTTCTCATTAAAGGCATTGCTTCGTATAAATATTGAGCATGTTTTCACCATAGCACTTACTGCTCAGCAGCCTTGCTTCTGCAGGAATAGTGACAGCTCGGGTACCGCCGCAAACGGTGAAGGGAGCTGTCTCCACACGCAGCTCATCCCATAAACTAGCATCAAGGAACGACTGGTGCGTCATAGCACCTCCCTCGACGATGAGCGACTGTATGCCCTGCTGGTAGAGGTCGTCAATCAACAGGGGAAGCGGACGGTCGTGAGTCAGCACAATGCGCTTTGGGTCAGTTCCTGACCAATGACGCACGGTGAGCTGGGGATGCTCGCGATCAAAAGTGGTACGGCCTACAAGGATAGCATCCTCCTCCGCACGCAGCTTATGGGAAAGTTTCTGCGTCACGGCATTCGATATCTGCAGGGCATGGCCATGGTCATCGATGAAACCGTTGGCCGTCTGTGCCCATTTCAGGATGATATACGGACGGTGCTCACGGTGGTAAGTGAAGAAACGGCGGTTGAGCCACTGGCATTCCTGCTCCAGCACACCCACCATCACCTCGATGCCGGCATCGCGCAACTTCTGGATGCCACGTCCCTGTACCTCGGCAAAGGGGTCGATGGTTCCTACCACGCAGCGTTTCACTCCTTTTTTGATAATCAGGTCGGCACAGGGAGGCGTCTTGCCATAGTGCGAACAAGGCTCCAACGACACATAAAGGGTGCTTTCCGGCAGCAATGCCTCATCCTCCGGCTTCACGGAAGCAAAAGCATTCACTTCGGCATGCCCCTCACCACAGCGAATATGATACCCCTCACCTATGATTCGGTGAGTGGTGAGTGGTGAGTGGTGAGTGGTTATCGGCGCAACAATCACCGCTCCCACCATGGGGTTCGGACGTGCATTCTGCAAGCCATTGGCAGCCAGCTGCAGGCAACGGCGCATGTATCTCTCATCTCTTTCCTTCTGATTCATGGGGACAAAGGTACGAATAAGTGAGAACAATACAAAACAAAATAGCTTTTTTGTTTTTATTGTCGAACGAAAGTACCTTCGACCGTCAGGTCAAAGGTAGTGCAAACCGAGAGAAATGCAAAATAAATTTCAATTTATTTTCATTTCCGAGGTGCAGCCTATCTTCGACCGTCAGGTCAAAAGTAGTGCAAACCGAGAGAAAAACCAAAGGAAAATGCAGATTTTTCTTAGTAACTATGCAAGCAGCTAAGAGGAACAAAAAAAAAAGAGCCTGCTTCCGGTCATCGGAAGCAGGCTCTTTTCAGTTAGGGAGTAGTATCTTCGGAAATGATAGGGGTATAGACCGGTATTTGTACTTGCTTGCCACCGTGAGTAATGGTCTTGAAAGACACTACAAAAGCCTTGCGGAGGATGCAATTCTCAGCAAAGGCACGGCTGGTAATACGGTCAAGTTTTTCATTCTCGGGGATGAAACGTACGTGAACACCTGTGATGTTCTTTGCACAGCTGAACGCCTCGGGGGTGCTGACACCACCCTTTGCATTCTCAAGAGTAGGACGGAACGTTCCGAGTCCGTCAATCTTTACACCCATGCCCGTGGAGAGCATCTCGATGATGCAGTCACGCATACGAATGGCAACGCCATCAACGACGTCACGGGTGAAAA
>JAILHP010000035.1 GCA_024695705.1 Prevotella sp. | reverse complement strand
TCAGTACCCCGGGTTCTGCGTCAGGTTGTTGTTGAGCGCGCGGACGTCAGCGGGTATCGGGAAGACGGTTGTGTGGCCGTCTGACTCGTCGATGGCATCTGAACCCTCATAGAGCGACTTGTATTTATTGAAGCGGATGAGGTCTGGTCTGCGCCAGCCTTCCCAGCAGAGTTCCAGGAGGCGCTCGTCGAGGATGTTGTCGAGGGTACAGTCACGAGGTGCCGCTCCAGCACGCTCCCTGACGGCATTGAAGTCGGCGCTGCCGTCCTCTCCCAGCCGCACCTTACACTCGGCACGCATCAGCAGGACGTCGGCATAGCGGAAGAGCACGATGTCGTTGTCAATGAGTTTGCCGTCCTTGATAGCATTCTTGTCAAACTCGTATTTGTACATGCGTGCGCCTGCCGTCTCTACGTATGGCGAACCGCTGAGGTCGAGCTGCACCTTGTCGGGTTCGTATTTCAGCGGCTGTCCCGTTCGGTCGGTGACAGGTTTTCCGTCAGGGCCATAGACTTGTGTGAAGTGGTAACATTCGATGAATCGGGGGTCAGGGTCGTCAGGATAGCCAAACACCTGCAGCGTGCGAAGCGTGGCGCAAGCACCGTTCTCGCCGTTATATCCGTATGCCGCTGCATGGCGATAGTGGAGTGAACGGATGATGTTCTGCTGCTGGTTGGAGAAGAGGTTCTTGTCCATCGGAATGGTGAAGATGTTCTCCTTGGAGTTCTGGTTATAGACGATGAAGTTTGAGCTATAGATAGGTTCGAGGCTATAACCCATGTATTTCAGTTCGTCGCAATAGTGGATGCATTCGTCCCATCGGGGCTCACCTGTGTAAACCTCTGACTGCAGCATCAGTTTAGCCAGGATGAAGAATGCCACGGGTTGTGTGATTCGTCCGTAGTAGTCGCCCTCGCGGGTGCTGTTCTCTTCGGGCAGGAAGTTGATAACGGAGAGGAGCTCGTCTTCGCAGAATGTGAACACGTCGGCCCGCTTCTCGCGTTTCACCTCGTTCATCGATACGCTGCTGTTGGTCACTAAGGGCACATCGCCAAAGAGGTCGATGAGATACCAATAATACATGGCCCGGAGCGCTCTCACCTCTGACGTCCAGGCGAGATGGCTGTCTTCGCCGGCAAGGTCTTTGTAGGTGTTGAGTGTCTCCAGCGACCTGTTGCACAGCGTGATGACCTTATAGAGGTATAGCCACGAATTCTTTATCAGGTCGTGACCGGCTGTCCATGAGTGCTTATACATGTTCTGCCACAGACCGCCGTCATACCAGTCGCCGCCGCGTAGGGGTATCATGGCTTCGTCGCTGCCGAAGGTCTGCAGGTCGTAGATGCCTCGGTTGGTGCCTTGCAGTCCCTGACCGTCTTCGTATCCGCCTATGTAGTTATACAGGGTGGCGACGGTGTTGAGATACAGGGTTTCCCTGGATGTGTAGGCCGCACTCTCGGGTAGCTCGCTGCGTGGTGTCTCGTCGAGCGAGCAGGACGTCAACGCTACGCTAACCAATAACCAATAAACAATAAACAATAAACTCCGCTGTTTCATAAATGTCTCTTCAATTCTTCATTCTTCATTCTTCATTCTTCACTCTTCACTCTTCACTCTTCATTCTTCATTTTTCATTCTTCATTCTTCACTTTCTCAGAACTGTATGCTCAGGGCGAGTGAATAGGTTCGGTAGGGTGGGATGGTGCGTTTGTCGTCAACGCCGAGTGTTGAATCGACTACCGATGAGTTGATGATAGGCGTAAGGCCCGAATAAGAGGTTATGGTGGCAAGATTGTTGACGGAACATGCCACGCGCAGCTTGCTGATGTATCGGGTGTGGACGGGTACGTTCCACCCCAGTGTGACATAGTCGATGTTCACGTAGTCGCCACGCTCCAGCCAGTAGTCGCTGATGTCCTGGTCCTGGATGTTCATCTCGGGTGCTCCCTGCATCACGTTGTAGTTTGGTAGCGACGACATGTTCATGTATGCCAGCGCCGTACCGTTGTATATCTTGTGGCCAAAGGCTCCGTTTACCTGCATCGTGATGTCGAACTGCCTGTAGCGGAAGGCGAAATTGGAGCCCATCATCGCCTTCGGTGTTGCCTGTCCGCAGATGTATCGCTCTGATGTCAGGTCGTAGCGCTTCGAACCGTCTTCTGCTATCGTGAAGCCCTTGCAGTGGGGCAGATAGAACACGCCGAGCGTCTGGCCTACTATCTGGAAGCATGCATTGCTCGCCCCATGATAGCCGGCTCCGTAGAGTCCGCTGATGCCCTGCACGTCGGGAGCCGTCAGGTATTGTCCCTGATAGTATCCGTTGAGGGTTACGAGATTGTTGCGCTCGAAGGTCCAGTTCATGTTGATGTTCAGCTCCATGTCCTGTCTCTTCAGCGGAGTGATTCCGAAGCCTATCTCCAGACCGTGATTGCGCATCTTGCCGAGGTTGGCCAGCAGGTGGTCGTAGGTGAAGGGTGGTACGGGTACCACGTAGTTATAGAGCATGTCCGTCGTGCGCGAGGTGTAGAAGTCGGCTGTCAGCACTATCCTGTTGTCCCAGAAGGCCATATCCAGACCAACGTTGAACGTGCGCTTGATTTCCCATCCCAGGTCGGGGTTGGCGTTGCGTATGATGCCTAAGGTGGTTGTAGGCATGCCGCCCACGCTCACTACTCCGTTAGGCCTGATGAGCTGTTGCGACAGGAAGGCATCGATGTCTCCGAGGTTGCCACTCTTACCGTAGCCCACACGCAGGCTGAGCTTCGAGATATATTGCTTCAGGGGTGCCATCCATTGCTCCTCCGTCATGTTCCAGGAGGCACTGGCTGAGGGGAAGAAGCCCCAGCGATTGTTATCGCCCACCTTCGAGGAACCGTCAAGACGGGCGCTGACGTTGAGCGTATAGCGGTCGGCGAAGGTGTATTGCGCCTTCACGAGGTAGGACGTCATGCTCGAATTGTAGGAGAAGGAGTTTGTGCCGTCCCAGGGTCTGATGGCACCTGCCGAGAGGTTGTCGTAGCCGAAGGCATTGGTGTTGAAGTTCGACGAGGTGGCATAGAAGCCTTTGTCCTTTTCCCTTCCTCCCTCTATCAGTCCTAACAGCTCCAGCTGGTGACGCCCTGCTATCCGTCCCCTCCAGTTCAGGGCTATATTGCCAAGCAGTTCAACGACCTTTCTGTCGCCTTGGTAGGCTTCGCCGTGGCTCCACACGTAGGTGGGGTAATAGTGGGCGTTGCCGATGTCGGAATATGAATAGCTGCCGAAGATGGTCAGCGTCAGTCCGTACCCCAAGTCGGCCGTTGCCTTCGCGTGTACGTTAATGTGAGCGTTGTCCTCATCCTCCTTCATGGTGAGCAGGGCGTAGGGATTGTTAATCCACCAGGCCTCTGTCACGTCGTCGTAGCCGCCAGAAGCGTTGGTGCCTGCCGGGAAGGTGGGATTGAAGGTGGCAGCAGAATAGAACAGCTTCTGCCTGAAGGGGATGACGTTGTTGTCCTGCAAGGAACCCAGCACGCCGAGATCTACCGTCAGACGGTTGTCGAAGGCCTTCTGATGCAAGTCGAGCTTGGCAATGTAGTTACGCAGGTTGTAGTTTTTGACGGTTGTCCTGTGGTCGGTCATACCAACAGAGGCACGATAGTTGGCCGTCTCCGAACCTCCTCCGAATGCCAGGTGGTGATTCTGCACAAGACCCGTCCGGAGGGGCGCTTCGGTGAAGTCGGTATCAGCGCCTTTATCAATGATGCTCATGCCCAGACTGCTGGCTGCCTGACGGAACTGGCCGGCGTTGAGCATGTGGAGGTTCTTGTAAGTGCTCTCGAAACCCACGCTGCCGTCGTAGGCTATATGGAACTGTCCGGCCTTGCCTTTGCTCGTCACCACTTGTATGACACCGGCAGCACCGCGGCTACCATACTGCGATGTCTCCGAGGCGTCCTTCAGGATGGTGAAACTCTCGATGTCAGCGGGGTAGATGGTGCTCAGCGTGACGATGTCCGACTGCACGCCGTCAATCACCACCAGTGGGTCGTTGCCTCCCGTGAGCGATGTGGTGCCCCTCACTCGTACAGCCGACAGCATAGCCTCGTGGTTGCCACCCGTTTGAACCTGCACACCTGCGGCCTGACCGCTGAGGGCATCGAGGGAGTTGGTTATCATACCTTTGTTCATCCTCTCGCGGGTCACGGTGTTGGGTGCGTCTGCCTTTGTGGGACTATCACCGTAATAGTTCTCGGACGAGCCGAGCGGCAGAGCCGAGCGGTTGATACTCACCTTTGTAGTGTCGCCCTGATGCTGAGTTGTCAGCAACGGGTTTTGTGCCTGAGCAGCCGTTGCTGCTATTCCACATTCCAGGAATGCCAGACACAGTGTCTGCAGTAGTAGCGATTTGGTCCTCTTCATAAGACATAATCATTTCCAATATCGCTACAAAGATAAGGATTATCCTTGATACTACCAAATGAATAGGGGGAAAAGTTTCATTGGAACATTCATTATGACAAGTACTTGGCTTCTGTCATGAATGACTCCTGTCATGAAGGGCGAGGAGAACTTTAGGGGTGGGGAGTGGTTGCGCCTACCAAAAGAACCCCGGCCAAATAATTGGTCGGGGCTTCTTTGTGTTGTTTGGCCGTTTGGCCGTTTGGGCGTTTGGTCTCCGTAGGTAAGCCTCCCCTCGGGGAGGTTAGGAGGGGGCTCTTAGTCAAAGAATCCGGGCTGCTTGTAGGGAATGCCCAGCTCGCGGTCAACGGTGGCAAGGATGCCCTGTACCTGTCCGAGGGCGAACATGCGGCCCAGGAGGGTGTAGCCCGCATTGTGGCCGTGACTGCTCTCGTCCATGATGCCGCCAGGCTCG
>JAILHP010000005.1 GCA_024695705.1 Prevotella sp. | reverse complement strand
ATGGATATTTTCAGTAAAATAGCTGCCGGTGAGATTCCCAGCTACAAGTGCGCAGAGAACGAGCAATTCTACGCCTTTCTTGACATTAATCCGCTGGTGAAGGGACATACGCTGGTGATTCCCCGCCGCGAAGTAGATTATATCTTTGATATGGACGACGACGAGTTGGCTGCCTTCCAGTTGTTTGCCAAGCGCGTTGCCCTGGCCATCGGCAAGGCATTCCCTTGCAAGAAAGTGGCTCAGGTGGTGCTCGGACTTGAAGTGCCCCACGCCCATATTCACCTCATTCCCCTGCAGTCGGAACAGGATGCCGACTTCCGCCGTGAGAAGCTGAAACTCACGGAAGAGGAATTCAAGGACATCGCCTCACGTATAGCAGAAGAGTTCGTCTAATCAGACGAACTCTTCTCCGTATTTAATCTGCACTTCGTTTACGTATTTCTTGATAAGTGCCGACGAGTCTCCCTTCTTGCAAATCAGCAACACATTGTCTTTTTCTGCCACGATGTAGCCGTCCAGGCCGTTGATGACGGCCAGATGGTCTTCGGGCAGCTTGATGACGTTGTTATGGCAGTCCTCCATAATGACCTGCGAATTGACGACGACATTGTCGTTTTCGCTCTTGCTCATACACTCGTAGATGCTGTGCCACGTACCCAGATCAGCCCAGCCGAAGTCGCAGCGCATGACATACACGTCGTCGCAAAGCTCCAGCACACCGCTGTCCAGCGCAACGTTAGGCAGCGAAGCATAGTTCTTGGTCACGAAGTCCATCACCTCTTCTAACGAGTGGTTATGGTCTTCTGGCAAAGCGCCGCTGAAGGTCCTTGCATAGATGCGCCTGACACAGTGGCGCAGCATCTCAATTGAGGCCAGCACCATGCCCGTATTCCACAGGAACTCACCGCTCTGGACAAACATCTGGGCAAAGTCACGTTCCGGTTTTTCCGTAAACGACTTCACGCTAAACACGCCGTCGTCGGCTTGTTCGTCACCTTTCTGGATATAGCCGTAGCCGGGTTCCGGTCGGGTGGGGTTCACACCCATGGTAAGCACCAGTTCATGATTTGCCACAATCTCCAGACCTTTCTCCATGTTCTGGAAGAAGGCCTCCTCGTTCAGCACAAACTGGTCGCTGGGGGTTACAGCCACACATGCATCGCTGCAGCGTTGCTTAATCATCAGCGCTGCCCATATCACGCTGGCCGTCGTGTTCCGGTTTACAGGTTCAATCATCAGGTTCGCCTCTTCCATCTCAGGAAGCTGTTGCCTGACAATCGGCGCATATTCGGCATTGGTGCATATCAGGATGTTCTCAGGGGGCAACACCCTTGCAAAGTGGTCAAAGGTGGCCTGAATCTGTGTACGTCCTGTACCAAAGAAATCAATAAACTGCTTGGGAAACTTATCACGGCTATAGGGCCACAAACGGCGACCCCTTCCACCTGCCAGTATGATGCAAAAATAATTTGAGTTTTTCTCCATTCGTAATAGACTTGCGTTTTCAGGCTACTAAGGTACAAATAATCTATGAACTATGCAAGTATTTTAAGTTTTTTCGTATGATAATGATTAAAATTTCATTTTTTTGTAGAATAATTTTGCCAAAAGCCAAATTATTACTACCTTTGCAGCGCTTTAAGCCCAGATGGCGGAATCGGTAGACGCGCTGGTCTCAAACACCAGTGGGGCAACCCGTGCCGGTTCGACCCCGGCTCTGGGTACTTTCCTAAAGCAAAGAGTGCTGTAACACCTGTTGCAGCACTCTTTTTATCTATTCCTCTTTCCTTTTTTATTTCACTCCGATGTGGCCTGTCTCGCTGATAGTGATGGGACTGCCCTTGATGTCGGCCAGCGTCAGTTTGCGGATTTCACGGGCTACCGTGTTTGTATCGTCACGACGCGGACCCTTGCCTTTCTGTTGGATGAAGGAGTAGATTTGTCCTTCCAGGAACTGACCGTCAGGTGCAATCTTGATTTCCACCACAGGAGCATAGCCCGTGACACCCGTCAGGTTCATGCCGTAAGGTGTACAGAAGTTGCCGAGGCTATAGGCAATGAAACGGCCGTTATACACCTCCATGCAGCGTACGACGTGCGGTCCGTGTCCATAAACCACGTCAGCGCCGTTGTCAATGCAGAAGTGGGCAAACGTGCGCAGGTCACCACGGTCCTCACCCAGGAAAAACTCATGTCCGTAAGGCAGATGGGTATGCGTACGTCCTTCTGCTCCGCCGTGGAACGAGACGACGAGGATGTCACACTGCGGACGCAGCTCGTCGAGGGTGGCCTTAACGGTGTTGAGGTCGTTATGATGTACAGTGTAGGTGTTCTGTCCAAAGGCGCAGAGTCCGTATTTCACGCCGTTGCGCTCGACGATGGCCGTGCGTACACGTCCCTTGATGCCCGAATACTTGATGCCGAGCTGGTCGAGCGTCTTCTCTGTTGACTCAATGCCGAACTGCCCGAAGTCGTTGGCGTGGTTGTTGGCCATGCTCAGGAAGTCGTAGCCTGCCTCCGTCAGACGGGGACCGAACTTGGTGGGCGTGCGGAAGGCATAGCAGTTAGGACCGGGTTTTTTCTTGGTGGTACCGCCGTCGCAGAGTGTTCCTTCCAGGTTACCTACGGCAAGGTCAGCCCTTGAAGTAATCTCCTTCGTATCCATGAAGATATCGCGTCCGTCGTTGGGGGGCAGTTGGGTACTGGGGAACGTGGTGCCCATCATGATGTCACCCGTCATGGCGATGGTGAGGGTGTCGGTCACCCCTTTGGAGCTTTGAGCTTTGAGCTTTGAGTTTTGAGCTTGAGCTTTGGAGGGGCTGGAGGGGACTTGGTCCGTAGATGTGCAGACGGAGCTCAAAGTCAGGCTTGATAACAATATTAGAAGAAATGATTTCATATTAATGTTTAATCTTTAATGGTTAATGTTTTGCAATAGCAACGGTGACGGCGGTGCTGGCGTGATTCCAGATACTGCCAGTGGCTCTGCACACCCGTGTTGGTCTCCATCTGCTGCATGGCCTCTGCCCACTTGAATCCATAACGCTGGAACTGCTGGATGAGGTCGTTGAAGATGAGCGCATTGGCACCCTTGGCCCTGTATTCGGGCAACACACCGATGAGCAGCAGATCGACTGTGTCAGTCTTATGCCACTTTAAAGCACGTAACACACGCCACAAGGTGATGGGCCACAAGCTGCCGTTATGGCTTTTCTGCATGGCACGTGCAAACGAAGGGAAGGTAATGCCGAAGCCAATCAACTTGTTGTCGGCGTTCCCATCAACGACACCTGTCACCAGGTTCAGGTCAGCTTTCTTGATGTAGGCATCCACCAGCTGGTCAATCTGGTGTTCGCTCAGCTCCGAGTATCCGTACAGGTCTTTGTAGGTATCGTTGATGAGGTGGAAGATATAGCGTCCCATTCCTTCCTCCACCAGTTCATGACTGGTAAACTTGCGTGGATGCAGGTTGTAGCGCTTCTCAATCATCTCTGACAGCTTGGCAAACTTGTCAGGCACCACCTCCGGCACCTTGACCTTGTACTCCATGTAGTCATTGTCTTTTTTCCAGCCGCCCAGCTGTTCCATGTGCTTCGGATAGTAGGGATGGTTATAGTTGATATAGACGGTGGCTAGTTCCTCAAATCCCTCAACGAGCATTCCCTCGCGGTCCATATCCGTAAAGCCGAGTGGACCGGCAATCTCGTTCATGCCCTGAGAGCGTCCCCAGTCTTCCACCGCCTGCAGCAATGCACGTGACACCTCGATGTCATCCACAAAGTCAAACCATCCGAAACGTACCTCACGACGGTTCCACCGCTCGTTGGCACGCTTATTGATGATGGCAGCGACACGGCCTACCATTTTCCCTTCACGAAAAGCCATGAAATACTCTGTGTCGCAGCACTCAAACGACGGGTTCTTGTCGCGGCTCAACGTGTTCCATTCGTCAAAGAAGAGGAAAGGGACGGCATACTTGCTTCCACGATAAAGGTCGTAATAAAAGCGAATAAACTGTTTAAGTTCTCGGTTATTGGTAACCGTTCTTATTTCAATCGAATTCATCACTTTTTGTTTTCTTGGGTGCAAAGGTAGTAATTTTAAGTGAAAAGTGAAAAGTGAAAAGTGAAAAATTTGCTGCCGCCTTAAAATTTCTGCCCTCTAGCCTCAAACTTCAATGATTTACTTCTTAACTCCTAATTTCTCGCTCGGCTTTGCCGCTTTGCTTGCAAAGAACTCCTAACTCCTTAACATACTTCCACAACCGACGGTAGAAGGGATGGCGCGTCATGGTGTCGCGGTTTCCGATGATAATCAGCTTCATGCGGGCACGAGTCATGGCTACGTTCATGCGCCGCAGGTCCCGCAGGAAACCAATCTGCCCCTCGTCATTGGAACGCACCAGCGAGATGACAATGACATCTCTTTCCTGTCCCTGAAAGCCATCCACGGTATTGACGGAAATCTGTCGGCGGTAGGGTTTGAAGAACTCTTTTTTCATGATCAGCCGACGCAGCAGCTGCACCTGTGCGCGGTAGGGAGAGATGATACCGACGTCAATCCTTTCGTCCGTAATTCTTTGCTTGCCAATGCGCTCGAAGTACTGTTGCAGCGTGTCTAACGTCAGTTCCGCCTCCGCCTTATTGACAAAGGATAGACCCTGCAGACCTTCCTGGGGGAGGACTTCCTTCCATTCTATCGCCGTATCCAGATCCAGGATACTGCGATACTTAACCACGGGTGCAGCCTCCACCTGTCCGTCATAGAAGTAATTACTGGAGAAGCGCATGATGTCCTCGTTCATGCGGTATTGTATCTTGAGCAGCGTCACCACCTCAGGCTTCATCTCGACGATATGCTCCATCAGCGTCTTTCCCAGTCCTGCCTTCAGGGCGGCAATGCTCTTCACCGTAGGCGGCAGCTGACAGTGGTCACCCGCCAGTATCACCCGGCTGACGCGACGCATGGGAATCCAGCAGGCGGCCTCCAATGCCTGTGCTGCCTCGTCGATAAACAACGTGCCGAATTTCATGCCGTCCAGCAGCCGATGGGCAGAACCCACCAGCGTGCAGGCAATGACACGTGCCTCGCTGAACAGTTCGGTGTTGATGCGTATCTCCAGTTCCGTGGCACGGCTTTTCAGGCTTTCCAGCTTCTGGTGGATGGATTCTCCCCGCTTGCGGTGACTGCGCAGTTCGCGGATGGCCTTGCGGATGGACCACAGCTGCGGGTAGTCAGGATGTGCCTCGAAGCGCCGTTCGTAGGTAAAGCTCAGCATCTTGTCGTTGACACGCGTCGGGTTGCCGATGCGCAGCACATGGATTCCCCTGTCAATGAGCTTTTCCGAAATCCAATCGACGGCCATGTTACTTTGGGCGCACACCAAAACCTGCGGCTCCCGCATCAGCGTCTCACGTATAGCCTCCACCAGCGTCGTCGTCTTACCCGTTCCCGGAGGTCCGTGTACGATGGCCACGTCCTTGGCACGCAGCACCTCGTTGACTGCCCGTTGCTGGGAAGCATTCAAATAGCTGAAACGCATGTCTTCGAAAGTCAGTGTCTGGGCCTTTTGTCTTGAATAGAAAAGGTCCCTCAGATAACCCAGCCGTCCCTTGGCACGCAGCACGCGGTCCAGGGCATCAAACATGCAGCGGTAGCTCGTCTCGTCAAACGACAGCTGCACGCCCGTCTGTCCTTCTGTCCTTTGAAGGTCCAGTAGTCGTCCGCTGTCAGGCAGCACCACCACCATTCTGTCGCCATCCACATAGCTGACCGATGCCGAAAACGAAAAATAGTGAATGTCCTCCTTTCCGTTGCTGGTGAAGAACATCACCGGCCGTCCGAACTCGAAGTGATGCTCTATGTCCTGATCGGCCTCCCTATACACCTCCACCACCAGTTGGTTCATGGAGTTGTAGTATGAACGCCCCATTCTCAGTGGCCACCACGCATCACCCTGCTCCACCTTCCGTTCAATGCCCGCCTCTTCCGTTTGCCGACGGAAAGCCTCCTTTTCCACATTGTATTCCAGTTGGAGCAGCAATCGCTGTTGCGTTAGTGCCTGTATCGCATCCATCAACTATGAACTATGAATTATGAACTATGAACGCCATCCAGTCAAACAGTTCGTCAAGGGCATAGTCTCCGCCAAACGTGCGGTTCCATGCCAGCAGGAAGTTCACCTCCTTGCCCTGATTCTGCAGCTTCACGGCAAAGGCCGTCGTTGTGGCAAACGACGTCTGGCAGTCCATTGCCCCGTGTCTGATGTACCAGTGTGGAGCCGTTTGGGCTGTCCTGTCGCCCGTCTCCACGTTGTATGCCATCGCCCTGTCGCCCGCCTCGGCCGGTTCCCTCATCCTTTGCGTTGTGGCAAGAAAGTTCAGGTACGTCTCTATGTCCAGGTTCACCAGGTATTCACCTACTGGTTTTGTCTCCACCTTCCTTCCCTGACGGGGGGAATTGAGGTACTTCGCCGCATTCCTCAGCCTTTCCTCCGTGGTCAGCAGTTGGGGGGCAGGCGTTGCTGCCTGGCTGGCCGATAGTTCTTCTGCCACATCGCTGAACGTGAAGCCGATGGAATCAGGGATTATTGCTCCTGCATTCTTGGCGGTCTGTGCCGCCTTGATGAGTTGCCACTTGATGTAGCTGCGGAAGTTATCGGCCTTCATCAGCGTGCCGTCAGTAGGGTTCTTCAGTTCCAGACTGTTCAGGTATCTGGCGTACTGTGCTGCCAGTTCGTTGCTCCTCATGGCCTGCTCGGCTGTCAGCGGTCTTGTCTGGTTGTTTGTGCAGTTGAATAGCCACTCGTAGGCCTGGTCTTCCTGCTCCTTGTTCAGGAGGGGACTGTAGCAGACACAGGCATAGACGTCGTCCTTCTTGTCGGCAGCCCCCATCTCCTCTAGCTGCTGTTCATAGTCGGGATGGTTGCCCGTTGTTCCCAGCATGCTCACCAGGGCACCGCCCACACCCGTTCCATCGGCAATGATGCGCTCTGCGGAACCTGCCATCTTCTTGTCAAACAGCCTTAGGTAGCGCACGGCAGCCTTCAGGTCCAGCAGCTGGACATGGGCAGAGGCGAACCGTCCTCCAGGAATCGCCACCACATAGCCTTCGGCCAGCGCCCTTCCTGTAGCGTCAAGCCCTGTAGGCTCGGTCGGTTCCTGAGGTCTGTCCTCACGCGCGTACGTACGTAATAGAATAGGTGTCTTCTGCGTTGCACCCTTCGGCACATAGACGTTCATGTACTGGCAGGCGCTGTCTTCTACGTTGCCCACAAAATACAGCCTCTCATAGGCCACATATTCCACGGCCTTTCCGCTGGGCATCACCAGTGTCTTTGTCACCCCACTGCCTGTGTCAAACGTCAGGTTGGGTTTCTTGCCGGCATAGATGCTGGCCACCATGCCACTCAGCAGAACTGTTATTATGATTCTTTTCATAACCACTTGATAATGATTTCTGCTGCAAAGGTAAGAAATAGTTAGGAGTTAGGAGCGGGAATGAAAATAATTAACAAATTATTTTGCATTTCGCTCAATTTGCACTACCTTTGCAAAGGAATGGAGAATTGTAGTTTGAGACGAGGGAAAGTTATCCTGCTGTGCCGTCTGATGCTGACAGGCTGTCTCCTTTGGAGTGTGGCAGCCAATTGGCCTTTAGGCGACACGGTTTGTGCCCAACAAAACATTTCTCATTACAATCAGGAGCACCTCGACCTTTTGGCAGGTTTGCCTCACAATAATGTCAATGGTATATTTGCTGATAGCCAGGGCTTTATCTGGATTTCTACGTATGGCGGCGGTGCTGTGCGTTACGATGGCTATACATTCTCCAAACCCGTTTCCTCCTCTACTGAAGTGGCCAGCAACTCCTGCAAGGGTTTTGCCGAAGATGGTCATCACCGGTTGTGGGTAGCCTATGACGAGGTGACTGTTGTTGTGGATATGCGTACCATGCATAACGTCACTCCAACCCTCCACCCTCAACCCTCCACCCTTCACCATCAATCCTCCACTCTCCGCCTTCAGCGTCCCTCCGTCAAAGTCTATTGTGATGCTAAGGGTCACCTGTGGCATGTGACATCTGACAGCATCTTCCGCTACACATTTGCAGAAGACGGCAGCGTGTCGCACATCAGCAGTTGTCGCTACCGTGGCAACACACCCGACGTCACCATTGCCGACATTGAACGCAACGGCACCGTGTGGATTAACATCAACAACGGGTTGTTCCGACTCTCAGAACACGGCAGTCAGCTGGTTAGCAAAGACATTGCACCTGCCATGAAACAGTTGCAGGGTCTTTACGTCACAGACCTGCTGAAACTGGGCAACACCGTGTGGGTAGCCACTAACCTGGGACTCTATGCCTACGATCAATACACCAATGTGCTGACAGCCTACCGTCATCAGGCAACAGATCCCAACAGCCTGTCACACGACTATGCCACATCGCTGGCCGTTTCGCCGGAAGGGCACTTGCTGGTAGGAACGTTACGAGGAGTCAACACTTTTGACGAGCCTGGCAACCGATTCACTCATTGGAACACGGCTACCCCCAAAACCCCGCTGCCCAGCGATTTCGTGACTTGCCTACTCGTACGCGACGGACAGATATGGATAGGTACGGAGACGGCAGGCATCGTCAAACTGTCGCCACAGCCCCTTCTGTTGCGTAACTATGTCCATGAACCCGATAATTCAGGGTCGTTGTCGCCCAACCCCGTCAATGCCATGTATGTTGAGCCTGACGGAACCTTGTGGGTAGGCACCGTTGAGGGTGGACTCAACCGGCTCCACCTCACCACACACCAATTCGAGCACTGGTCTCTCAATGATCTCGGACTGAAGCATAACACAGTATCCGTGTTGGAGCCTGATGCTCACGGACGGCTGTGGATAGGAAGCTGGGGAAGCGGTGTCAGCTACATCTCCATGACAACACGCGATAAGGTGCATCCTATTGATATGCCGCCAGAAATGGCTACACTGACCAACTACATCGGCTCCCTGGCTTACGACAAATATAACGATGCATTGTGGATAGGGTCGAATGACGGCGTTTTCCTGTATGACCTACGTACAGGCACCCTCAAGGATCCTTTTGAGGGAAACCGTGAGATACGCGGCTGCATAGGCAGTCTCATTGACAGCAAAGGCCAGCTGTGGATGGGTTGCATGTCGGGCGTCTGCATCATTGACCTTCGCTCTCAAAACTTCAAGTGCCAAAGGCTGCGCAGCAAACTCGACCACCCTACATCACCTGTCATCGATAAAATCAGCTGTTTCTGCGAGACAAGGGACGGCACACTATGGCTTGGCTCCAACGGCTACGGTCTCTACCGGCTCAGCTCGGATTTGCCGCCTCGCTCTGAGATGAACGCTCAAAGCTCAAAGCTCAAAGCTCAAAGCTCCAGCAAAGAACCCTTCACCTTCACCGTACTGACAACGGATGACGGACTTGCCAACAACTCCGTGAAAGGCATTGTGGAGGACGATCAGGGACGACTGTGGATAACCACCAATAACGGACTTTCCGTATATGACCCCCGCACGCGTACCTTTAATAATTATAGCGAGGCTGACGGACTTCTCTGTCAGAATTTTTACTGGAACTCAGCCGTAAAAGGTCCTGACGGAGCCATCTGGTTAGGAAGTCTTTCCGGCCTGACCGAGATACGTGGCGAAAATGTCGATGCGCAGTATGACGTACACTTGGTGTTCACTCGTCTGACGGTAGATAATCAGGAAATCACTGCTGCCGACGGCAGGCATATTGATGCCGACATCTCACAGGCATCGTGTATCAGGTTGCATGAGTCTAACAAGTCGTTTGCCATTGATTTCTCTACATTGACCTACACGAGCGAACAGCAAGGCTATTACCGATATCGCATGAAAGGGTTTGAGGATGAGTGGACATCTCTGAACCCTGGTGAGCACTCAGTGCGTTACACCAGTCTGAAGCCTGGCACCTATACCCTTGAAGTGGAATACGTAGTCATGCAGTCATCGTCATCGGTCAGCATACAGGTGGAAGTGGCTCCCTATTTCTGGAAAAGCTGGTGGTTCTTGCTGATTGTCGCCCTCCTCTTGGCCGGTCTTGGCGTATGGTTCTACCGTCGTCGCATAGAAGCCCTGCGCCAGCAGGAGGCCGAGAAGCTGCTGATGCCCATACGTCGTGTTTTAGACGATTCTGATAATCCTGCCCAACTACAGTCACGCATTCAGAACATTTTAGACAATCATGAGCGCCTTCAGAAAAGCTACAACCGCAGTTTAGAAGCCGACAAGGAGGAAGAGATGCGGCGCAACAGACCCTTCATGGAACTGGCTACGGAAGTCATGGAACAGCACTATACGGACAGCGAATTCGGCGTTACGGAGTTTTGCGAGGCCATAGGTATGAGCCGCAGTCTGGTTGGCCGGCGTCTTAATGCAGAAACAGGTTTGAGTACAGGCCAATTTATCCGAAGCTACCGATTGAACATTGCAAAAAATCTCCTCCTCAGAAGTGACAGTAATCGTAACATCACCGAGATTGCCTATAAGGTAGGTTTCAACGACCCGAAGTATTTTACCCGTTGTTTTACAAAGATGTACGGCACAAACCCGAGTACATACGCTGAAAATCTGAACAAGGACAAATTGTCCACCTAATATATCATTTTGTCCACCTTGCGAAAGGTGTCCATGCGTAATTTTGCACCAAAATTTTTGTACTAACATCATTCTAACTTAAAAACAATTAACAATGAGAAAACAGTTATTATTCTCTGTGATGCTGTTTCTGGGTGTCATAGGAGGCCTGTCATTCTGTACGCTTCCTGTTCTGGCAACAACAACGGCATCAGAACAGACCATCAAGGTCAGTGGTCAGGTTGTTGACCAGTCAGGAGAGCCGCTCATTGGAGCAACCGTTAGGGTAAAAGGTACTCAGGTTGCAACAGTGACCGACATTGACGGAAACTTCCAAGTTGAAGCTTCGTCGGATGCGACGCTCGTGGTAAGCTACTTGGGCTATCAGGATTTAGAGGTAGCCGTGCGTGGCCGTGCAAATATCGGCCAGATTCAACTCTCTTCCGATGACTTTACGCTCGACCAAGTGGTTGTGGTAGGTTATGGTGTACAGAAAAAGGCCGATTTGACCGGTGCTGTGTCTATTGTCAACGCTGACGAACTGAAGCGTGTGTCTCACTCCAACATTTCTTCGATGCTCGAAGGTAAGGTGGCCGGTGTGCAGATTACCACAGACGGTCAGCCGGGTGCCGACCCGAATGTCCGCATCCGTGGTTTGGGTACCTTCGGCAGCACAGCTCCTCTCTATGTGATAGACGGTGTACCCATGGGAACAACGATTCGCGACTTCTCTCCGAACGACATCGAGACCATTCAGGTGCTGAAGGATGCATCAGCAGGTGCCATCTACGGTTCACGTGCTGCTAACGGTGTGGTTATCATCACAACCAAAGGCGGTAAGAAAGACCAGCCTTTGAAGGTGGACTACAAAGGCTACTTCGGTATTGACAAGATTGACGGCGGTGTTTATGACGTGATGAATTCCGACCAGTACAGCCGTTATTTAGGTCAGGCATGCGCCAACACAGGTATTGCCGTTCCTGGCGGTTACAGCATCGGCGAAGACGGTTATTACCATTTCATGGATAACACGAACACAGACTGGTTCAAGGAGGTCTTCAAGACTGGTATTCGTCAGAACCACAACGTGAACCTGAGTGGTGGTGGCGCTAATAATACTTATAATATAGGTCTTGACTACTACAAGCAGACAGGAACCTTAGAGGGTGCCGGTCCTAACTTCGAGCGTTTCACCGCCCGTGTGAACAACACCATGGACACCAAGTTCATCAAGTTCCGCACCGGTCTGGTATATTCACACTCCAACCAGGACAACATGGCTATCTCTAACGCCAATGAGTATGTACAGGGTCTGTACGGTAACCAGGGTAACGTGCTGGAAGGCGTACTGACGCTGGTACCTACAATCAAGGCTTACGACGAGTCAACCTGGGTTCTCGACGACAAGGTAGGCTCTGCCAGCAAGTACCGCTACGATGCTTACGGATATGGTGTCTATTATGATGACATCCATGGTGACCTCGGCCGTTACAATCCGCTGCTTATGAACAACCTTCTGGAGCGTAACACGGTTGTTGATCGTATCGTTGCCACAGGTTCTGCTGACGTAGATCTGCTCAAGATGATTGGTCTTGACTCAGAGAACCACAAGCTGAACTATAAGCTGAACGTTTCTTACAGTGCTACCCACGCTAACGACAAGACTTGGGTATCAGCCTGGATTCAGAGTAACCGTGTTTATCTGGACAAGAGTAACGAGCGTCTGACAAAGGCACATCGTAAATATACCGATGCACTGATTGAGAACACACTGACTTACGACGGAACCTTCGGCCTGCACCACGCTAACATTGTGGTCGGTCAGACTTACGAGGAAGAGAATACCAACACCATGTCAGGTTGGGGCGTTGAGTTCCCGGAGCCTTACTTCCTGCAGCTGCAGAATGCCAAGAACACTTATTCTGACTCCTACGAGTACAAGCACTCTCTGGCATCTTACTTTGCACGTGTCAACTATGACTTCGACGGCAAGTACCTGATTTCAGCCATCGTTCGCCGTGACGGTAGCTCACGTCTGTCCAAGGACATCCGCTGGGACACCTTCCCCTCAGTTTCTTTAGGTTGGCGTTTTGACAAGGAGAGTTTCTTCCCCTTCAACCGTAACGTGGTTAACCTGTTCAAGGTTCGTGCCGGTTATGGTGAGCTCGGTAACGAGAATCCCGTGGCTGACTATGCATACGTAGCTACCATGCAGCGTGGCAACATGACCTACAGCTTCGGCAAT
This sequence comes from Prevotella sp., assembly GCA_024695705.1. Taxonomy (GTDB): domain Bacteria; phylum Bacteroidota; class Bacteroidia; order Bacteroidales; family Bacteroidaceae; genus Prevotella. The sequence goes on along the minus strand of JAILHP010000005.1, from coordinate 7,202 downwards.
AACCCTGTGACGGGTTCTGCTGTTTCTACCTTTGTCAATGAGAACATTGCCTGGGAGAAAAAGAAGACCATGAACGTTGGTATCGACCTGGCATTCCTGAACAACCGCATTGAGTTCACTGCCGAGTGGTTCAAGAACCAGTCAGTTGATCTGCTTTACGGTGTTCCCGTACCTGAGAACGCTGGTGTGTCAAATACTACCGTAACGATGAACGCTGCCAAAATGGACAACACTGGTTTAGAGTTCTCGCTTACCTATCGTAACAACGACCACGCCCTAAAGCATCAGATCAGCGCTAACGTCAGCACTATTAAGAATAAGGTGAAGTCACTGGGCTTCGGCACAGACTATTTCCTCACTACCGACTATATGACTTATGTAGGCGAAGAAGTTGGTCAGTTCTACGGCTATGAGTTTGAGGGCATTGCCCGCACTCAGGAAGAGCTGGACGCTCACAATGCCGTGGCTAATCAGCCCGGTGCTCAGGTGGGAGACTGCCTGTACAAGGACCTGAACGGCGACGGTCAGATTACTCCTGATGACCGCCACGTCTTAGGCAGCGGTATGCCGAAGCTGAACTTCGGTCTGAGCGCACACTTGGAGTATGGCATCTTCGACATGAGCATTTCCACCTATGGTGCCTTAGGCCTCAAGGTGGCAGACTATCTCTACAATGCCCTGAATTCTTGCTACGGTTACAACAACAAGTCTGTTGACGTGCTTGATGCAAACCGCTGGTCAGAGGACGGCTCAACCTATCTTTCCGGTGTTCCCCGTACCTACATCACCGCTAATGGTGAGGGCTGGAACGACTACTTCAGTGACCGTAAGATTCAGAACGCTGCTTACTGGAAGATTGCCAACGTTGAACTGGGCTGCAACCTGCCTAACAAGTGGTTTGCAGATTACGTATCAGGTGTCCGCATCTATGTTTCTGCACAGAACCTGCTGACCATCTCTGGTTACAAGGGTTACAACGTGGACTATGCTCCCGGTGTATGGACTCCCGGCCTCAACTTCTGCTCATACCCCAGCGCACGTACCTTCATGGCTGGTATTAACTTCACATTCTAATTAAAAGAGACATATACTATTATGAAACTATATAAAATATCCCTTGCCCTTCTGTTAGGTCTTGGCGCACTTACATCGTGCGAGGACAAACTGGAACTGACGAATCCAAACCAACAGACTACAGGAACCTACGGTAATACCGCCGAGGACCTGGAGGAATGTGTCATTGCAGCCTACAACCACATGCGTATGGAGGGTTCCTACGCACGTGTCGGCTATACCATTGATATGTGCCGCGGTGATGAAGTGTGGAACTCTTCACAGGTGTGGTACATGCCTTTCGACGACCTGAATGTTGCTACCACGGTTGACATCGGCTTCTGGTCATGGCGTGAGTGGTTCTACACCATCAATGTTTGTAACTTTATCCTTTCCCGTACGGGTGAGGACAACGCCGCCCTCACTGACCAGATGAAGCACATCAAGGGACAGGCACTTTTCGTTCGCGGACTGTCTTACTATAACCTGGCTGGTTACTACCAGAACCCGCCGCTCATCCTGGACTACAGCACCTATTCTACACTCGACGGTCTCTATGCCACTAACAGCACTTACGACGAAGTGCTTGACGCAGTAGAGAAGGACTTCGCCGAAGCCATGCAGCTGCTGCCTACCAAGGCACTGGGCGGTGAATGGGCCAAGGGTCGTGCTACACAGGGTTCTGCTGCCGGCTACTATGCCCGTACACTCATGCAACGCCACAAGTACAGTGATGCCCTCGTAGTACTGAAGGACATCATCGGTGGCAAGTATGGTGCCTACAGACTCATGGAGAACTACGGTGACAACTTCCGTGAGGGACCTGCCTATGAGAACAACGACGAGAGCCTCTTCGAGGTACAGTTCCTGGACTACGGCTCACAGGGTGTTGACGACGAGTGGACACCGGTGAACACCAGCCCGAATGCTACACAGGGACACGCTGTAGAGTCTAACCTTGGCCCTGGCGACTGCGGTGGCTGGGCAGACCTCTCTGCTTCTCCCTGGCTGTACGGTCTCTTCAAGTCTGAGCGCACTACCGACGGTAGCCTCGACCCACGTCTCTATTGGACCATTGGTACCTATGAGCCCGAATGGGATGGCTTTGAGTATGGCAATGTCTGCTACACTAACCAGATTACTCCTGATGCTCCTTATGTAACCAACAACAACAATGGCGGTCTGCCCATTGCAAAGAATACCAACCTTCGCACTGGTCTCTACGACAAGGTGGTTACAGGTTTGCACTGTGGTATCAACCTGCGCCTGATGCGTTATTCTGACGTACTGCTCCGCGCTGCTGAGTGTGAGAATGAGGTGAACGGTCCTACACAGCAGGCTATCGACTGGATCAACCAGGTACGTAACCGTGCCGGACTGGCCAACCTGAAGCTTTCCAGCTTCGATTCTAAGGACAAGCTGTTCGAGCAGATTGCCAACGTAGAGCGTCCCAAGGAGTTCGGTTGCGAATTCGGCCGTGGCTTCGACCTCATCCGTTGGGGATGGTTCTATGATGCAGGTCGCCTGCAGCAGCTGAAGGAGCATGGCACCTTCCGCCGCACTTCCGACAAGTCTCGTGTGAAGGAAACCGTCAGCTACAGCCAGATTGGTTCCGACTCTGAGCTGAAGAGCTCTTTCGACACTTGGGTTCCCGGTCATGAATTCCTTCCTGTATATCAGGATTTGATGACGAAGAATCCCAACCTGAGGGGTAACTCTGCCAACAACAACGAGAGCAATGCCGACAAACTGTATGGTCCTGTTCATCCTGTTGTCAATTTATGATGAGTTGGTAAGTTTATGAGTTAATGAGTTAATGAGTTAATAATAAATATAGATATAATTATGAGACATCTAAATAAATTAGCATCCGTATTCTGCATGGCTGCCCTCGGCATGCTGTCGCTGACAGGTTGTGAAGGCGGAGACCTCTATAAGATTGATGCTCCTGACTGGCTCGCAGATAAGATTGCAGAGTTTGCTGATTCTGGAGATAACGGCGACACTCCTGAGATTGAAGGTTTGCATGAGGATGTATATAACATCGGTAATGCCGATTTGACAGCCAGTTTCTTTACCCTGGGTAAGACCTATGTCATTCCCGCAGGCCAGAAGTGGCAGGCCCAGTTTAACCTGACAGTGAATCCCGATAACAAGTACTACAAGAATTTCTATGTCGTTCTGAACCAGTTTAATGGCGATGTGGGCGATGAGTACGGTGTTATCCGCTACGACAATGACCCCAATAAGAACTCCGAATGGAATACTGTTGGTACAGAAATTGACCGTAGCCTCATCGGAGGTAACTTCAACAATGCCTCTGGCGATGACGACTTGGATCCCAGCGTGCAGGATATGAACGGTAAGGTTACGCTGACCGTTGACCGTTCCAACGGCGGACTCTACATTGAGATGAACAACGGCAAGCTGAAGAAGACCTATACGCAGACCACTCCGTTCCCCTCAACAGATCCTGGTGTTGACATCTGCTGCCGCATCGGAGTGGAAGCTTCACTAGTCAGCTTCCTCGGTTCTACCATCGAGCCTATCGGTGGCTACACCTCTAAGGAAGACAAGCAGCCGCTGAGCCTGACACTCAAGGGCATACCCGGCAAGGTGCTTGTTGGTACTGACATGGAAACAGTTATTGCCAATGCTACGGCAGAGGTGCAGTTCGAACAGGGCGTGTCAAAGACCGTTGCTGCAAAAGACCTGACCTTCCAAGCTATTCCCAGTCTGAACAGCCTCGGTACAAAGAACATCGTTGCTGCCTACAACCTGACCTATAAGGGCGAAGCTGCCGTGAAGCCCGTCATCGGAAGCACCGAAATCCAGGTAGTTGACAAGATGTACACCTGCGTAGGTTCTACTGACAACACTACCGCATTCTGGCAGGCTCACTCAGAAAGAGTGAAGATTAATCCTAAGGAGACCTTCGTCACCACGTTTACCAACTACACCAGCGGTGCTAACAACTGGAACAACTGGGTAGTCGTGCTGAACTCTGAGGATGGCCTTACCGAGTACGGTGTACTGCGTGCCGACAACTGGGGCTGGGGTACCGGCTGGGCTGGTGAGGAACTGGCTTCCAAGTGTACTCCGAGCGGTGGTCAGGCCAACTGGGATACATGGCGTGCTGCCATGAACGGTGCCAAGGTTACCATGTACATCACAAACAATGGTAACGGTACGGCTGACGTGAAGACTGTCACGCTGGGTAATGACGGCCAGACCTACATTCAGGACTACATTGGACTGAACACGGTTACCAACCCCGACGACTTCTACTTCCACCTGACAGTTGACGGTTCTCACATTGAGTTCGACGATGTACTGGGAGCTGAAGACAACTCATCAACCTTCTGGAGTGCTCACTCTGAGCAGTTCAAGGTTCCCGCCAAGCAAACCTTAACGCGTCGTTTCCGCAACTATGGCGGTGGCAGCAACTGGAACAACTTCGTGATTTGCCTCACCAGTGAGGACGGATTAACCGAGTATGGCATCCTGCGTGCTGACAACTGGGGCTGGGGTACCGGCTGGGCTGGCGAGGAACTGGCTTCCAAGTGTACGCCAAGCGGCGGTCAGGCCAACTGGGATACATGGCTTGCTGCTATGGAAGAGGCTATGGTTACCGTCTCTGTCACAAACAATGGCAATGGAACGGCTGACGTCAAGTGCGTCATGCTGGGCAAAGACGGCCAAACTTACATACAGGACTACATTGGACTGAATACGGTTAACTCTGACGACCTCTGGTTCCGCTTCACCATCGACGGATGTCACCTGGTATTCGAGTAATATGAAGTATCTGACAAAGCTATTTTCCCTGTTTGTGCTCGGACTGCTGGCTATAGCCTGCGGTGACGATGCACCAGGTGATGACAACACGGGCGCCTCACTGTCGGTATCAGTACCGACAGTGACTCGCGTCACGTCGTCTTCTGCTGTGGTTTCTGCTACGGCTACGGGCGCAGGCATTACCAGTCGCGGCGTGTGCTACAGCACGTCGGCCAATCCTACTGTCAACGACAATAAGGTGACGGGCTCCACGCCCAACATGACTATCACGTTGAGCGGACTAGCTGAGAAAACCACTTATCACGTACGCGCCTACGCACAGACAAGCAGCGAGGTAAAGTATTCCTCAGATGTTACATTCACCACCATCGCCGCCGCTTCTGAAGAAGAGGAACAGCAGACCGAGGGTCCTGAGGCGCTGAAACGTGTCAGCGTACATGACCCCAGCGTGGTGTGGGATCCCTCCAGCAGCACCTACTACATCTTCGGCTCACACCGTGCTGCTGCACGCTCCACCAATATGATGTCATGGACGACATTTACAGCTCCCTGGGCAACGGCAACCAGCACCAACGCCGCTAACTTACAGGCCTTCACCACTCCGCAGGTAACGAAAGTGAAGAAGGGTGGCCAGGAGATAGAATTCGCCTTCAATGCATTTGCTTGGTCAAAGCGTGGCAATCCTGCCTACAACGTTGATGGTAACATGTGGGCACCCGATGTTATCTATAACAGGTCCATGGGTAAGTGGTGCATGTACCTCAGCATCAATGGCGACAACTGGTATTCCAGCATCATACTGCTGACGGCCGACAAGATTACGGGTCCCTACCGCTATCAGGCTCCCGTCGTCATCAGCGGTTTCCACACTGGTAACGCCTATAAGGATACTGACCTTGAGATTGTCTTGGGTACACAGGCTTCATTGCCCGACCGCTACAAAGCACCATGGGCTTCTACCCAAAAGCCCAGCTTCCCCAACTGCATCGACCCTTGCGTATTCTACGACGAGCAGGGTAAGCTGTGGATGTCATACGGTTCCTGGAGCGGCGGAATCTTCATGCTTGAGCTCGACGAAGAGACCGGCTTGCGCGACTATAACGTGACCTATGCCACCAACAATACCAGTGATGCCTACTTCGGCACGAAGATTGCCGGTGGCTATTACGCTTCAGGCGAGGCCAGCTACATAGAATATATCGGCGGTTACTACTTCTTGTTCATGACCTACGGCGGACTGGCTGCCGGAGGCGTAGCTGCTGACTATAACAATGGCGGCTATCAGATGCGCGTGTTCCGTTCGCAGAAGCCTGACGGACCCTACACCGACAGCAAGGGTTCTAATGCTATTTTCGAGCGTTTCTTTACCAACTTCGGTCCGAGTGAGAATGACGGCAATCGTGGCGTCAACATCTTTGGAGCATACTCCAAGTGGGGCAACCTGCTGACAGGTGGCTCCCAGGAGGCATCCGGTGAGCGCTCACAAGGCCATAACAGCATCATTGCTGCCGAAGACGGACGTACCTACTTGGTTTATCACACCCGTTTCCAGAATTGGGGCGAGGCACATCAAGTACGCGTGCATCAGGTATATCAGAACGAAGAAGGCTGGCTGGTCGCCGCCCCGTTTGAATATACCGGTGAACGTCTGAAGAGTTCCTTCATTGCTACCAAGCAGAAGATTGCTACCGAGAACATCCCCGGTAAGTACAAGCTGCTGGTTCACAACTACAAGCTTGACCACACCAAAAAGGCCACGGCAATGCCGGTTGACATCACGCTCAATGCTGACGGAACCATCACAGGCAGTGCTGAAGGCACGTGGGCAGTCAAGGCAGGCACCTCTTACATCACCCTCAATATCAACGGTGAATACAAGGGTGTAATGGTTGAGCAGACTCTGGAACCCAAAAATGAGAAAGCACCTTGCTTCTCGGCACTGTGTGCCAGGACGGGTGTGACAATTTGGGGCTATAAATATAGCAACTGAACAAGACTTAGAAATCCATTCAGTAAATGAATCGCTTGATAATCTTCGTAGTGATGCTCACCATGAGCATCACTACCTTTTCTCAGCGTCGTCCGCGACAGGCTTTTGAGACTGAGACGCCCATGGTTCACGACCCCGTCATAGCCTTTGAGGACAGCACCTACCATCTCTTTGCCACAGGCTTGGGCATTCAGCACATGACCTCCACCGACCTGAAGCAGTGGATGGTCAGGCCTGAACCCTTGATGACAGTCATTCCCCAGTGGGCACACGACTCTGTGCCCGGGTTCACCCACCATGTATGGGCTCCTGACGTCATCCGCTGGCACAACCGCTGGTGGGTGGCCTATAGCTGCTCAAC
>JAILHP010000178.1 GCA_024695705.1 Prevotella sp. | reverse complement strand
TGTGGGCGTGATGCCGTGCTCAGCGTTGTACTGCATCTGCTTGGCACGTCGGCGGTTGGTCTCGTCAATGGTGAGCTGCATGGACTCGGTGATGGTGTCGGCATACATGATGACCTTGCCGTTGACGTTGCGGGCGGCACGTCCAGCCGTCTGCGTCAGGGAACGGCGGTTGCGGAGGAATCCCTCCTTGTTGGCGTCGAGAATGGCCACCAGCGACACTTCAGGCAGGTCAAGCCCCTCGCGCAGCAGGTTGACACCCACCAGCACGTCGTACTCGCCTCGGCGCAGTCCGTCGAGTATCTTCACGCGGTCCAGCGTCCCCACCTCGCTGTGGATGAAAGCCGTCCGGATGTCGTGGTTGAGCAGGTACTCTGCCAGCTCCTCGGCCATGCGCTTGGTAAGGGTGGTGACAAGGGTACGCTCGTTGCGCTCCGTACGGGTGACAATCTCCTCCATCAGGTCGTCAATCTGGTTCTCGCTTGGGCGCACCTCAATCTCAGGGTCAAGCAGTCCGGTAGGACGTATAATCTGCTCTACCACAACGCCTTCTGCCTCGTTCAGTTCGAAGTCGGCAGGCGTGGCCGAGACGTAGATTACCTGATGCACCAGCTGCTGGAACTCGTCGAAACGCAGTGGACGGTTGTCGAAGGCGGCAGGCAGTCGGAAGGCATACTCCACGAGGTTCTGCTTGCGGGCACGGTCACCGCCGTACATGGCGTTGAGCTGAGGCACGCTGACGTGGCTCTCGTCAATGATGAGCAGGTAGTCGTCAGGGAAGAAGTCGAGCAGGCAGTAGGGACGCTCACCGGCCTGGCGTCCGTCAAAGTAGCGTGAATAGTTCTCAATGCCCGAGCAGTGGCCCAGCTCCTTGATCATGTCCATGTCGTACTCCACGCGCTCCTTGATACGCGCTGCCTTGATGGGGTCGCCCAACTCCTCGAAATACGCTATCTGCTTCACCAGGTCGTCCTGTATTTCGCGGATGGCAATGTTGGTCTGTTCCTGCGTGGTCATGAAGAGGTTGGCAGGGTAGAGCTTATACTCGTCAAACGATGCCCTGCGTGTCATCGTCACGCTGTCCAGCTCCTCGATGGCATCAATCTCGTCGTCCCAGAAGGTGATGCGCAGCACCTCCTCGCTGTAGGCCATTGCCACATCAATGGTGTCGCCCTTCACGCGGAACTCGCCGCGTTTCAGTTCCAGGTCGTTGCGCACGTAGAGCGCCGCCACCAACTTCCTCAGCAGCGCGTTGCGTGAGAGCTTCTGACCGCGCTTCATTTCGATGACATTCTCATGCAGGGCAATGGGACTTCCCATGCCGTAGATACATGAAACAGAAGATATAATGACAACGTCCTTTCTGCCTGAGAGCAAGGAAGATACGGCCGAGAGGCGCAGGCGGTCAATCTCCTCGTTGATGGCCAGGTCCTTCGCAATGTATGTGTCGGTCACAGGCAGGTATGCCTCAGGCTGATAATAGTCGTAGTAGCTGACATAATACTCGACGGCATTCTCCGGAAAGAAGCCACGCATCTCCTCATAGAGCTGTGCGGCCAGCGTCTTGTTGTGGCTGAGAATGAGGGTCGGCTTGTTCACGTTGGCTATGACGTTGGCCATCGTAAACGTCTTGCCGGAGCCCGTTACGCCCAGCAGCACCTGCGAACGGTCACCCCGTCGGAGACCGTCAGTCAGTTGGCTGATGGCTTCCGGCTGGTCGCCCGTAGGCTTGTAGTCCGATGTCAGCTTAAAGTTCATACAATTCCTAACTTCTCACTCAAATTTGTTCAAATATTTGTGCAAAAATACGGAAAAACTCTAAAACAACACAAGATTTTCCCTATTATTTGCTAAAAATAGTTTTAAATACTTTGTATTTCCTCAGAAAATGCGTAATTTTGCACGTCAAAATCAGAAATATGAAGAAAATCATTGTCATATTGACAGGTATCATCATGCTTTTTAGCAGCTGTGCATCGGAGTTTAACCACGTGTATCGGTCGAACGACTACGCGTTCAAATACGAATATGCCAAGCAGCTTTTTGCCACGAAGAAGTTTTCACAGGCCATTGTCCTGCTGGAAGAAGTGGTGCAGTTGAAGAAAGGCTCCGACGAGGCTGAGGAGTGTCTCTTCATGCTTGGTATGGCACAATACAACTACGGTGACTACGAGAGTGCTGCCGCTACGTTCCGCAAATACCACCAGTCTTATCCGCATGGCATCTTCGCTGAGCAGGCTTCCTTCTACGTCGGACAGTCGCTGTACGAGAGTACTCCTGAACCCCGCCTTGACCAGTCGCCTACCGTAGGTGCCATCAATGCCTATCAGCAGTTCATTGACTACTTCCCTGAGAGCAAGCGGCGTCCCGAAGCACAGGCGCGGCTCTTTGAGCTGCAGGACAAGCTGGTCATCAAGGAGTATCTCTCAGCCGAGCTGTACTACAACTTAGGCGGTTACTTCGGCAACTGCTCCAACGGAGGCTCCAACTATGAGGCCTGCATCATCACGGCACAGAACGCGCTGAAGAATTATCCCTATTCCCGCCAGCGTGAGGACTTCGCCCTGCTCATCATGAAGAGCAAGTTCGAACTGGCAGAGAACAGTGCCGAGGAGAAGCGCATGGACCGCTATCGTGATGCTGAGGACGAGTGCTACGGTTTCCTCAACGAGTATCCGGAAAGCCAGAATGCCCGTCTGGCCGAGGAATATATTAAGAAATGTAAGAAAGTAATTAAGGATTAAATAGTAAATTAAAATAATGGATTACAAAAAGTCAAAAGCTCCGGTTAATACCGTGACCCGCAACATTATGGACCTTTGCCGCGACACTGAGAACATCTACCAGAGTGTCGCCATCATTGCCAAACGTGCCAACCAGATTTCCGTCCAGATCAAGGACGACCTCAGCAAGAAGCTGGCCGAGTTCGCTTCTTATAACGATTCACTGGAAGAAGTGTTCGAGAACCGCGAACAGATTGAAATCTCCCGTTATTACGAGAAGCTGCCGAAGCCCTCGCTCTTGGCAACCCAGGAGTTTATTGAGGACAAGGTTTATTGGCGCGACCCCGCACGTGAAGCCCAGCTGGCTGCCTTTGGCCAGGAAATGTGATGGGATAAGTAGAGTGTCTTATGATACAGCGCATTCAAACTGTTTATATGTTTTTGGCGGCAGTGGTTACTGTGGTATGCCTTTGCCTGCAGATAGGAACGTTCTATGCTTTGGACGTTCCTGTATTGTCTGAGTATAATCTGTGGCTGACCGACAGCATCGTCGGAGCGCATCATTTTATGGTATGGCCGCTCTTTGCCGTACTGGTGCTCTCGGCTACAGTCGGACTCTGCACCATCTTCCTTTATACCAACCGGAAGCTGCAGGCACGAGTCTGTCTGTTGAACACGCTGCTGCTCATTGGCTGGTACATCCTATTTGGGGTGTTCAGCCAGACCGTCACAGGAAACCTTCCCGACGAGGTCAGTCTCACGTTCCGTCCTGCCGTTCCTGCGGCACTTCCCTGCGTGGCACTCATCCTCTACCTCATGGCTCGGCGCTCCATCCTTGCCGATGAGAAACTGGTTCGTGCCGCCGACCGCATCCGTTGATACCTGTCTAAAAAAAGACTTGCTGTCACCACTGTCACCTTGATGCCAGTGAAAGTATGTTAATTCTTTCTCTTTCCATGCAAGATTGTATTACTTGTAGGGTTATAAGAATAGTAAGCCCAATAAAACCAAAAACATGAGAAAGTATTTGTTGGCATTCGTCTGTATGATGGCAGTCGTGCAGCATGTTGGAGCGCAGGATTATTTTTCGTCTGCTTCTGACTTTGCCCGCCTTTATGTAGGTGTGCTCGAGCCGCAATACCCCAAATTGCTGTGGCACGAGCTTCCTTATTATAAAGGAAATACTGATATGTACCATGGCCGCGTCAGCTATTATGGCGTGGTCTATAATGAGGTACAACTGCGGTTTGACCAGTTGGAGCAGCGGGTTGTCGTTCTTTCTCCTGTAGGTAATTATTCTTGTCTGCCTGAGCAGGAACACATTGACTGGTTTGAGATGGACGGTCATGTCTATGTTCACGACCCGGAGGACAGTTCTCGTTATGCCTCTCTGCTGTGTGACGGAAGCACGAATGGCATCCGTCTGTATCATTGTCTGTGGAAGGTCTATAACGGTGAAAAGGATTTTGGTGGAAAGAAATACCTGAAGACGCTTTATACCAAGGAGCATTTTACGCTTGTTACTCCTGACGGCGGGATACATCATGTGAAGACTGCCAAGGATGTGGCAAAGCTCTTTCCTGAACAGCGAACACAGATTAAACAGATTGCGAAGAAGTACCGCCTCTCTTTCTCCAAAAGCGAGCGGGAGAAAAGCCTAACGAGTTTGATAGAGGTGATAAGTGGACCCACCCCCTTGCCCCTCCCTGTGAGGGAGGGGAGTGGTTACCCTCAAGATGGAATAGCTAATGTTGAACAAGCGGAAAAACTATCTTCTCCCTTCCCTCATAGGGAGGGGCAAGGGGGTGGGTCTGCCACACTTATTCCCGGAATCCCCGTTCTTGACAGTGATTCCTTGACAGCGACCACAGCCAAGAAGAATGCCTACATCGTGCCGGGTGTGAAGAAGGCGAAGGTGAGCATTGCCGATGTCCAGGAACTTGACGAGATTGTCGTGGTGGGCGGTCGTCTGTCGGCTGTGGAAAGCCTGATGATGGGTTCGGAGAAGTTCAAGCCCCAGGTGCTGAAGAATATTCCGTCGGCACTTGGCGAGTCGGACATCATGAAGATTGTGCTCACGCTGCCGGGTGTGACTACCGTCGGCGAGGCATCCAGCGGATATAATGTGCGAGGAGGTGCGACCGACCAGAACCTCATTCTTTTCAACGGAGGTACCGTCTATAACCCGTCGCACCTGTTTGGGCTGTTCACGTCGTTCAACTCTGATGCGGTGGAGAATGTGGAGCTGTTCAAGTCAAGCATTCCGGTGGAATACGGAGGCAGGATAAGCAGCGTATTGAATGTTACGTCGAAAGAGGCTAATATGCAGAAACTTACGGGTTCGGCAAGTATTGGATTACTAACCAGTAAGGCGAATCTGGAAATCCCGATTGTCAAGGATCATGTGTCGCTGCTGCTGAATGGCCGTACTACCTATAGTGACTGGATTCTGAAGCAGCTGCCCGAGGATAGCGGCTATAAGAATTGAACGGCCAACTTCTATGACTTTGGCGGTGTGCTGACGTGGAAGCTCAGCAACCTGCATCGACTCAAGGTCTATGGCTATTGGAGTAATGACAAGTTCTCGTTCAGCTCAGAGGACAAATACGGCTACCAGAACCGTAACTTCTCTGCCGAGTGGCGCTCCATTCTGAATGAGAATGTGACGGCTACGCTGTCTGCCGGACTTGACCACTACGACTATTTCAATGAGGAGAGAACCATTCCTTCAATGGCTGCCAGGCTGAGCTTCGGCATTGACCAGCTGTGGGGCAAGCTGCACATACGACACCGCCTGTCAGACAAGCGGGTACTCTCCTACGGTCTCTCCGTGCAGCATTACAATGTGCAGGCAGGCAAGTATGAGCCGGTGGGCGAGGAATCGTGCATCACGACCGACCAGCTGCAGAAAGAAAAGGCATTGGAGAGTGCTGCCTACATTGACTACGAGCATTCGTTCACAGACAAACTGTCGGTTTCTGCCGGGTTGCGCTATTCCATGTTCAATGCGCTGGGGCCACGTGACGTGAATCATTATGACGAGGGCGAACTGCCTTCATTGGAATACTTGTTGGAGACGAGCCATGAAACAGGTGTTATCAAGACCTATCATGCCCCGGAGTTCCGCCTGTCGGTCCGCTATGCCTTACAGGAAAACCTATCTCTGAAGGCAGGCTTCAACACCATGCACCAGTATATCCATAAGGTATCGAATACCTCCATCATGTCGCCTACTGACATCTGGAAGCTGTCCGACTATAACATCAAGCCCCAGAGCGGATGGCAGGCGGCTGCCGGCATCTATCATGAGACTACTGACAAGAAATACGAGTTCTCGGCAGAGGTCTATTACAAGCATATCAGCGACTATCTCAACTATCGCAGTTCGGCGGTACTGCTGATGAACCACCACCTGGAGACTGATGTCATCTCGACCAGTGGACGGGCCTACGGCATAGAGCTGCAGGCGAAGAAGCCAGTAGGAAAGCTGAACGGATGGGTCAGCTATACCTTCTCACGCGCTATGCTGCGTCAGGATGACCAGCGGGTGGCAATGCCCCTGAACAAAGGTGACTGGTATCCCGCGGAATACGACAGGCCGCATGAGGTCAAGGCGGTGCTCAACTTCAAGTTTACCGAGCGATACAGCCTTTCCAGCAACTTCAACTATGCCACAGGGCGGCCGACGACGCTGCCCGCTGGCAAATACTACGACTCGTATAGTCAGAAATACATGCCGTACTATACCGACCGCAACACCTATCGCATTCCTGACTATATGCGTCTGGACCTTGCGTTTAATATTGAGCCGACTCATAGGCTGACAAGTTTTCTTCACACGTCCTTCTCCATAGGTGTGTATAATGCCCTTGCCCGCAAGAATGCCTATAACATCTACTATGTCACTGAAGGCGAGGAGATAAAAGGCTATAAGCTGTCTGTGTTTGGCACTGCCATTCCTTATGTCTCACTGAACATCCGGTTC
>JAILHP010000146.1 GCA_024695705.1 Prevotella sp. | reverse complement strand
GGGACTCTTACACTCGTGCTGTTCCCAGACGTGTTCCAGGTCGGGCGACGTGATAAGCACCAGGTCGTAGTCGCCGATAACCTCAGACGAATCGCCCACGACACGCCTTACCCCTGCCCCGTTCTCGACGAAGTTCAGCTCAAATACCTCATGATGGTGTATGGGATAGCTGAACTCCTTCTTGTGGCGGTCGCCAATGTAGAGCACATCATGACTGCCGAGAGGCGATATTTCGTGGATGATGTCCATTATATCTTCAGCTCCCTCATGATTTCACTCATCTTCTGGAGGGTGGAGATACGCGTGGGAACCAGGGGCAGGCGCAGCACGTTCTCAATGAAGCCCATCTCGTGGAGCATCGCCTTCACACCGGCGGGGTTGCCATCGACGAAGAGCAGCGAGAAGAGGTCGGTGAAGCGGTGGTGTATCTTACGCGCTGCATCGTACTCACCCCGGAACTGCAGTCGGATCATCTTCGAGAACTCACGCGGCAGGGCGTTGCCGATGACGCTGATGACACCGACGGCTCCACACGATATCATGGGGAAAGTCAGCGAGTCGTCGCCCGAAATGACGTCGAAGTCGTTGGGCTTGTTCTTGATAATCTCATCGACCTGCTCCAAATTGCCCGAAGCCTCCTTGATGGCCACGATGTTACGGCAGTCGCGAGCCAGGCGCACGGTGGTCTCAGCTTTCATGTTGACGCCGGTGCGGCCAGGCACGTTATAGAGCACCACAGGCAGCTCGGTGGCTGCAGCAATGGCCTTGAAGTGCTGGTAGAGTCCTTCCTGCGACGGCTTGTTGTAATAGGGGCAGACGCTCAGCACGCCGTCAATGCCCTTGAAGTCGCCGGTCTGTAGCTCGTGGATGACGGCTGCGGTGTTGTAGCCTCCACAGCCCATGAGGATGGGCACGCGGCCCTGCACCAGGTCAACGACGGTATTCTTGATGGTGAGCTTCTCTTCAGGCGTCAGCACCGGCGTTTCGCCCGTGGTAGCCAGTATGCAGAAGAAGTCCGCACCGTTATCCAGCTGGTAGTTGACGAGACGGATAAGTGAAGGGTAATCCACTTGTCCGTCCTGCGTGAAAGGGGTGATGAGGGCGATGCCCAGACCTTTGAATATGTTTTCAGTCTTCATTTATTCTGATTTAAACAAGTCCTTGATGCCACCGATGCTGCCCATGAGGTTCGTGGCCTCGTAAGGCAGATAGACGGTCTTCTGTGCCGGTCCCTGTGCCAGTTCCTGCAGCATCTGGATGTATTTCTGCGCCAGCAGGTAGTTGGCGGGATTGGTGCTCTTGCCGACGGCCTCGGTGATGAGCTCGATGGCCTTTGCCTCAGCCTCAGCCTTGCGGATGCGTGCCTGTGCCTCACCCTCGGCATTGAGGATGGCCTGCTGCTTGGCAGCCTCGGCCTTGTTGATGATGGCGGTCTTCTCACCCTCTGACTGCAGGATGTCGGCAGCCTTCTTACCCTCGGAGGTCAGGATGGTGGCACGCTTGTTACGCTCGGCCTGCATCTGCTTCTCCATCGCCGTGAGCACGCTCTCGGGCGGCGTGATATCCTGCAGCTCCACGCGGTTCACCTTGACGCCCCACTTGTCGGTAGCCTCGTCGAGCACCAGACCGAGCTTCTTGTTGATGGTGTCACGCGAAGTCAGCGTCTCGTCGAGCTCCAGCTCACCGATGATGTTACGCAGCGTGGTCTGCGTCAGCTTCTCAATGGCGTTGGGCAGGTTAGAAATCTCGTAGGCAGCCTTGAACGGGTCAACAATCTGGAAGTAGAGCAGCGCGTTGATTTCGGTCTGCACGTTATCCTTGGTAATCACATTCTGCTTGGGGAAGTCATATACCTGTTCGCGCAGGTCGATAACGGTGGAATACATATAACGTCCACGGCTCAGGATGACGATGTCCTTGGCACGGTCCACGAACGGGATGATGAGGTTGATGCCAGGATTGAGCGTGGCGTGATAACGGCCGAGGCGCTCAATAATCTTGGTTTCCGACTGGGGGATGATGACAAGTGCCTTCTTGACAAGCACCAATGCGCATAGTACGAGGACTATGAAAACGATAAGTAAGGGACTGAATTCCATATTCTATTTTCGATTTACTGATTTCCTGTTTCATTTCACCGTAATGATGGTGCTCTCGCGGGCTACCACCGTGACGTTCGTACCCTCGGGAATGGCTTCGCCGGAGGCACTCTTCGCCTTCCACACGTCGCCGTCGATGGCTACGCGTCCGAACCCGTCAGCCTCAATGGCCTCACGCACACGGCCCTCACGACCTATCAGCGCATCGGCATTGCTCACCCGGTCAGGATCGTTCTTGTGGAACCAACGCAGCGCCACAGGACGCACCGTAAACAAGCACACCACGCTGACCAAGGCAAAGATGACCAGCTGGACATAGAAGCCCGTGAAGGGCGACAGGGCGGCAGTCACGGCACCGCCAATGGCAAAGCACATCAGGAAGAAGTCTCCCGACGTCATCTCGAGTATGAGGCAGATGAAGGCGACAACGGCCCATAACTGCCAGAGGTTTTCTGAAATATACTCTATCATATTACGTTGAGCGTTGAACGATTATTACGTTTATTGTTGCAAAAGTACGAAAAACTTTGAACTTTGAGCTTGGAGCTTTGAGCTTTTTGTTGCCCCTTATGACTTTTTAACTTTTAACGCTCCAGGCTCCAAGCTCAAAGCTCCAAGCTATTTCGACCCGATGTAGAGGAATATCATTCCGAGCAGCACCAGAGCCAAGTCAACAGTCTTTGACATGAGGTTCTTCTCGCGGAAAAGCATTGCGCCGAAGAGGAAACTGACGATGACGCTGCCTCTGCGAATCATCGACACGATAGAGATCATGGCATCGGGCAGCGAGAGTGAATAGAAATACAGGAAGTCGGCCGTCGAGAGGAAGATGCTGACGCCCAGGATGGACCATTTCCACGAGAACGGCGTGGTCTTCTTGTGCGTGGGCCACCACAGCAGCAGGAGCATCGCGCCCATCATGAAACACTGGTAGATGTTGTACCACGACTGCACCATCATGCGGTCGAGCCCTACCCCGCCCTCGCTGACGGGTGCCATGAGGTATTTGTCGTAGAGTCCGCTGACGGCTCCCATGATGGCTGCTCCGACAATCATCCATATCCAGTGGTCACGGCGGAAGTCGATGCCCTCCTTCTTGCTGCTCCGACTGAGCATGAAGAACGAGATGACGGCCAGCGTCACACCCACCCACTGCCACAGGTTCAGCCGTTCGCCAAAGAACAGCAACGCACCCACGAGCACCATCACAGGACGCGTGGCATTGATGGGGCCAACAATGGTCAGTGGTAGATGCTTCATACCAAAATAGCCTAACAGCCAACTACTTAACACGATTAGGCTCTTCAAAAGGATGAACCTATGAACCTCCCATCCGCCACTCGCCACAAGGAAGTCGGAGCCGTCAAGCGCCGTGGTGTAGTAGCTCAGCAGGATGAAGGGCAGGAAGATAAGCGACGAGAACAGCGTGTTGAGGAACAGCACGGGAATGACCGCGTTCTCCTTCAGCGCCTCTTTCTTAAAGGAGTCGTAGCAGCCTAAGAGCGCTGCAGACATGAATGCAAGGATTAGCCACATACAGCCCCTCCTACTGCCCCCGAGGGGGCTTCATACTCCACATTCTCCAGGAACAGCGCGTGGGCAGGCATCGACTCGCCGGCACCCGTTCGACTACCCTTCTCTATGACCTGGCGGAACTCAGCCAGCGTCATGCGGCCGCGTCCCACCTCGATGAGCGTCCCCACCACCGCACGCACCATGTTGCGCAGGAAGCGGTTGGCCGTAATCTCGAAATACCACTCCGTCTCACTCGTCTGGTGCCACCGGGCGGCATAAATGGTACAGAGCGTGGTCTTCACGTCGCTGCCAGCCTTGCAGAACGCCCCGAAGTCCTCGTACTCGCGGAGCACCTCGGCAGCCTGGTTCATCGCCTCGAAGTCCAGCTGGTAGTGCAGCTGGCACGAATACTTGCGCAGGAAGGGCGACTTGTGGGTGTGAATATAATAATGGTAGGTGCGACGCTTGGCAGAGAAACGGGCATGCATGTCGTCGCTGACAGGCTCCACGCTCCAGACGCTGATATCCTGTGGCAACGCATGGTCCAGCTTATAGGCCAGGTTGTCCATTTCGTAGTCACCCTCGTAGTCGAAGTGTGCCACCATGCGGCGTGCATGCACTCCGGCATCAGTCCGGCCGGCCCCGACTACTTCTATCGGCTTTCTCAACAGCATGCTCAGGCAACGTTCCAGCACTTCCTGAACCGTCACCCCGTTGGGCTGCACCTGCCACCCGTGGTAGGCCGTCCCGTCGTAAGAAAACCAGACAAAGTATCGCATAATGTGCCGCAAAGGTACGAAAAAAGGTAAAAAGGTAAAAAAGTAAAAAGGTAAAAAAAGGTTAAGCGGTAGAAAAATCTATCGACTTTCAACTTTCAACTTTCAACTTTTTATTACTTTTGCCACCATGAAGAGAATCATTGCCGCGTTTTACACCTTATTATATATAATAGCTGGACCGACGACGCTGTCGGCGCAGCAGGTAACTCACGACCCCATGATTCGCTCGTTGGTGGTACTGGAGGGCAACCATTGGCACAAGCCCGCCATCATAGAGCCCTCACGCCACGAGATGCTCAACGTCAGCTTCGACTACATGAGCCACGAATACCACCAATACAAATACCACCTGCAACATTGCGAGGCCGACTGGTCGGCAAGCGAGGAGCTGTTTGACGTGGACTGGCTCGAGGGTTTCAACGACCAGCCCATTGACAACTATGCTGTCAGCATCAACACCACGCAGCCTTACACCCACTACGAGCTGCAGATTCCCAACAGCATGACGAAGCTGAAAATCAGCGGCAACTACCTGCTGAGCATCATCGACGACGACAGCGACGAGACCGTTGCCGAGATACGCTTCATGGTGACGGAGAACAGCATGAACGTGGGGTTAGGCATGACGACCAACACCGAGATTGACGTGAACCGCACCCACCAGCAGGTGCTCATGAACGTGAAGCACGCACCCTACGACATTCTCTACCCCGAGGAACAGCTGTACATCGTGGTGACGCAGAACCAGCAATGGGAGCACGCCGTGGTCAACCCCAAGCCCGACTCGCAGGACTTTAACGGCAAGGGATTCATCTGGGAGCATTGCCGCGACCTCATCTTCCCGGCCGGCAACGAGTGGCGGAAATTCGAAATTCTCGACGTCAGCCACACCACCATGGGACTGGAGCGCATCACCTGGGACGGAGCAGCCTATAACGCCTACCCCTTTGTGGACGAGGACCGTCGCAACTACCTGACGGACACCGATGCCGACGGAGCGTTCATCATCCGCAACAGCGACTACACGGAGATAGAGACCACTTGTGACTATGTCCGCGTGAACTACTGTCTGCGAACCCCGCGTTTTGACGGGGCCGACGTCATCATCAACGGGCGATGGGCAACCTGCGACGACCCGCAGGCCTACCTCATGGAATACGACGAGGCGGCCCGCTGCTACCGTGCGGCCATCTGGCAGAAGCAGGGTTACTACAACTACCAGTACCTGCTGCGCCATCCTGACGGCACCACAGAGCCCGCTCCCACCGAGGGCAACTTCTATCAGACGGGCAACACCTACGAAGCCTACGTTTATTATAAAGGCATAGGAGACCGCACCTGGCGCCTCACGGGTTTCAAGCAATTGAGAATTGAAAATTGAGAATTCGGAATTGAGAATTATGATTACTACTTAAAGGCGGAAGCAATCCGTCATTATGGCTCATACAAGGGCGTGACTCGGTAATCATAATTCTCAATTCTCAATTACTACTTAAAGGCGGAAGCAATCCGTCATTATGGCTCATACAAGGGCGTGACTCGGTAATCATAATTCTCAATTCTCAATTCTTAATTCTAAATTCGATGGGTTTCTTCTTGTACTGACGGTAGAAGGAGGAGACAAAGCCGTTAGGAGAAGCAAAGTGGCACTCCTCGGCAATATCCTCAATGGACTTGTCGGTGGTACGAAGCAGGTATTTGGCTTGATGCAGACGCAACCTGCGGGTCAGCTCCTGCGGACGGGATGCCAGTTGCGAATAATGATTGGCAAACAACTGGATGAACCGGTCGTGGCCGACATGGGCCACCTCACACAAATTGTTGAGGGTCACGTCAGAAGAGCGGTCCTTCATATAAGGAATGACCCTCAGCAGCAGCCTCAAGAAGGCCTCCTCCTCAGGCGACTTATTCTCTTCGGCCAGGCTGTCCTTCCCCTCAAGCCTTGAACTGTTGGTACAACGCGCCATCAGCGTGCGCAGCTGACGCACCACCTCCTTTTCGCCGGCATCACGCTGCAGCTTCAGGCGCCAGTTGCGGTTGAAGTACAGCAGGTTTATCAGCAACAGCACGAGGATGATAATGCCCAGGGAGATATAGACGCCTGTGGTGCGCCACCAAGGTTCGTTGACGCGTACCACCCAAGTGAGCGGCTCCTGAATCCAGACATCAGGATACATCGACACCTGCATCTCGATATGATACTCACCCGGTTCCAAGCCCAGCAGGGCCAGGTGGAACAAGCCCTTGCTGTCAACCCTTCCGTCGGAATTGAAGTAGGACAGCACCTGCCACTCGGGGTTCAGCTCCAGCACGCGGTAGCGGTAGAAGGTCTGCAGCGGACGAAAGAAATTGAGTCCTGAGAAGAGCAGCGACAGGGAGTTGTGGTTGTAGTCCACGTCGATTTCATAGGAACGGGTAATCGCCTTCTGGAGTATCTGTTTGCCGTCAAGCTTCGTGCCTACATCTATCTGGGTGCCATTCACCATCAGTCCGATGAGTTTGGGATAGAACTTCATCTTGCTGTAAGAAGAGTAATGGTGGAAAGAAGGCTTGAACGCCAGCACGTGGTCAATCGCCTGCATGATGATGGTGCCGTCGTCCAGAAGCATCGCACGGCCATTCACAAACGACTCGTTAGGAACGTGGTCGTGATGGTTGAAACTGCCGATGAAATCCACCTCGTTGTTATCAATAAACAGGCAGGTGATGCCATAGCTCGTTCCTACCCAGATATGGTGGGACTGACTCTCTACGATGCAATGTATTACGTCGTTAAATAAACCGTCGTGCGTCGTATAGGTAACGGGAGGAGCTCCTTCCTTTTTGTAAAGCTTCAGGCCAGTACGCGTTCCTACCCACGTCCAGCCTCTGCTGTCGCGGAACACGCAGTTGACGTTCTCGCCGTTGTACTCCGTGGGCGAAGGCGGCTGACGCTCCAGCAGGCGGTAGTACTCCATAGCCTGGGGAGTGGACCAGTCGTAAACCTTAAAAGGAGGCGTGAAGGGCTTGCCGTACAGCAAGCCACAGCGTTCGGTTCCTAACCACATTCCACCCTGACGGTCAAAGGCGATGGTGTTGACATCGGTCAGCAGCTTCTTGCCGGTTTCCAGCGTCAGCTCCTCGTAATGGATCTGTTCGCCCGTCTTCATGTCATAGGTCCAGTAGCCATTCTCCGAAGGGATATAGGCCACATCCTCATACACCACCAGGTTGTTCATCTTATAGGGAAGCGTCATCAGCGTGGTCCACTCGCGCTTCTTCACATCAAACTTGAGGAAGACCGACTCCTTGCGGCCGTCGCGTATCTGCAGGATGCAGTTGTTGTAGGAACGAACCAGCGACGTGCGCTCATAGGCATCCACCTTCGAGGCATCGTAGGCCTGCTTGCGGTAGAGCATCTGCCGCGTCTTCAGGTCGTAGCTCACCACCTCTCCGTTCTCATAGAACAGCAGCAGTTCCTTGTCCTCATACTTGGCAAGGTCCTGCAGGTTGAGCGTCTTCATGACGGGGAAGTCCTTCTGCAGCTCGGTGCTGTAGAGCATGCTGCCATGCAGGAACCACAGCTCGCCCGACTCATCGCCAAACATATCAGTCACCTTGTCGTTGACACCAAACTCCACAAAGACGGAGTCGATGTTCACGATGAAGTCTTCGGTAGTCAGGTTGACGCAGGTCACCGAGTACTTGTTCTTCAGCCACAGGTGGTGGTACTTATCGAAATAGGGGTGATAGTGTCCCTGGTAGTTGGAAAGGGGATAGGAAGTCTCATTCTTCGGGTCAACGCGTGAGAATCCCTTGCCGTCGTAGAAGTTGATGTGACCGATAGTCGTTATCACCATGCGGCCCGTCTTGGTGCAGAGAATACATTGGGCGCTGTTGTCCGCCAGACCGTCAGAGGCATTAAAGACCGAAAACTCGCGCTCAAAATTCCTTGCTTTTACGTGCAGCGCACATAACAGCATCAGCGCGGTTAAAAAGAATGTCAGTCTATGCCTCAAATCCATAACGGGTTAATAGTATATTTTTGCAAAGATAGCCCTTTTCAAGGTAATACACAAATAAATTGCAGATTTTAACACTCCTTGCG
>JAILHP010000144.1 GCA_024695705.1 Prevotella sp. | reverse complement strand
CCGACGAGCAACGTTCCTACTGCATGAATAATGCCCGTCGTTTCCTGGACGACGGGCTGTTGCGCGAAAAGGATCATCATCTTGTACTGACGCGCAAAGGCCTGTTTGTCAGCGACATGGTCATGAGCGAACTCATGAAGGTATGATCATGGGGCGTTTTTTTCTTCAAACGAAAAAAAAATAGCTTTTTTCTTGCAATTCTGATCAATTTTTCGTACCTTTGCAGTAGTGTTACAACCTCGCTTGAGACGCCTTTACGTAAAGGCTTGATAATCAATAGAGGACATTTGCAAAGGATTGCACGCCCATGCCATACAAATTGCACGCCCGCGCCAAACAGATGGCACGGACGTGCAATTCACTTGGCACGTACGGATATACCCCGACGAGGCGGCACCTTTCTCCCTACGAGGCGGCACTTCTCTCCCTGCGAACCGGCACCTTTGTACCGACCATGCGGCACCTCTCTTCGTAGAAGCGCCGCATGGTCTTTCTTAGAAATGCAGGCTCACATCTACGCCCACCTGCAGGGGATTGCCCTGCTGGGCTGAATAGATGGGTTTTCCAGTAGCCTTGCTCAGGAAGGCAAAGGTGTTGTATTTGCTGTCAGTGAGGTTGCGTCCCCAGACATTCACCTTGCACAAACCCAGGTCGGCACAGAGATGTGCGCCCAAGGTGGCATACAGATCCTGTTTGAAGGTATTAGCCTCGTCCCACCATATCTTTCCCTGTCCGTTGACGTTAGCACCGATAGTCAGACTGCGGAAGGTGTCGCTGTTAAAGTCGAAGCGGTAGTCGGCAATAGCAGCAAACGTGTGTTCCGGCACGAAGGGTACGATGTTGTCCTTATAGTCCACTTCAGCTCCGCGGGCACTCTCCTTGGTCTTGTATTCCTTGAAGGCAGCATGGGTGTAGCCGTAAGAGGCCGACCACGTCAGACGATTGTCCAGATGACTGCCGCGCAGGGACAGCTCCAGTCCGCAACTGTAGCTCTTTCCGGCGTTCACCATCTTTCGGCCATAACCATAGTCTTCAGTAAAGACGGAGAGCTGCTGATTACGAATCTGCATGTAGAAAAATGACAGATCTGCCTGAAGCGAACGGTTAAAAAGATTGAGATGTGTACCGAATTCGTAATTCCATGATTCTTCGGGCTTAAACTTTATTCCCTCCAGCAATGCTGCATACTCTTCCTCCGTATGTTCAACAACCGAATTAACGTCTGCATGTGACTGCATAGCCTGCTGCATGACACCCTGCAGATTCTTCTGTACGTCGTTCTGGATGTAATCACCGAACATCTGTACGTTGAAGCCTCCTGCACGGTAGCCTTTGGTGACGGTGGCATAGAAGTTTGAACCTGACGCCAACCTGTAGGTCAGCCCGACTTTAGGCAGCAGCTGATTGGAGGTTGTCTTTTCATCGTGCTCAAATACGGAAAGTACTGTGGCATTGGCAGCTGAGCCCATGATATTAAAGTTCAACTTTGAATCACCGCTGGTCAGGTAATGTATCTTCGACTGGGTGAAGTCATAGCGCAGTCCGAGGGTGGCTGTAAGCTGGTCGGTCAGGTCGAAATTGGTCTCATGGAACACACCAACGTTCAACTGCGGAGTATGGAACTCACAAGGCACAAAGAGCGTCATACCGACGTTGACACCACCGGCACGCTGGATGGCAGCAGCAGCAGCCTCTTCGCCCATGCGAGCCGCCATCGACTTCAGCATCTGCTGGTAAATCATGCCGCCTACCTGCTGGCCCATCATTTCGCCGAATGCCGACCCAAAGGTGTTTGGGGCAGTGGTCTTCAGCCATTGATAGGAGCCAAACACACCAGTGGTCCAGTGCCAGCGGCTCTGATTATTACTCTTGAAGGTGAACTCCTGCGTCAACGCGTTGCTGAGCTGGTACTGGTCAACCACAATGAAGTCAATATCGCTGTAGTCGTTGTCCATCAGCAGGTTGTCGCGATAGAACTGCCACGAAGTGCTGGAGTGGAAGTCAAATCCACAGCCCTTGTAGCCGATGCCCAGTCCGGTGTTCAGCATGTTGCGCTTATAGTTGCTCTGATGGTCCTGATTGGGGTCGCTGATGACTTTGCCGCTCTCGGTGTCAAGCACACCATAGGGGTACGCCTTCTGCTTCACCCACTGATAGTCAGCAACAAAGTGCATGCTGAGCCGCTGCGTTGGCTGGTACATCAGGCGCAGACGGCCTCCCGCCTCGTCCATATCGTCGGCAGGGTCACCCGTCAACGTATTCTTCCAAAAGCCCTTCTGGCCATCGTAGAACGCAGCCACCGAGAAGGCAAACTGGTCGTTCACTTTGTTATAATGGGCTACTTCCACGTTGCGATAAAAGCCCGTGCCGATACCCAGACTGACGTCAGTACCCTGATAGTTGAGCGGATTCTTGGTGTACATGCGGACCATACCGCCCTCGGTATTCATGCCGTAGAGCGTTCCCTGGGGACCACGCAGCACATCGACACGGTCCACCTGATAGTAGCGGCTGTTGAAGGAGGTCTTGTTCACCAAGGGGATGTCATCGACATAGATTCCCATAGACGGGCTGTTCACACGCGAACCTATTCCACGAACGTAGATAGACGACGTGAAACGTGAACCATAGTTGGGCATGACAAACGATGGCACATAGGCCGATACGTCGCGTAAGTCCGTCAATACCAAGCTATTGAGGGTAGCACCCGACATCACCGTCGAGCTGATGGGCTGCTGGCGAAGCAGAAAGAACTCTTTGGGTTGGCTGACCACTACAACCTCGTCAAGGTCAACAACACGTGAGGTGTCAACTGGAACGGGATGGGTTTCGGCGAGGGCTGTAATGCCAGCCAGAAAGGAAAACGTAATTAAAAGTAACTGTTTCTTCATTTCACTTTTTCTTTTATGTTTTTAATGATTTCATTTGCTATCTGTGTGGCCTGGGTAATTCGATGTCCCATGCCGATGCCGTCGCGCAGGTTACCGCCGATGACGAGTCCGGCGTACTGCTGCTGCAGGCTTTCCACCGCTGCAAAACGCCTGCCGCTGTCGGCCCAGTATTGGGGTATGGCTCGACGGTGACGGGATATGTTGATGAAGTCGGGAACTGCCTCCTCCGGAAACTTCAGCATGCGGTGCAGGCACTCAATGACCAGCGACTCCACCTCACCATCAGAAAGGTCCAGCATTTCAGGGTGCCGAATGCCTCCTATGAAGAAAGAAAAGAGCGCTCCGTCCTTGGGCGCACGACCCGTAAAACAGGCTGAAGGAAAGAGTATTCCAAGAATTTGTTCACGCTCTAATGTAGGTACTAGTCCACCAAAGGCCAAGTAGTCTCCACCATAGGTGTTGCGCATGCCTACATTGACCTCCATGATGGGGGCATAGACCAGCGAACTGATGTCCTGCATCCGTTCTTTATCAGCAAAGGGCAACAACTCCGGCAGGCAGTATGCTCCACAGGTGGTGACCACATAGCGGCTGCCGAGCTGACAGGCATCACCCTGTGCGGTCACAAAAGTAGTAACCCAACCACCGTCATTCGGCTGTACACGAACCTTTTTGGCTCCCAGTACAATGTTTTCACTACCAATATAGTCAGCCTCTGCCTCAGGGATATGGCTCAGTCCGTCAAGGGCAGAAAATACCTTCTTCGTAGCCAGCCGGTCACGCTCGGTCTTGGGCTCCTTGCTCTTCTTCATGGCACCGCGGACGAAACTGCCGTACTGCTGCTCCAAATTATAGAGTTTGGGCAGTGCATAACGGGTTACCAACTGGTCGGGATTGCCTGCGTAAACACCTGACACAAAGGGGTCAACGGCATAATCGACAAACGAACGCCCCAATCGGCGGCGAGCCAGCGAGCCCACCGTTTCATCAGGGTCAGCGCCCCGTTTTCTCCACGGTTCCCCAAGGATGCGCAGCTTGTCCGAAAAACGGAAAAGCGGTGTGGTAAGTCCCCCAACAGGACCTGACGGCAGGTCATGAAAACGGCCGCCCTTCCAGATGAGTCGTCGCTTGGCGGCATCAGGAGCCGTTTCCAGCTGGCAGCGTCCTCCCGACGTTTCCTGCAGGTCGGCCATCAACTCTGACACTTCAGGAGTAGAGACAGAACCTGTAGTAGGCCCTGTCTCAAAAGTATAATCTTTTATGTGGTTGGTCTGTATCTGTCCACCAATACGCGGTTGTGTCTCAACGACTTTCACGCTTACCCCGGCACGACGCAGCCAATAGGCTGTGGTCAAACCAGTCAGACCGGCTCCTATCAGTACGACTTCGGTCGTTATGTGTTTACTCTTGCTTTGTTCATCCATCATTTCGGCTGCAAAGGTAATGCCTTTCCTCTTATCCTGCAATCCCCATTTATGTGGATTTCATTCTTAATCCGTAGGTAAGCCTCCCCCTTTGGGGAGGTTTGGTGGGGCCCAGCCTCCCCCCTTTGGGGAGGTTTGGTGGGGCCAAACCTATTGTACCGCGTACACTTATCCCCTGAAATTTCGGCATATTTGGGTTAATTTTGTTAATATTTGCAAAATTCGGGGAGGGTAATACAACGAGGTATTCTTTGTTTTAAGATTTTTTATTAACTTTGCATTTTAATAATAGTGCGAAAACGCATGTGTAACGCGCATAAAAAGAAGAAATCAATTCGAGAGGAATAAGACATGAAACTAACGAAGCGACTTATCGGCACACTTTACTTGATGCTTCTGGCTATCCTGTCAGCGGCATCAGGGACTGCCGTCGCTTCTAACCTCCCCCGCTATGCTTATTATGATCAGTACCCCTTCATCCGCATCCTGGCTGATGATGAGGAACCGCAGGAACTGACCGACGAGGCGTTCTTCGACCAGTCAGCCAGCATCATCTTCCCAGTTAACGGTACGGAACTACCTATAGGCAGTCCGCTGCTCCGCGAACTGGAACAGAACGTTATTCCCCAGATAAACAGCGACAGCCTGCGCATTGTCCGCATGGTGTTCCGTGGTGCTGCCTCGCCCGAAGGTCCCTTCGAGGTCAACCAACGTCTGGGCCAGCAGCGCGTACAGGCATTGTACGACTTCTTCGCCTCTCGCATCATGGCTCCCATGGCCGGCAGCCAGCTCACCATTCAGTCTGACATTGAGGACTACCGTTCGCTCTGCATCATGATGAAGCGTGCCGGTGACCCGGACTATCAGGTGGTTCGTGCCATCTGCGACCAGCACTTAGCCAATAAGGAGTTTGCCCTGCTGAAGGAGAAGCTGCAGAAGGCCGACGGTGGCCGGCTCTGGAAGCGCCTGTTGCGGGAATACTTCCCCCAGCTGCGTGCAGCCCGCTTCGTCATCTATCTGCAGAAGGTACAGCCAATGGTTCCTACCAAGCCCATTGCTACGGCAGAGCCCGTCGCCCCCACTACGCCCGACACAGTGCCCGACGGTTTCGCCGTCGGGACTTTCCCCGTCGAAACTCCCCCCGCTGTGCTTACCCCTGACACCCTCGCCCGCCGCGAGGTGCTCTCGGTAAAGACCAACATGCTCTTCTATGGCGTGTATATGCCGGGCTACGATCGCTGGTGCCCCATCCCCAATGTCGCCGTTGAGTACTATCCCAAGAGCGGCCACTTCACTTTCGGTGCCTCGTTCGACTGTCCCTGGTGGCAGAACTACCGCGAACACAAGTACTTCCAGATACGCAACTACCAGCT
>JAILHP010000079.1 GCA_024695705.1 Prevotella sp. | reverse complement strand
CCGCCGAAGGAGTGTCCGAACTCATGCACCACGACGGGCTCGTACATCGGGCCGTGGGCAGCAGCAAGGTTATAGGAGTTGTAGATGCCGCCTCCGCCATACGTCGTAGTGTTGGTCAAGATGATGATATGCTCGTAGGGCGTGCCTGCCAAAAGGTCGTGCAGGCGTTTCAAGTGGAGCGTGGTGAGGTAACGCTCGGTGTAGAACGTATCGAAATGGGAACCGAGTGCCGTGCGTTTCCAGATGCCCTGACGGGGCACGCTAACACCGCTCTCCTCCGACGTTGACAGCAGGGCGATGATGTTGAAGCGGTCCTGCAGGCTCTTGAACGGCTCGTGGCTGAACAGGGCGCGCACGGCCTTGCGGCAGTCTTCAAGATAGTTGGTCAGCTCCTCGCCCTGATAGCCCTCGGCAACGAAGGCAATGCGGATTGGGTGGGGGGCTGGCCCAGAGTGGAGGGTGACGTAGGGCGTGACATTGCGCTCGCCGATGTGGCGGATGAGGATGTCCTGAGGGTCAACGGTATGCGTCAGCGTGGCGTTGATGTTCTGGTGGTAGTCGTACAGTTCTACGGTGACGGTGACGGGCTGCTTGGGGTAGGGCACCAGAAAGACGTTCTCGAACGAACGGCGGGTGTGCTTGGCCTCGTCCTCGGCGAGCCACTCCTGAAAGAGGGTAGAGAAGGAGTGCCGGTAGATGATGCTGTCGCTCTGGGCATCGCGCACGATGACCTGTCCGTTACCTTTCAGCGGCACCTCTGCCAGCCGCTTTGTCTTGCCGTACCAATGGGGAATAGCGCTGAGTTCATCGATGTAGATGTCCTGACGGGCGCTGTCACCCGCAAACGTATAGTCAATGCGCAGCGTGCGGTCCTCGAAGTA
Source organism: Prevotella sp. (assembly GCA_024695705.1). Classification (GTDB taxonomy): domain Bacteria; phylum Bacteroidota; class Bacteroidia; order Bacteroidales; family Bacteroidaceae; genus Prevotella. The sequence goes on along the minus strand of JAILHP010000079.1, from coordinate 4,811 downwards.
ATCCTCGAAGTCCTGCGCACCGGCAGGGCTAAATGATAATGTAAATAAAATGAATAAAATACACCTCATCGCTTTATCCACAAATGTTAAAAATCTGTGAAATCCGTGAAATCCGTTGTCTTCGGAAATTACTGTTCAAAGTAGTTTTCCAGTTCTTGTGCGGCTGCACCCTCGTTGTTGTCGATGTCACGCACGATGACGCCATGCTCCAGCAGGGCGATGCGCGTGGAGATATCAACGGTATGAGCCAGGTTGTGACTGCTGCAGAGGATGGTGGCGCCCGTCTCCTTGTTATACTCCGTCAGCAGGTGCTTGAGCATGTTCTGACTGGAGGGGTCAAGGAAGTTGAACGGCTCGTCGAGCACAATAATCTGGGGCTTGTTGAAGAGGGCGGAAATGATGCCCACCTTCTGCTTGTTACCTGCCGAGAGGTTGCGAATGAGCTTCTTCTGTCCGAATACCTCATCGGCAGCGAAGCGCTCAAAGTCCTTCAGACGCTCATCGACCTCGGCCTGCGTCTTGCCCGAGATCTTGCCAAGGAAGGCAAAATACTCCTCGGGGGTTAGGAAGTCGATGAGGAAGCCCTCGTCGAGGTAAGCTCCCACATATTGTTTCCAGTCCTCACTCTCGGCAGGGTTAATGGGGCCTACCCCTGACCCCTCCCCAAGGGAGGGGAACGTGTAGGTCACTGTTCCGTTGTCGGCCTTCAGCAGGTCAAGCATGATGCGGAAGAGCGTGCTCTTACCGGCACCGTTATTTCCAACGAGTCCAAGGATATCCCCGTCGTTAATGGTAAACGAGGGGATATCTGTAGCGACGGTCTCGCCAAATTGTTTCTTGAGATTGTTAATAGTAATCATAATTCTCAATTCTCAATTCTCAATTGTCAATTACACCAGTCCGCGTCCATGACAGTTCTTGAACTTCTTGCCGCTTCCGCAGGGGCAGGGGTCGTTACGGCCGGGCAGCTTATCCTTCATAATCGGCGTGCGGGGCTGACGGGCACGGGTGTCCTGTGCAGCGGCGGCAGCCTGATTCGGGTCGGTCATCTGCTCCTGCTCCAGACTCTGCTTGCTCTCGGTATATTGGTCGCGGCGGGTGTGCTGCTCGGGAGCGGCTTCCTGTACCTGTCCCTGTATCTCAGGAATAGCGGCACGGGTCAGGATGCTGGTGATGCGGTTGTACATCTCGTTGATCATGTCGTCCCAGACCTTGGCGCTCTCCAGCTTGAAGATGAGCAGCGGGTCTTTCTGCTCGTAGGAAGCATTCTGTACGGAGTGCTTCAGCTCGTCGAGCTTGCGGAGGTTCTCCTTCCACGAGTCGTCGATGATGTGCAGCAGGATCTGCTTCTCAAACTCCTTGACAATCGACTTGCTCTCCGTGTCGTAGGCTTCCTTGAGGTTGCAGGCGATGTTGTACATACGGCGGCCGTCTGTGACGGGCACCATGATACGCTCATACATCATGCCCTGGTTCTCATAGACCTGCTTGATGATGGGCTGTGCTACGGCCTGAATACGCTCCATGCGACGGTTAAAGTGCTGGATGGCAGCCTGGAAGGCTTCTTCCTCCAGTTGCTCGCGTGGGGCTTCGATGAGTTGCTGGCTGTTGAACGGCACCTCCATTGACAGGATGTGGAGGAACTCCTCCTTACAGCCGTCGAAGTCGTTGTTCTCGATGATGTTGACGATACGGTCCCAGATGATGTTCGAGATGTCCATGCCGATGCGTTCACCCATCAGGGCGTGACGGCGCTTCTCATAGATGACGGTACGCTGCTTGTTCATCACATCGTCGTACTCAATCAGGCGCTTACGGATACCGAAGTTGTTCTCCTCTACCTTCTTCTGGGCGCGCTCAATGCTCTTGTTGATCATCGGAGCCTCAATCATCTCACCTTCCTTAAAGCCGAGACGGTCCATCACGCTGGCAATACGCTCGGAGGCGAACAGACGCATCAGCTTGTCTTCAAGCGATACATAGAAGACGCTGGAGCCCGGGTCACCCTGACGACCGGCACGACCACGCAGCTGACGGTCAACGCGGCGGCTCTCGTGACGCTCCGTACCGATGATGGCCAGACCGCCCGCCTGCTTCACTTCGGGCGACAGCTTGATATCGGTACCACGACCGGCCATGTTCGTTGCAATGGTGACGGCACCCAGTCCGTTGGTTGACTGACCTGCCAGGGCCACGATGTCGGCTTCCTTCTGGTGCAACTTGGCGTTCAGCACCTGGTGAGGTATCTGACGCATGCTCAGCATCTTTGACAACAGCTCGGAGATTTCCACAGAGGTGGTACCTACCAGCGTCGGACGTCCGCTTTCACGCATCTTGATAATCTCGTCAATTACAGCATTATACTTCTCGCGTGCCGTCTTATAGACGCGGTCGTTCTGGTCGTCGCGGATAACGGGACGGTTGGTGGGAATCTCCACCACGTCGAGCTTGTAGATGTCCCAGAACTCACCGGCCTCGGTGATGGCGGTACCGGTCATACCTGCCAGCTTATGATACATACGGAAATAGTTCTGCAGGGTGATGGTGGCAAACGTCTGTGTGGCGGCCTCCACCTTCACATGCTCCTTGGCCTCGACAGCCTGGTGCAGACCGTCGCTCCATCGGCGGCCTTCCATGATACGGCCTGTCTGCTCATCCACAATCTTTACCTCACCGTCGATGACCACATACTCGTCGTCCTTGTTGAACATACAGTAGGCCTTCAGCAACTGCTGAATGGTGTGGACACGCTCGCTCTGCACGGCATAGTGGTTGAGCAACTCGTCCTTCTTGTCCAGACGCTCCTGGTCGGTGAGTCCGGTCTCTGCTTCGAGTGCGGAAAGCTCTGCGGCAATGTCGGGCAGCACGAAGAGGTCCTTGTCGTTCACCTGATTGGCCAGCCATGCCGTACCCTTGTCGGTGAGGTCGCAGGAGTTCAGTTTCTCGTCAACCACGAAGTACAGGGGCTCCACAGCCTCAGGCATCTTGCGGTTGTTATTCTCCATGTAGGTCTCCTCAGTCTTCAGCATACCGGCCTTGATACCTTCCTCAGAGAGGTACTTGATGAGCGGCTTGTTCTTCGGCAGGGCCTTGTGCGAACGGAAGAGCGAGAGGAAGCCCTCGTCGGTCATCTTCTGGTCCTTGTTGGCCAGACCCTGTGAAATCATCTGCTTAGCTTCGGCCAGGTACTTCGTGGCCAGCTGGCGCTGTACGCCGACCAGGCGTTCTACCAGCGGCTGGTACTCCTCAAACATCTGGTCGTCGCCCTTGGGCACGGGACCAGAGATGATGAGCGGAGTACGGGCATCGTCAATCAACACGGAGTCAACCTCATCGACGATGGCGTAGTTATGGGAGCGCTGCACGAGGTCGGCAGGCGATACGGCCATGTTGTCACGCAGATAGTCAAAACCGAACTCGTTGTTCGTACCGAAGGTGATGTCTGCCTGATAGGCCTTGCGGCGTTCAGGCGAGTTGGGCTGGTGCTTGTCGATACAGTCAACGCTCAGGCCGTGGAACATGTAGAGCGGACCCATCCACTCGGAGTCACGCTTGGCCAGGTAGTCGTTGACGGTTACGACGTGTACGCCGTTGCCCGTCAGGGCGTTGAGGAAGACGGGCAGGGTAGCCACGAGGGTCTTACCTTCACCCGTTGCCATCTCGGCAATCTTACCCTGATGCAGCACAACGCCACCGAAGAGCTGTACGTCATAGTGAATCATCTCCCAGGGCAGGTCATTGCCACCTGCCGTCCAGTGGTTGTGGTAGATAGCCTTGTCGCCGTCGATTGAGATAAAGTCTTTCCTGGGGTCGGCTGCCAATTCACGGTCGAAGTCGGTAGCAGTTACAACAGTCTCCTCATTTTCCGCAAAACGGCGGGCTGTCTCTTTAACTATAGCATATACCTCAGGCATCACCTCGTCGAGGGCTTTCTCAAAGATGTCGAGTACTTCTTTCTCTATCTTGTCAATCTGAGCGAAAATGTCAGCACGCTCATCAATTGGCGTGCTCTCGATGGTTGCCTTTAGTTCATTTATACGAGCCTTTTGCTCTTTGGCAGAAGCCTGAACCTGCTTCTGCAGCTCTTTGCTTCGCTGACGCAGCGCGTCGTTATCCAGTTTTTCCACTTGAGGCGAAACGGCCTTAACTTTTTCTACCAGTGGCTGGATGAGTTTCATGTCGCGTGAGGATTTGTCTCCAAACAGCGATCTGAGAATCTTGTTGAAATTCATCTTTTATACTGTTTTTTACTTATTATTTGCAAATGTGATAAAAACGGGTGCAAAGTTACGAATATTTTTCGTAACAGCCAAATAAATCATCAGAACAATGGTTCTGACGTGCAGGCATTCGGCGCCCTGATACGAATGATGCGTGCAACAGTTGGCGCAATGCGGTCGATGGTGACAGGAGTCTTGACTCGTTCTCCTTTCATTCCCGACCCGTAGAGAATGATGGGGAAGGGCAGGAAAGAAGAATGGGAGAAAAAGTCTTCATGTGTATCCTCGTTTTGCAGATGCCAGCCTGGAGCTACTTCAATCAGGATATCGCCGTTGCGCTCGGGATGGAATCCATTACGGACACGGCTGATCTGTTCGCTGGTGCCGCTCAGAAGTTGGAGGCTGCTGTATACATTCGATACGCCAGCCATCTCGGAGATAAATTCCTGAGCGCGCTGTCCTACATCAGTTAGACTAATGCGTTTTGACTCCAGTAGTTTCCTATTGAAAAACAATTGGTTATCAAAGAATGCCTCAACATATTTCCCTTGGCCCCAAATAGCTCCCAAATACATGTTCAGCAGGTTTGCT
>JAILHP010000070.1 GCA_024695705.1 Prevotella sp. | reverse complement strand
AAATCACGTTGCTTCAAGAGCAAAGAGAAAGAGAATTCTGAAACTTACACGCGGCTACTTTGGTGCCCGTAAGAATGTTTGGACAGTAGCAAAGAACACTTGGGAGAAGGGTCTCACCTATGCATACCGTGACCGTCGTAACAAGAAGCGCACCTTCCGCGCTCTGTGGATTCAGCGTATCAATGCTGCCGCTCGTCTGGAGGGTATGAGCTATTCTGCACTGATGGGTGCCCTGAACAAGGCCGGTATCGAGATTAACCGCAAGGTGCTTGCTGACCTCGCTGTCAACAACCCCGAGGCTTTCAAGGCCATCGTTGCTAAGGTTAAGTAAAGGTAAAGTAAACAATCTACCTGAGAATAAAAGAAGGCTGCATCATGACGATGCGGCCTTCTTTGTGCTTATGGGCTTAAAGGTCTTACAGTCCTTTCATTGAAAGCGAAATGCGGTTTCTTCTTAAATCGACAGCAATGATGCGGACGCGGATATGCTGGTGCAACTTCACTACGTCAAGCGGATGGGCAATGCGTCGGTTTGCCATTTGGGAGATATGAACCAGACCGTCCTGATGGACACCGATATCGACGAAAGCACCGAAGTCGGTGATGTTGGTCACGATGCCCGGCAGCTCCATTCCCTCCTGCAGGTCTTCAATGGTCTGAACGGAGGGGTCGAACTCAAACTCCTCAATCTGTTCACGCGGGTCACGACCGGGTTTTTCCAGTTCCTTCATGATGTCGGTCAGCGTGGGCATGCCCACCTCTGTGGTGACGTAGCGCTTGATGTCGATGGCCGACCGTTTCTCCTTGTTGGTAATAAGGTCGTTGACGGTACACTTGTTGTCCTTGGCCATCTGTTCAACCAAAGCATAACGCTCGGGGTGTACGGCACTGTTGTCGAGCGGATTACGAGCGTCAGGAATGCGCAAGAAACCGGCACATTGCTGGAAGGCGGCAGGCCCTAGTCGGGGCACCTTCAGCAGTTGGTTACGACTGGTAAAGGCTCCGTTCTCACGACGGTAGTCCACTATGTTCTGTGCCAATACCGGCCCCAGTCCGCTCACATAGGTCAGCAGGTGCTGGGAGGCGGTGTTGAGGTTGACGCCCACAAGGTTGACGCAGCTCTCCACCACCTGGTCGAGCGAGTGCTTGAGCTTTGCCGGGTCCACGTCGTGCTGATACTGTCCCACGCCAATGCTCTTGGGGTCAATCTTCACCAGTTCTGCCAGCGGGTCCATGAGTCGGCGGCCAATGCTGACAGCTCCGCGTACAGTAACGTCCTCGTTTGGGAACTCATCACGGGCAGCCTTTGAAGCAGAATAGACGGAAGCGCCGTCCTCGCTGACGACGAAGAGCCTCACCCCCGACCCCTCTCCAAGGGAAGAGGGGAGTGATTGGATACAGTCCTCTACGAACTCCTTGGTCTCACGGCTGGCGGTACCGTTGCCGATGGCGATGGCCTCGATGCGATAGTCGCTAATCATCTGCTGCAGATGGATGGTAGCCTGCATACGATGATTGATAGGCGGGTGGGGGAATATGGCCTCGTGGTGCAGCAAGTTGCCCTGTGCATCGAGGCAAACCACCTTACAGCCGGTACGGAAACCCGGGTCAATGCCCATGACGCGCTTCTGCCCTAAGGGAGCCCCTAACAGCAGCTGTCGCAGGTTCTGGGCAAAGACGTTGATGGCCTCTTCGTCGGCACGCTCCTTGCTCAAGTTTGCAAACTCCGTTTCGATGGAAGGCTGCAGCAGACGCTTATAGCCATCTTCCACCGCTTCTTCCAAGAGCTTGCGACAGGATCGGCTGCCATTGGGCACCTGGGGGAGGTAGCGTTTTAGCCGTTCAATGGCATCATCGTCTTCAATAGTAATGCTGACGCGCAGGATACCTTCGTCCTCACCGCGACGCATGGCCAGCAGGCGGTGGCTGGAGCAGCGCTTGAGCGGTTCCTCCCAGTCGAAGTAGTCGCTGTATTTCTGGGCTTCGTCGGTGTCCTTCTTGGCCTTGACGACTTTGGATACGATGAATGCCTCGCGGCGGAAGGCGGCGCGGACGCTGTTGCGGGAACGCTCGTCCTCGCTAATCTGTTCGGCAATGATGTCCTGGGCGCCTTTGAGGCAGGACGAGACGGTTAAACCGTCTCGAACAGTGAAGCGCTTCGCGGTTTGTTCCGGGTGAGGGTCACGTTGAAGGAGGAGTATCTCCGCCAGTGGCTCCAATCCCTGCTCGCGGGCCACTTGGGCACGGGTGCGGCGTTTGGGACGATATGGCAGGTAGATGTCCTCCAGGGTGGTTGATACCCAGCAGTCGTCTATGCGCTGCTGAAGTTCGGGTGTCATCTTCTGCAGTTCGGTAATGGTCTTGATGATGGTCTCCTTGCGCTTGGCCAGCTCTTTCAGCTGTTCGGCACGGTCGCTGATGGCAGCTATCTGGACCTCGTCCAGTCCGCCGGTGCGCTCCTTGCGGTAACGGGAGATAAAGGGGATGGTACAGCCTTCGTCCAGCAGCTTGAGGGTGTTCTCCACCGCATGCTCGCTGAGGTGCAGTTCGGTAGAGATAAGTCGTGTAAAAGTCTTGATCAATTCCATAGTCTTTACTGTTTTGCCTGCAAAAATACAAAAAAATAAGAATAAAACAATGTTGTGTCATAAATATTTATTACCTTTGCGCCACTTATAGACGGAATAATTGTGATATCAGTAGAAAACCTGAAGGTGGAGTTCGGCGTGAAGCCGCTGTTTGAGGGAGCATCGTTCGTGGTGAATCCCAAGGACCGCATAGCGCTGGTTGGTAAGAACGGTGCCGGTAAATCGACGCTGTTAAAGATTATTGCCGGCATGCAGCGCCCCACGGCCGGACAGGTTGTCTTACCGCAGGATACTACCGTTGGCTATCTGCCGCAGGTGATGCGGCTGAGCGACGAGACCACCGTAAGAGAGGAAACTCAAAAGGCATTTGCTGATGTGGCAGCGCTGAAGCAGCAAGTGGAAGAGCTGGAGCGTCAGATGAGCGAGCGTACCGACTACGAGAGTGATGACTACATGGCGCTGGTAGAGCGTTACACTCAGGAGCATGAACGCTATCTGATGATGGGAGCCGAGAACCAGGAGGCACAGCTGGAACGCACGCTGATGGGCTTAGGCTTTGAACGGCGTGATTTCGAACGTCCCACGAGTGAGTTCTCGGGCGGTTGGCGCATGCGAATAGAACTGGCCAAGATATTGCTGCAGCGCCCCGACGTGCTGCTGCTTGACGAGCCTACCAACCACCTGGACATTGAGTCGATACAATGGCTGGAGCAGTTCCTGGCTACCAGCGCGTCGGCTGTCATGCTGGTCAGTCACGACCGCGCCTTTATCAATAATGTCTGTAACCGGACAATAGAAATATCGTGCGGACGGGTGATTGACTACCGAGTGAAGTATGACGAATACGTGGTGCTGCGTAAGGAACGCCGTGAGCAGCAGCAGCGTGCCTATGAGAACCAGCAGAAGGAAATAGCCGACATGCGCCAGTTCATAGAGCGTTTCCGCTACCAGGCCACGAAGGCTGTGCAGGTACAGCAGAAAATCAAGCAGCTGGAGAAGATTGTGCCCATCGAGGTGGACGAGGTGGATAACTCTGCACTCCACCTGAAGTTCCCGCCCTGCCTGCGCTCTGGCGACTATCCCGTCATCTGCGACGAGGTGCGAAAGGAGTATGACCATGTGGTGTTTGACCATGTCAACCTGACCATCAAACGTGGTGAGAAAGTGGCGTTTGTGGGCAAGAACGGTGAGGGAAAGTCAACCCTCGTCAAATGTATCATGGGCGAGATACCCTTTGACGGTCACTTGAAGGTTGGCCACAATATACAGATAGGCTATTTTGCCCAGAACCAGGCTCAGCTGCTGGACGAGAGCCTGACGGTGTTTCAGACCATTGACTACGTGGCGAAGGGCGATATCCGCCTGAAGATTCGCGACATTCTGGGCGCCTTTATGTTTGGCGGCGAGGCCAGCGACAAGAAGGTTAAGGTGCTGAGCGGTGGTGAGCGGTCGAGGCTGGCCATGATCAAACTGCTGCTGGAGCCGGTTAACCTGTTGATTCTTGACGAGCCCACCAACCATCTCGACATGACGTCGAAGGACGTGCTGAAAGAGGCCATCCGAGCTTTCGACGGTACGGCCATCATCGTCAGTCATGACCGTGAATTCCTTGACGGTCTGGTTACGAAGGTCTATGAGTTTGGTGGCGGTAGAGTGCGTGAGCACCTGGGAGGCATCTACGACTTCCTGAGGACGAAAGCCCCCCAGTCATCCCCTGTAGGAGACACTATAGAAGCGTATCTTGACACAGGGCGCAAGACAAAGCCGAATGAAGCTCCCTTGGAGAATGCTTCCTCGGGTAATGTAGGAGGTGCAGTAGCCTATGCCGCCCATAAGGAACAGCAGCGCAGGCTGCGTAAGGCAGAACGGGCCGTTGAGGAGAGCGAGCGTAAAATCAGCGACATGGAGCGCAGGCTGAAGGAACTGGACCAGCTGCTGATGGACCCGGAAAAAGCATCGGACATGGTGCTGGTAACGGAATACACGACCACCAAGCGTGCCCTTGACGAAGAGGTGGAACGTTGGGAAAAGCTGTCGGAAGAGTTGGAGGAATTGACAATCGAAGACGAATAACTGATAATAAATGGAGAAAATGATGAAAAAACTATTAACAATGATGGCAATTGCATCGGTGACGCTGACAGCACAGGCTCAGACACCGTTAAGGTCAGGGCTTGACCTTACTGACATGGACACTCAGGTAAAGCCCGGTGACGACTTTTATGAGTACGCCTGCGGTGGATGGATGAAGAAAAATCCCCTGCCCGCAGCTTATTCGAGATTTGGAAGTTTTGACCGTTTGGCGCAAGACAACGACAAGCGTATCAATGGCATTCTGAATGAGTTACAGAAGAATACCTACCCTCAGGGCAGTGTGGAGCAGAAGCTCTCCGACCTCTACAAGCTGGCCATGGACTCCGTACGGCGTGACCAGGACGGTGTGAAGCCTGTGATGGATATGTTGAACCGCATGGAGAAGGCCAAAACCATGCAGCAGTTGTTTGATATCCAGTTGGAACTGGCACAGTATGGTGCTACGGGCTTTTTCCGTGCCGGACTGGGAGCTGACGACAAGAACGCTACGCAAAACATTCTGAATGTGGTACAGGGAGGCATCACCCTTGGACAGAAAGACTATTATCTTGACGAGGACGAGGCTACCGCCAAGATTCGTGAAGCCTACAAGCAGCACATCGTCCGGATGTTCCAGCTCTTCGGTTTCAGCAAAGGCGCTGCCACCAAGAAGATGAAGAACATCATGAAGGTGGAGACCGCATTGGCAAAGGTGTCCAAGTCACGTACAGAGCTGCGCGACCCCATTGCCAACTATAACAAGATGACGCTCACGGAGTTTGATAGCAAGTATCCGCATCTGCAGTTAGAGCGCGTGATGAATGCCAATGGCATTGAGAGCAAGTATCTCCAGGAGATGGTTGTCGGCCAGCCCGACTTCATGGCAGGTGCCGATATCGTCGTTGCCAAGCTTATTCCTGAGACCTACCGCGACTACATGGAATGGCGCCAGATTCAGGGTGCTGCCAGCTATCTCAGTGAGGATATTGCCCAGGCCAACTTTGAGTTCTTCGGCAAGGTCATCTCTGGCCGTCAGGAGAACTATCCACGTTGGAAACGTGCCACCAACCAGGTTGAAGGCGTGATGGGTGAAGCCCTTGGCCGTATCTATGTGGAGAAGTATTTCCCTGCTTCGTCGAAGGAGCGCATGAAGGAGCTGGTTCACAACCTTCAGATTGCTTTGGGTGAGCGAATTGCCGCTCAGGACTGGATGGATGACTCAACGAAGGTCAACGCCCTTTTGAAACTCAGCACATTCTATGTGAAAATCGGCTATCCCGACAAGTGGACCGACCTGTCGAAACTGACCATTGACCCCAGCAAGACCTATTATGAAAACATGAAGGAGTGCAGCCGTTTCTGGAACGCATGGGAAATTGACCACATGGCAGGAAAACCTGTTGACCGTGACGATTGGCACATGTATCCGCAGACGGTGAATGCCTACTATAACCCTACCACGAACGAAATCTGCTTTCCTGCTGGTATTCTGCAAGTTCCGTTCTTTGATCCCACTGCTGACGATGCTTTCAACTATGGTGCCATTGGCGTGGTTATCGGTCATGAAATGACGCATGGTTTTGATGACCAGGGACGTCGTTTTGACAAGGACGGAAACATGCATGACTGGTGGAAGGAAAGTGATGCTGAGAACTTCATTGCCCGTACTGACAAATATGCCGATTTCTTCTCGGCCATCAAGGTACTTCCTGACCTGAATGCCAATGGTCGTCTGACATTGGGAGAGAACCTGGCCGACCACGGTGGTCTGCAGGTATCGTTTGCTGCTTACAAGAACGCAACGAAGCTCAACCCCTTACCCGTGATTGACGGCTTGACCCCCGAACAGCGTTTCTTCCTGGCTTATGCCGGTGTCTGGGCAAACAATATTACCGAGGCTGAGATTCGCAACCGCACCAAGAGCGACCCTCACTCCTTAGGTCGTTGGCGTGTCAACGGAGCCCTTCCGCATATTGATGCCTGGTATGATGCTTTTGGCATAAAAGCAGGTGATAAGATGTATATTCCCAAAGAAAATCGCCTTCCTTTGTGGTAATTTATTGAGAAAATCAACAAAAATAGCCGTCGTAAATAAAATTTACGGCGGTTTTTGTTTTAGGTTTTGATTTTTTTTTATATCTTTGCCCCTGCCAAATAGAGATTATTTATGATGAACGAGGATAATACCCAAGTCGAGAGAACCCAAAGACCGGCAGAACGGCAGATGCCTGAGCTTGAAAAACCTCAGGAAGAGCAACAGTCCGCACAACAGTTTGTACAGAAACAGCAAGCTGCAGTTGAATGTCCCTATTGTGGAGCAACGAATGATGCCGAGGCTACGTTCTGTGCTTCGTGTGGCAAGCCCTTGCACACCGTGCTTTGTCCCCATTGCGGCTCGGAAATCGATCCTGATGCAGATTATTGTGAGATTTGTCATCGTTATGTTCGCACGGATGTCTGTTCCTTCTGCGGCAACCACCTGAACGGCAACGAGGCATATTGTCCTGAATGCGGCAGTCCGCGTGGCGGACTTGTCTGTCCGGTTTGCCGCACGTTGAACAATTTTGCTTTCTGCAAGCAATGCGGCACTCCGCTGACTCAGGAAGCCAAGAACATGGTGGCCGAGTTACAGGATAGCCCTGTGTATCAGGAATTAATGGACACTATTACCGAGTACAATGCCCTGGACGAGATGGTTCCCTACAAGTCAGAACGCGACGTGGTCAGGGACCAGATGAACAACCAGCTGCGTGAGCGGGTGCTGACCTTGTTGGCTAAGGACAAGGGCGAGGCTAATCCGGTTATTCCTGTGGTTCGCACCAAGCGCTTGACGAAGGAAGAACTCGTTGAGAAGAAATCAGAGAAAATAAAGAATCTTTCCGCCATATTGGATAAATTGGCCTTGCCGGAGTCAACTTCTCCCGTGCAGGCCCGTAATTATGCAATGGCCAGCAAGCCTGCCGGAGTCCGACTGGCGTGGGTGTGCAACTATAAACATGCCATGCACAGCAGTCCTTGCGGATGCGCCAAGCCACAACTTGGCGGCAAGTGGGTGGTGTTAGGGAAGACTTCTTCAGCAGAAATAAAAGACGATAATAAATAATGGACCAAACGTTAAAACCACAGACATCGGCCAACGAACAGCCTCAGGCGGCCAGCGTGGGTGGCGGAACGACCCTCAGGTCAAATGACGCGTTGCTTAATACTCTTTCGTCAACGAAAAGGTCTTCCATACCCACTACCCAGTCTGACGATGCTGTCGATTTCTTCATGTTGAAAGGACAACGCTACAGGAATGTCCGTTGTTTGAGTAACAATTCGGGTGAAGCTCAGGTGTTCCTTGTTGAACGGGGAGACCGTGAATTCGTGCTGAAAGTCTATTACCCCAGCTTTGTGTTCAAGAAGAATCTGCTTAAGATTGTGAAGAGCATGCAGATGGAGATGATAATGAAGGTGATGGACTATGGTAAGACCTATGTTGAGGGAAAGAACCGTGATTACGAGCTCATGGAATACCTGGAGGGCGGCACCTTGAATGACAATCATGCCCAAGGCGACATCAACCAGTTCCGTCGAGTAGCCTTACAAGCTGCCGCTGCCCTGGCTTACTGCCACAACAACGGTATCATCCATAAGGATATCAAGCCCAGCAATTTCTTCTTCAGGGACAAGGCCCACACAGAAGTCGTTCTTGGTGACTTTGGTATCTCCTCCATCTTGTCTGAGGACGAGCGCATCCACCGCACCACTCAGGCCCGTACCCCTCTTTATGCTGCTCCCGAGATGTATAACGATGTGATCGACGGCGTTGTGGAGATTACCCCGGCTGTCGATTACTACTCGTTGGGTATCACGCTGATGACCTACTGGCTGGGTGAAAGCCCCATGAGTTCAAACGAGCGTATCATGATGCGCCGTAAGAATGAGGGACGCATTCCGAAAATCAACGAACTGCCTGACCGCGTGAAAATCCTTGTTCAGGGACTGACGGCTGTCAATCCACACAACCGCTGGACGTATGAAGAAGTGGAACGTTGGTTCCTGGGCGAGAGCCCCAAGGTTGACATCTCGTCACCCATACTGCGTTACAAGAGCTTCATCGTTGACCCTGAAAGGAATCTCGTAGCCGACAACATTCACGAGCTGATACCGTTGCTCATTGAGAACGAGAAGCTGGCCAAGGGCTATCTGTACGGTGGCCGTCTGGTTAACTGGCTCGAGCAATGTGGCAACACCAAGCTCAGCACCGTCGTGAAAGACATTGTCCAGAACCGTTATCCCGCCGACCAGAAAGCAGGCTTGATGGCTTCTGTCTATGCGATGGAGCCTACCTATCCTTATCAGGATGTCAAGGGAAATCTCTGTGACGATGTTCACAGCGTTGCCATTTCCATGCTGAGCTACGTCAGCGAATACAGCATCCTGCTCAGGAACCGCAACGACCGCCTCTGGCTCTACCTGGAGTCACACTCTTCGGCTGACATTGAGCGACTGCGCAGTTACTTCGAGTTCAAGAAGAACTTTGACGGACGCGTCGCTATTCTGCGTACCGTCTATGAGATAGATAAGGACATTCCCTTCCTGCCTAAATACGCCTCGTCTTCCTTAGCCGACATTGTGAAGGCCTTTGGCCAGTATGAGGTGACTGAAGATGAGTGGGTGAGCCTGACTGACGGCCGCTTGTTGTCGTGGATGTACAGTCACGAGGACCGCATGGCATGTGAGGCCCTGCGCATCATGACTGCCGAACAGCCCTATTCCAAGCAGTTGGCTTACAAGGTTTTGTATAACGTCTATCGTGATGCTGCCTATGACCTGAAGAATGCCGATTCGTCGGTGAAGGTGGGTGAGGTGCTGAAACAGAACCTTATTCGTTGGCAGCACATGAGCGACGAGGATATGGAGAAGGAAGTGGAAGACTTTGCCGACCCCAACGGCCGCTTTGCCTATTTCGCCCAGCTGCATGGATGGTTCGAGCATTTGAACGAGGCTACGCGCAACTTCGACCTGAAGAGCGACGAGAACCGCGAGCGTCTCAGCGCCTACGATTTGCGCACGGCAGCCTACAGAATGTGCCGCCAGTTAGGCGTAATTCCTGTCTATAAGCTGTCTGACGGTACCGAGCTGAAGAGTGAACTGGATATTCGTCGCGAGCTTTATCCGCTCATCAAGTCTGAGATACGTGACGGTTCCTTCTGCCAGTGGTTGTCCGTATGGTACCATGAGGACCCGTTCAAGGACTTCTCCGAGGAATATAGCTACGAACGTACCTTGGAGCAGTGGGTCTATAAGTTGGGCGAGATTGACAGTCAGCAAGTGTACTACCGCCGTTATGTCAACGCCAAGGAGGAAACCTCCAAGAAGATTAACGAGGTGCGTAACAACTACAACAAGGCGCAGCGGAAGGAGAAAACGTGGCGATACATATTCTATGGCTTGTCTGCCCTGTGGCTGCTGATGGTGATGATTATCGGTATTTCCGGACGCGACTACCTGTTGAGCCACTCCGTGTTTACCATCGGACTACCTTTGGGTGGAATGACTGCGCTCATTGTTGCCATCAGGGCTTACTTCAGGGGCTATGGCATCTTCTTCTCCAGTCTGTGGGGTGCCCTGGGCTTGATGTCGTCTGCCATTCCCATCTGGCTGCTGAAGTATCTGAACCATTCACATCCCGGGTTCTTTATTCCGGCAGTCCTGTTTATTTCCCTTGTCTATATGGTCATCTGTCATTTTACTGATTTCAGAAAAGACCGCAGGGACGACCAGCAGCTGTTCGACTCCGTCCTTCGCGATGACATCAAGTCGGAACTGCTGGAACCGCTATATTATACCTTCAAGACTCGTTCCTACCGCTATAAGAGTTCTAAGTTCGGACTGTTGGACGATGCCGAGAACCAGCTGCACTCCGTGGCTGGAGAAACCCTCCTGCATTATATCCTCTGGTCAGCACTTGTGGCCGTGCTCATTCTGGAGATGGTGGTTTATAGCCCCAAGCTGATGAATGTGGGCAATCCCGATTTGGACAACTGGCGACTGAGCCCTTCAACGGTAGTTAAACAGATACAAAAGGACGTCGAGTGATGAAATGTGAGCATTGTCAAAAAGAGAACAGACCCATTGCCAGGTTCTGCAAATGGTGTGGACAGCCCATTGTCTCGTCGAATGTACTTGACAAGCTGGTGGGCTTGGACGAGGTCAAGGCGCAGCTGAAGACCATCGTCGATACCTACACCTTCCTGCATTCCCGCAAGGACATTGTGTCTGTGCGTCTGAGTGTCAATGCCATCATCATCGGCGAAACCGGAACCGGAAAGACAGCCTTGGCCGAGGTGCTCCGTGATTATTTCTACAAGCATAAAATCATTGACAAGCCCAAGCTGACCATTGTCGATGCCGTTGACTATTCACGCTTTGTGGATAAGTGGGAAGACAACATCAAGAAAGCCCGCAACGGTATCCTGTTCTTTGACAATGTCCAGAAACTCCTGCCTGACAAGTATTCCAATCAGGTGAACCCGCTTGACAAACTGTTTGTCGAGATGGACAAGTGGGACGATAATCCGGTGGTGATTATCTCCGGTCTGCCCAAAGGCCTGGAGGACTTCCTGGCCAGCAATCCGGCCGTTGCCAACCGCTTCAAATACACCTTCCGCCTGCCAACTCCAGGAGCCCACGACCTGTACGCCATCTGTAAGATGATGCTGCGCTCGAAGTACGGTCTCAGCGACCTGACGCCTGAGGCTGACGACAAGCTGCAGCGCTACTTCCGCTACCAGGTGAAGATTAAGGACGACACCTTCGGCTATGCCCATATTGCCAACAAAACAGCCGAGGACATCTTTACGGCGTTCATCAGTCGCGGCTCTTCCGAAGCCATTGTTGAGGAGCAGGACGTCAGGGGCTACATTCCCGCCGAACGGACGCTGGATGAGATTCTCGGCGACCTGGATGTCTTTGTGGGAATGGATTCCGTCAAGATGGCCGTTCGCGAGATGGCCTATGCCATTCAGAACAACCTAGAGCGTGTGCAGCGTGGCTTCGGCGAACAGGAGAAGATGGGCATGCACATCATCCTGACGGGTAATCCCGGTACCGGTAAGACGACCATTGCCCGTAAGCTGGGCGAGATACTTGCTGCCATCGGCTACCTGGACAGTGGCCATGTAGTGGAGGTGGACCGTGCGCAGATGGTCAGCCAGTATCAGGGCGAGACACCGAAGGTGGTTGACCGGCTGTGCGACAAGGCACAGGGCGGCATTCTCTTTGTTGACGAGGCCTATACACTGGCTCCGCTCAGTCAGGGCGGCGAACGTGACAACCAAGGCGCTCAGGCTTTGGAGAAGCTGATGAAGCGCATGGAGGACGACCGCGGAAAGTTTGTGGTCATCGCTGCCGGCTACCGCACGGAGATGGAAAACCTGTTCCGCATCAACCCAGGATTCCGCAGCCGTTTCAATTACTTCCTCGACCTGGAAGACTACACTCCTGACCAGCTGTTCCAGATTCTCATGCTGTTTGCCAAGGAGAAGAAATACCAGTTCAGTCCTGATGCGGAGGAACTGACGCGCAAGCTGATTACCGATTTATACAACGCCCGCGATAAGAACTTTGCCAACGGACGCGCCATGCGTCAGCTGTTTGACAAGATATGCAGCCGTCAGGCCGAACGCCTGCAGCACGACAATTTCTCTACTTTGTCCAACGAGCAGCTCATGACCATCGAGGTTTCCGACATACCTTACGAAGCCCCCAAGGCCATTGACTATACCGAATGTCTGGCTAAGCTGGACGGCTTGGTCGGACTGGCTTCCGTCAAGCAGGAAATCTCGAACCTGGCTGCCTACCTGAATCTGCAGATCAAGCGTGGCGAGCAGAACACCTTCCAAGGCAAGCATTATGTCTTTACGGGCAATCCCGGTACCGGTAAGACCACCGTTGCCCGCATCATGGCTGATGTGTTCCGCACGCTGGGCATTGTGAGTCGCGGACAGCTGGTAGAGGCCGACCGTAGCAAACTGGTGGCAGGCTACAGCGGCCAGACCGCCATCAAGACCAACCAGCTCATCGACTCCGCCCTGGGTGGCGTGCTGTTTATTGACGAGGCCTATACGCTGAAGTCGAACGATGCTGATTCCTTCGGCAGCGAGGCCATCGACACGCTGTTGAAGCGCCTGGAGGACGACCGTGGAAAGTTCGTCTGCATCGTTGCCGGCTACACGGACCAGATGCACGACTTCATCGACTCCAACCCGGGACTGAAGAGCCGTTTCACCCAGACCATTCATTTCGACGATTATAGCCCCGACGAGCTGACGGAGATATTCCTCCATCTGGCTCAGGCCAAGAGCTTCGAGGTGGACGAGGCTACCCGTACCGCCGTTCATCACCAGTTTGAACAGCTCTATCTGCGCCGTGACAAGAACTTCGGCAATGCCCGTGAGGCCCGTCGCATCTTCGACGAGGCAGTAGAGCGTCAGAGTCAGCGACTCATGAAGGAGATGAACAATTCTCAGTTCAACGAGAAGGATATGTACCGTCTGCTTCCTGCCGACCTGCCCATGGCCCAGAGCACGGCCGCCCGTCCGCTGGATGAGGTGCTCAACGAACTCGACGAGTTTGTCGGCATGCGTTCGGTGAAGAACATGATACGCCGTCTGGCCGTTCAGAGCATGTTCATGAAACAGCGTGTGGCAATGGGTGCCGGTAAGGTACAGCAGATTTCCATGAACTTCATTCTGACGGGTAATCCCGGAACCGGTAAGACCTCGGTGGCGCGCAAGATGGGTGAAGTGCTGCAGAGCATGGACATCCTTCCCACCGCCCGCGTGGTGGAAGCCAGCCGTGCTACGCTCGTGGGCAAATACATGGGCGAGACGCCGAAGATTGTCAACATCATGTGCGACAAGGCCATGGGCGGTGTGCTGTTTATTGACGAGGCCTATACGCTCAGCTCCAATAACGACCAGTACGGCCAAGAGGCCATTGAGACCCTGATGAAGCGAATGGAGGACGACCGCGGCAAGTTCGTGGTCATTGCTGCGGGTTACAAGGACAAGATGGAAGACTTCCTGGCCGTCAACCCGGGACTTGCCAGCCGCTTCACGCACAAGCTCCATATTGACGACTACAATGAGGACGAGCTGCTGGCCATCTTCAAGAAAATGGCGGCCAAGGAGCAATACACCCTTTCGCCTGCTGCCGAGTTCAAGCTCATGGACCTCATCTGCCGTAAGGTGGTCAGCAAGGACAACACCTTTGGCAATGCCCGTGAGATGCGTACCCTGCTCGACGATACCATACAGCAGCTGTCCATCCGCGTCTCGGCGCTACCGCGTTCCGCCATCACTACGGAGACCTTCCAGCTGATACTGCCGGAGGACATTAGGGAGAGTTAGAAGTTATATATAAATAGAATATGATAATTTGTCCGACATGTAAGGAAGAGATTGACGACGAGTCCCGCTACTGTGACCAGTGTGGACAGGCCTTGGTCTATTGCAGTAGCTGCGGTAGAGTGGGGAAGGGACGTCGTTGCATCTATTGCGGCGGCCTGATGGTCAACGCTGAGGAACTGCTGAAGAATCGCGAGGCATCGCATACCTCGTTAGGCACTTTCTCGTCGCGCATCATCACCAGCGGCAATACGACGCTGGGCTCTGACAACTCCATGGTTACTACCGCCGGAAACTATCAGCGGCTTCCTGTACTGACGCTTTACAACGGCAACCTGGACATTCGCATTGTGGGTCAGAACGGAGCCGTGATAGGGCGCCGTTATGGACCTTACAGCCAGTTCTTCCAGGACAATATGTACATCTCTGGCGTTCATGCCCAGCTGGTCTATAACAAGGAGTCGGGCTGGTGCATCATCGACAAGCATTCGTCCAACGGTACGCGGCTCAACGACCGCGAGCTGCTGCCTGACGTGCCGATGTCGCTGAAGAGCGGAGACATGGTAACACTTGCCAATGTGAGCATGCAGGTGAACATTGAGTGACAATTGAAAATAGAACAATGAAAAAGTTTAGCATAACAGCAGCCAGTCTTGTAGGCTGCATCCGCAGCAATAACGAGGACATGATACTCGTGTGGGACCGATATATCCGGAACGGCTCGTTCCGGACAGAGCTCTACATGGACACCCTCAACCGTTTTGTCATTGCCCTGGCTGACGGCATGGGAGGACATCAGGCCGGCGAAGTGGCCAGTCAGGAAACCCTGTCCAACCTTCATTACTTCGTTAGCGACCTGCCCCAGAACCTTTCCTCCGGCGATTTCAACGAGATGATGGTCGCCTGGCTCAACAACATCAACAAGAAGATAGAAGGCATGGGCATTGGCCGTCCGGAATATGCCGATATGGGTACCACGCTGGTGGGCATCGTTTATTACGGCAACCGCCTCTACTGGATGAACTGTGGCGACAGCCGCATCTACCGCTTCCGCAACGGGGTGCTCACCCAGCTCTCCATCGACCATTCCCTCAACAGCATGATGGGCGTGAAGAAGCACTCCAACATCATCACCAACTGCATCGGCGGCGGCTGCCGGACCTCCTATCTGGATTTGTTTGAGTTTACTGAAAACGTGTTGCCGGGCGATGTGCTGATGCTCTGCTCCGACGGTCTGAACGATATGGTCCCCGACGAGAAGATTTCTTCGCTGATGGCCGGTGGAGCTGAAGCCGCTCAGCTGTGTCAGGCAGCCATTGATGCCGGTGGCTACGACAACGTCTCCGTTTGTGTGATAAAAGTGGAGTAACAAATCGAAAATTTAAGTAGATGCCCTTAAGATTACCCGATAAACTTCCCGCCATTGAGCTGCTGAAGCAAGAGCACATCTTCGTGATGGACTATTCGCGTGCCCACATGCAGGATATCCGTCCGCTGAAGATTGTGATTCTCAATCTGATGCCGCTCAAGATAACCACCGAGACTGACCTGATTCGGCTGTTGTCGAACACCCCGCTGCAGATTGAAGTGAGTTTCATGAAGCTCAAGAGCCATACGCCCAAGAACACGCCCATTGAGCACATGATGATGTTCTACCGCGACTTTGAAGTGATGAAGAACGAGAAGTTCGACGGCATGATTATCACCGGAGCTCCCGTAGAGTCGCTTGACTTCGAGCAGGTGACCTATTGGGACGAGATGCAGGCCATTTTTGCCTGGGCACGCACCCACGTCACCAGTACGCTGTATATCTGCTGGGCGGCACAGGCCGGACTCTACTATCACTACGGCATTCCCAAGTACCCGTTGCCGAAGAAGATGTTCGGCATCTTCCAGCATCGCACGCTGTTGCCCCACCTGCCCATCTTCCGTGGGTTCGACGATGTGTTCAACATGCCCCACAGCCGTCATTCGGAGATTCACCGCGAGGACATTCTTGCCCATCCGGAACTGACGCTGATTGCCGACTCCGACGATTGCGGAGCCAGCATCGTGACGGCCCGCAACGGTCGTGAGTTCTTCATCACCGGACACCTGGAGTATGCGCCCAACACGCTCGATAAGGAATACAAGCGTGACCGTGACGTGCGCGACGATGTGGAAGTGCCCGTCAACTATTACCGTAACGACGACCCGTCGTGCGAGCCGCATGTCACGTGGCGTGCTCATGCCCATTTGTTCTACAGCAACTGGATTAACTACTACGTCTATCAGGAAACGCCGTTCGATATCAATAAGATTGAGTAAGGGTGAGCGTTGAGTGTTGAGTGATGATGACAAAATTAGAACTGCTGGCACCTGCCAAGAACTTGGAGTGCGGAATCGCGGCTATCGACCACGGTGCCGATGCCGTCTATATCGGTCCTGAACGCTTTGGCGCAAGGATGGCAGCAGGCAATTCGCTCGACGATATCCGGACCCTTTGTCTGTACGCCCATCAGTTTGCCGTCAAGGTGTTTGCAACGGTCAACACCCTGCTGCATGATGATGAGGTGGAACCGGCGCGACAGCTAATCTGGCAGCTATATGAGGCGGGAGTCGATGCCATCTTGGTACAAGACCTGCAGCTGCTCAACCAGTCGTTGCCACCGGTTGCCTTGCACGCCTCCACGCAGACCGATAACCGTACCGCTGAGAAGGTGCGCCAGCTGCAGCAGCTGGGTTTCCGTCGTGTGGTCCTGGCGCGTGAGCTGTCGGTTGACGAGATTGCCGCCATCCATCGCGAGGTGCCCGACATGCCGCTGGAGGTCTTCGTTCACGGCGCCCTCTGCGTCAGCTATTCCGGCCAGTGTTACATCTCCGAGTATTGCTTCGGACGTTCGGCCAATCGTGGTGCCTGTGCCCAGGTCTGCCGCATGTCGTTCGACCTGTTGGATGCCGAGGGCCGTGTCTTGGAGCACGACCGTTACCTCTTGTCGCTCAAGGATTTGAACCTCAGCGACCACCTGCAGGAGCTGATTGATGCAGGGGCTACGTCGTTCAAGATTGAAGGTCGCCTGAAGGACGTCGCCTACGTGAAGAACGTGACGGCAGCCTACAGCGAACGACTCAACGACATCATCCGCCGTCATCCTGACCGCTACGAGCGAGCTTCCCTGGGGCGCTGCACCTATACCTTCAAGCCCGACCTCCGCAAGACCTTCAACCGGGGCTATACCACGCATTTCCTGCATGGCCGTCAGCCGGACATCTTCTCGCCTGACACCCCCAAGGCCATAGGCGAATTTGTAGGAACAGTCAAAGAAATCCGTGGCCGTTCCTTCACCGTAGCCGGTACCTCCCGTTTCGCCAACGGCGATGGCCTCTGTTTTCATATTCCCTCCCATCCCTTACAGGGAGAGGCTGGGGGAGGGTCTCTCCAAGGCTTCCGCGTCAACCGCGTGGAAGGGAACCGCCTCTTCCCATTGGAAATGCCCGACAACCTGCGTCCGGGCATGAAGCTCTATCGTAACAACGACATGGAGTTTGAGCGCATCCTCTCGCGTCCCAGTGCCGAGCGTAAGATTCCCATCCGCATGCAGCTCTCCGTAACGCCCACAGGCTTCGCCCTCCACGCTTCCTTGACTGAATCACGCTCTCAAGCCGACAACCCCTCTTCCCATGTACGCTGGGAGGCATCTGCCCACATCGACTGCGAGCATCAGCAAGCCGAGAAGCCCCAGCGTGACAACATCGTCCGTCAGCTCACCAAGTTGGGCGGCACCCCGTATGAGTGTCAGGAAGTTTTGCTTCCTGATGCCTTCAACTACTTCATCCCCAGCAGCAAACTCTCCGAGCTGAGGAGAAAGACGATAGTGAAGACTCACCCCCAACCCCTCCCTGTGAGGGAGGGGAGCAAATACCTTCAAGGGAATGAATGTAACTCCACCCCTCCCTCTCAGGGAGGGGCAGGGGGAGAGTCTCCTTTCCCCCTCATGCAATGCCGCCATTGCCTCCGCTATGCATTAGGCTATTGTACAAAGAATCCGAACTCCGTAGGTAAGCCTCCCCTTTCGGGGAGGTGTGGTGGGGCTTTCCCCCTTTCGGGGAGGTTTGGTGGGGTTCCTCTCTATCTCCGCCTGCGCAACGGTCGCCGCTTCCGCCTTGACTTCGATTGTAAAAACTGTCAAATGAATGTCTATGCGGAGAATTAAGCATTTCATATTACCCCTTTGCCTTCTGCTGCTGTGCACATCCTGTTACAACCACGGCCAGCAGACGCCTGATGCCTGGGACCTGACGGAGGAGCAGATTGACAGCATTTCCTTCTCCACCACCCATCATTACACCCAGGGCTATAACTTCGTGATGAATGCCGACTCGCTGCCGCTCGTTACCGACGAGGGCGACTCGCTGCTCGTCAAGGCACACGACCGCTTGGTGGTGGCCGACATCAATATCGTTCCGCAGGACAGCATCGACTCCGTGTGGGTCAAGGTGGCACGTGACCAGCTCACCATCGGCTGGGTGCGTGAGAGTGAGATGCTGAGTGCCGTCTCGCCTGACGACCCCATCTCGCAGTTCATCGACTTCTTCTCCAACAGCCACCTGCTCATTTTCCTTGCCTTCGTCGTACTGGTGGGAGCAGCCTACGGTCTGTTCCGTCTCAGCCGCCGTCATGCCCGCATCGTACATTTCCGCGACATCGACTCGTTCTATCCCACGCTCCTGTGCCTGCTGGTAGCGTCGTCAGCCACGCTCTATGCCTCCATCCAGATGTTTGGCCCTGAGACCTGGCGCCATTTCTATTATCATCCCACGCTCAATCCCTTTGCCCTGCCGCCCGTGCTGGGGCTGTTTATCACTTCCGTGTGGGCTATCGTCATCGTGGGTGTTGCCGTGCTGTTTGACCTCTATCGTCGTCTTCCTTTGAGCGATGGCCTGCTGTATCTCAGTGGGCTTGCCGCCGTCTGTGCCGTCGATTACGTCATCTTCAGCGTCACCACCCTCTGGTATGTGGGTTATCTTCTCCTCATCGCCTATTTC
>JAILHP010000054.1 GCA_024695705.1 Prevotella sp. | reverse complement strand
CCCATGACAAGTACCTGTGCAATATCGGCTGTCTTCGACGGTCCGCTGATGAACGTGCCATAGCCGTAGTCGTTGAAGGCGTCGAGCGCATCCTTTCCGTTGTCGGTTGACAGCCGCTTGTATGCCTCATGCATATTATTGACTATCTGACTTTTCGGTAACAGGATGATAAGGTTCTCCGAGATGAAGCAGACGGCTTTCTCCTTCATGGTCTGCGGTACCCAGATGCAACCGTTTTCTGCCACGCCGAAGTATCCGCGGATAATTCCCACATCCGTACCGTTCAGGTCGCGTGCCCGTCCCACAGTATCGGGATTGCGGGTTGCGATGGTTATCTCGGGCAGGTTCGAGGCGATTTCCTTGGCATCGGGAAACAACTCACGTATCAGATCATTGATATCACGTCCCTCGGGCACTTCCAGTACCTGTCCGCCCACGCTCTCGCTCATACGGATGAACTGCACCAGCGGGTCAGGATAGGTAACCGCCTGGATATCATCAAGTGACGGCATATCGTACTTCTCGCGCACATTGGCCCGGAATTTCTTCAGTATATCTTCTTTGCTACTCATTTCTGTATCTCCTTAAATATGGAATGGAACGGCTTTTTCGGGAACTTCATCATTTCGTGACCTTCGGCCCACGGGTTGACGGAAAGGTTCATCAGGAATGGCGGGATGACATTAGCCACAGGCGACACGGCAGTAGCCATCTTGTAGAGCGAGGGACTGCCGAACAACATGTTCATGCCGCGACACATCATCTTCTTCTCTGAGTTGGCCGTTCCGAAACGGTCGAGCTTCTGGCGCCATTTATATATCTGGTCACCCAAGTCAATCTTCACCGGACACACCGTCTGACAGCTCAGGCAGAGCGTACAGGCAGAGACGTTGCCCGAGTGGAGCCCGGGGCTGCGCAGCATTCCGAGGTTGATGCCCACAGGACCGGGAATGAAGTAGCTGTAGGAGTAACCACCTGAACGCCGATAGACGGGACAGGTGTTCATGCACGAGCCACAGCGAATGCACTTCAGCACCTCCCAATGGTCGGGGTTGCCCACCCACTCGCTTCGTCCGTTATCCACCAGTATGATGTGCATCTCCTTGGCAGTGGGACGTGCCTTGCGGAAGTGCGAGGTGTAGGTGGTCGTCGGCTGTCCGGTACCGGCACGGCAGAGCATACGCTGGAACACGGCCAGACACTCATAATTGGGGATGACCTTCTCCAGTCCGATAGCAGCGATGTGCAGGCGCGGACACGACGTGGACATATCAGCATTGCCCTCGTTGGTACATACCACTATGTCGCCCGTCTCGGCAATGCCGAAGTTCGCTCCCGTCATGCCAGCATCGGCCGTCAGGAACTCGTTGCGCAACGACAGGCGTGCCATATAAGTAAGGTACGTTGGGTCGTGGTTGCCCTTCTCCTTCGAGATTCCCTTCTCCTCAAACAGCTCGCCCACATCGTCATGGTTCAGGTGAATGGCAGGCATGACGATATGGCTGGGCTTCTGATGCTTTAGTTGGATGATACGTTCTCCGAGGTCGGTCTCCACGACCTCAATCCCCCTTGCCTCCAGGTAGGGGTTCATTTCGCATTCTTCGGTGAGCATCGACTTCGACTTCACCATTTTCTTTACATCGTGATGCTTCAGGATGCCATAGACTATTTCGTTAAACTCCTCAGCATCCTTGGCCCAATGAACGATCACGCCGTTCTTCTCTGCATTCGTCGCAAACTGATCCAGGTATTCGTCGAGATGGGTGATGGTATGGCGCTTGATGGCCGAGGCCTTGTCGCGCAGCTGTTCCCACTCGTCAAGCCCCTGAGCCATGTTGTCACGCTTTGTGCGGACAGCCCAAAACGTGGCGTCGTGCCACTTCGCGTAAGTCTGGTTCTTCAGGAACTTCGCGGCTTTCTTGCTATGTTGTGTTGACATTGATATTTACAATTTAACAATTTACAATTTACAGCCCAGCGGCCAGAATCTCAACCACGTGCTTAAACTCAATCTTCAGGCCTTGCTTACGGGCTACGCCGGCCATGTGCATCAGACACGAACAGTCAGGACCCGTCACGTATTCGGCACCTGTCTGAATATGGCGTTCCACCTTGTCGCGCCCCATCTGGGCACAGATGGCAGTCTCCTCCACCGAGAACATGCCGCCAAAGCCGCAGCACTCGTCGGGACGCTCAGGCTCCACCACCTGAATACCATCCACCAGCTGCAACAGGTCCTTGATTTTATTGAACTTCTCCACATGCTGCTCGCTGGGTGACGACAGACCCAGCTCACGCACACCGTGACACGAGTTATGCAGGCTCACCTTGTAGGGGAACGTACCCAAGCGGCGGTCGAGCTTCACCACGTCGTGCAGGAACTCTACGACATCCATGGCCTTCTTGGCCGTCTCACACTCCGTCTTGCCCTTCAGCAGACGGGGGTAGTTGAT